>CAYVSA010000031.1:0-22500 GCA_964454175.1 uncultured Pseudomonadota bacterium
TGGTGGAGGCGGCGGGAGTCGAACCCGCGTCCGGAAGCTTTCTGCCTCGCGGTCCTACATGCTTATTCCGTGTTTTATGTCTCCCGAAGCGATCCCACGGACAGGACAACTGCGGGATGAGCCCGACTGAGTGTCTTCCCTGAAGGCCGGGCGGCGACAGGGAACAAGCCCGAGCTTATGACACTGCGGTCTAACGTTACGGGCGCCGTCAGGGCAGTGCTGACGTACCTAAGTATTAGTTAGGCAGCCAGAGCGTAGCCAGATTCATTGGCAGCTATAATATCCGGTTTTTTACGAGGCCACCGGATCCTCGGCATGCACCACGGACGTCAATGACCCCCGTCGAAGCCAGCTCGCCCCCACACCTTTATTTTAACCTCAATACCTTTTTATTCAAGAGTAAAGAGAGGGTCGTTGGATTTGATTCGCCTTTAGACGGTTATTCAGAGGCAATAGTTGTCCAGCAGTTTTCTACCGCTTAAGATCATGTCAGTGGGTCTGTCGCCATAGAGATCCTACGGTTTTTTAAGTTCCATTCTCTTGATACGGCTAACAAGGGTCGTCGGCCTTAATCCCAAAAGTTCTGCGGCTCCCCCTGATCCATAGATCTTCCAGTTTGTCCGCCTGAGAGCCGCGATTGTGTTTTCCCTGTTTAACTTGATCATTTCCGCCTCAGGCTTAACTTCGACCGTTACTTCTTCCCGGTCTCTGGATGTTGGGGTGTAATGGGTGGTGTCCCCGGAAATATTTTGAAGATCCAGCGCTATCAAACCTGACCGGGATCTGATCATTGCTCTTTCCAGGACATTTTGCAATTCCCTGATGTTGCCTGGCCAATCATAGCTTTGCAGCATGGTGATCTGCTTCTGGGTCAGGCTCGGTTTGGGCCTGTTCATCTTTCGGGCTATCAGATTGAGGAAGTATTCCGCGAGAAGGGGGATGTCCTCCACCCTGCGGCGCAGAGGGGCCACCTCGATGGGGAAGACATTCAAACGGTAATAAAGGTCCTTTCTGAATTGAGTCAGCTCTACTGCCCTGTCAAGGGGTCTGTTCGTTGCTGAAATAAAGCGGATATCTACTCTTTGGGTTTTCTCCTCCCCGACCCTTTCGAATTCACCCTCCTGTATGATCCTGAGGAGTTTACTTTGATGTTCAAGGGGCGTTTCGCCAACCTCATCCAGAAACATTGTGCCTCTGTCAGCAGCCATGAGACGGCCCATTCGGTCTTTAACGGCTCCGGTAAAGGCCCCCTTGACATGCCCTAAAAATTCACTGTTCCATAGTTCCTTCGGGACCGCCGCGCAATTCACTTTGATCAAAGGTTTGTCCTGGCGAAGGCTTCTTCGGTGAAGCTCTCGTGCGACGAGTTCTTTTCCCGTTCCGGTTTCACCCAGGATAAGGACGCTGGCGTTTGTGGGCGCCACCAGCTCGATCTGTTGAACGACTTTCTGGTGATCAGGGCTCATGCCGATAAGGTCGCCGTATGCCTGGGCAGTGTTAAACTCCTCCTTGAGATAAATGTTTTCGACCTCAAGTTGGCTTTTGAGCTGGCTGATCTTTTCAAAGGCCCGGGCGTTGGCTATGGCTATTGCCACATGATCGGCCACCATTCTGAGCATTGGGAGGAGTCCCTCCTTCAGATTTCTACGTGAGAAGATTGCGAGGACACCCAGGATCTCACCGCGAAAGATAAGAGGCTGGCCGCCGAAACTGCTTATCTGTTCGTTCCTTGCCCATTCGATGTCCGCAAAGGTTTCCGTATCCTTGTCTACATTGATGGCCTCAAAGGGCTGACCGTCTACACCGATGCGGCCGACTTTTCTGTGGCCGAATGGGATTCGGCGATAACTCCCGTCGGTGCGGGACCAATTTTCGCCATCTGGGCGGACGGATCGTCCTGAACTGGCCATGAGGTGGAGACACTTGTTGTTGTCCACGCATTGAGCGGCCATCGGACAGGAGGGACAGATGTCACCCGGCAGGATCAGCCATATGCGGGAAAGGGCTATCTCCTCATAATCAGCCAGCCGCTCGACTATAAGCTTGAGAAGAGCGTCGAGAGACAGCTGCTGGGCCATCTCAAACAGCAGTTCTTGAAAGGCCTGAAATTCACTGTTCAACAGGTTTACCATGTAGTAATCGCTAAACGAAAATTCGTTTATTGTCAAACGTAATTTCGCTAATAACGTAATCTCGTTGTACACTTTTACAATAATCCTTCCAATAACGATTTGTTTTCAATGGATTAGCCCTGACGTCATGTTGGCATATCGTTTGCTTCGTTCTCATATTATTAACTGTGCACCGCTCAGTGATATTTCCTGCGGTGCACCAGAGAAAAGGAGTAGAGATATGGCTAAGGTAGAAATTCCGAGACCGAAGGCAGGCGACAGTATCGTTAACATGAATCCGAAACTGTACGAGGATTACAAAGCGAAAGATGGGGAAAAAGCATTGATCACGATGCACACAGTACCCTATGAGGGTTCGGTTGGACTGATTAATATGCTCACCTGTACTCGTCTGGTGCGCAAAGGTTACGATACGACCCTTCTCCTCTATGGGCCCGGTGCTCTAATGGCCGCTTCCTCTCGAGGTTATCCGAATGTTGGTGATGAGGCTTTCCCTGGCCACCTGGCGTTTAACAAACAGCTTCAGGTTATCATGAATGAGGGGGGACGAGTCCTCGCGTGCCGGTTTGCCCTGGCTGCTCTATACGGCCACAGGGAAGAAGACGTGATGGAAGGCGTGACCCTCATTGATCCTCTGGATGTTCTCGATTGTGTAATTGAACATCAGAGGGCAGGTGGACTGATCCTGGCAACGTGGACAGTGTAATTCTGTTCGCAAGCAGGGTAATGTGGTCACCTTAACAAGTGCATTGCATTAGCCAAGAAACGGAGGGGTATTTATGGGACGCTTTAACAGGGGACTTAAACTTGAGCGCAGGGTTTTTGACGCCCATTGTCATATCGGCGCCATGGACGGGTTCCCTTATTACGGTATTCCTGATCCGGTTAGTCCCACGGTTTTCGATGACCCTGATCGAGCCTCGAAGATTATGCTTATGGATGAATTGGGAGTGGATAGGGCAGTTGTGATGTCCAATTATGGTATTCCGGATCCCAGCCAACCTTTCGGTCTCAACCCTGTGGTTCTGGAGGCCTGCGAACCTAAGGACAAGAGGATTCTTGGAGGGATATGGTTTTCACCAATGGGTAAAATGAAGGAGGCGACCCTGGAAGCGCTCAAAAGCGCTGGAGCACCTGGAATCAGAGTTCTCAAATCAACCTGTCTCCTTGGCGGGAACTGGGACCCGGATGAGTGGGATGACGATGATAAAGAGGCTTGGGATGCTGTCCTTGAAGTGGCAAAAAAGCATGACTATGTCCTTCATCTTCACACCAGCCCTGGCGGAGGGTCCGATGTGAACAACTGCATCAAATTTGTCAGGAAGTTCGGAAAAGAAGTAAAGGTCCATGTAGTTCATGCCGGCGGAGGAGTATCTGGACATATTAAGTTCATACCAGAGTTTTTCAACCTGATTCGGGAGGGTTTCCAGGTATACACTGATACCTCCTGGGCTGTGGGTTTCGGTCCCCGATGGTTGTTTGACGAAATTGAAAAACAGGGCATTGGCGAGGATCGCGTCTTATTTGGGTCAGATGAACCCTGGAGCGATTTCTGGGGTGAATATTATAAGATCGATGGCCTGGAGATGTCCGAGGAACTGAAGGACAACGTCTTCTGGAACAATGCTGAGCGCCTGTTCGGGATATAATCTCGCTACAGTTAACAGCAACGCATGATTTCAACGGAATTTGAATTAGTATTCTGGAGACTGTCAGGGTGATGGATAAGAGACTGAAAGACTTTATTGAGTTGCAGAGGTGTGGCGTCCGGGATAGCAACAAAATTATGTCCCGCAAAGGCGGAGCCGGGCCGACGGACGATAAGGCTTTCATTTTTTCGAACGGCATCACCCTGATGGTCCCGACTTTAAACGAATCTGCCAGGAACTCACAGTATGTCATAGAAAATCTCGGCGACCGGCGTATCCTGAGGAAAAACGGGGAAGTTATAGACACTGTACAGCAGGTCAGTTCCCCTGCGTTTTACAAATTGAAAACAAAGGATGGCATTCCCTATAAACAGATAGCCAGGCTGCACGGCACCAACTGCCTCGCTTCTACTGTGGTCCAGGAATGCGTTCGATACAACAATATCGACATGAGATGCCGCTTCTGCGGTGTAGGACTCTCACTGAAGAACGGGCTCACAATTCACACAAAGACCCCGGCCCAGCTGGCGGAGGTTGGTGCAGCCGCAAAACGTCTCGATGGTGTCACACACGTTACATTGACTACTGGAACCACTGATCTTGTCAACAAGGGTGCCGATTATCTCGCCCAGTGCGCATTCGCAGTCAAGAGGGAAACTGGTCTTCCGATCCAGGCCCAGTGCGAACCACCGGAAGATTTGGGGGTTTTCGCGAACATGAAGAAGATGGGTGTTGATGACATCGGCATTCATGTCGAGAGCTTTGATCCTGTGATCCGCTCAAGATTCACCCCGGGGAAATCATCCATCAATATCGAGACCTACTTTAAAACCTTCGAAGATGCTGTGGCTGTTTTTGGGAAGGGCAGAGTAAGCACTTTTATTATTCTGGGTCTGGGTGAGGATGAGGAACTCACCCTGTCCAGGTGTGGTGAAGCTATAAAAATGGGAGTTTATCCTTTCCTGGTTCCCCTGCGGGCCATTTCAAGCACATTTGTGGCGGGTGCGGTACCTCCCGACGCAGAATACCTCTACAGGATGTACGTTAAAGTCGGTAAAATGCTTGAACAAAACCGAATGAATGCTGACCAGAGCAGTGCCGGATGTGTCAAGTGCAAAGCCTGTTCGCTGCTCCAGTTCACCGAGGGTGGTAGTAATTCGTCTGGCGCTGTAGAGGAGCACTGATGTTAGAAAGAGAAAAAATCGAAACCAGGTTATCAGCTACCCATCAGTTCTCGACGCCCAAGCTGGAACTCAGGATTGCCTCGGAGCCCTGGGAGTTGGAAGCATACTTCACGATCCGGCACCAGGTTTTCGTGGAGGAACAGGGAATATTCGAGGATTCCGACCGGGACGAACACGACGAGATCAGCATCCCCATCATCGCTTGCTGTGACGGACGGATTGCCGGAGTAGTAAGATGCTACCAGGAGTCGGAAGGCATCTGGTACGGTGGTCGACTGGCCGTCCACATGGACTATCGGAGATACGACCTTGGCACCCGCCTGGTTCAGGAGGCTGTTGAAACGATGAAGAGGCATGATGATGTCGACCGTTTCCTTGCCAAAGTCCAGATCCAGAATGTCCGGTATTTCAGGAGGTTGGGGTGGTTCCGGGTGGGAGAGCCGTTTGCCTACAACGGCGTAAGGCATCAGTTAATGGAAAACCCCCTTGACCGGGGTACTCAATGAAGGTTACGGCGAAGTTTCTGGAAGATTATAAATTCGAGATGGTTTCAGACCATCTCACAATAACATCCGATCAGGCTGAACAGTACGGCGGAGATGGGGCGGGGCCGATGCCTAGTGAGCTGTTTCTCTGGGCCATAGCTTCCTGTATGGGCCAATCCATCGTCCACATCATTGGGAGATTCCGGGAGAGCATAGAGAATCTCACATTGAGTGTTGAGGGAAAAAAGCATCCCGAAAAGTTCCGGTACAGGAAAATTATCATCAGTATCCAGGGAGACTACCCTGATGACCGCCTGAAGGAGGTTGTAAAGATGGCCTCAGACTACTGTTTCATCTCTAATTCACTTGCTGAGGATATTGAGATCGAGATCCTCGTTGATGGCAGCGCATGAACGAACTTGATCGTGAAGTCAGAGTAATCAACATTGGCCTGAAGGAATTTTACCATGACCTCAAGGCTCTGAACGTCCCTTCGGTCCACGTGGATTGGCGTCCGCCAGCGGGTGGGGATCACCATCTGGCCGAGTCTCTGGTACGCTTGAGAGGCGCAAAGTACGATAGGGCTAACGCCAACACCATAGCCAGGATGCTCAAAAGCAATCCTGTTTGGATCGACGTAGGAGAAGCGAAAGACGAGATCCCCGGCATGCTGCCAAACCATGTGCTGCACTCTGGCCCGCCTATCGATTTCGACGATATGTGTGACCCTCAACAGCGCGCTGTGGAAGGTGCGGCAGTTTTTGAGGGATGGGTAAGGGACAAATCAGAGCTGAAAAAGAAGATACGCAGCGGGAAGATCGTGCTGGCACCAAACTACACGTTAAACAGCATTGGACCTATGTGTGGCGTCATAACTCCATCCATGAGCGTTATCGTCACCCAGAATAAATCCTTCGGGAACAGGTCCTGGTCCACCTTTAACGAGGGGAAAGGAAATGTTCTGTGGATGGGCACATATGACGATGGAAGCATCCAGAGGCTCAGGTGGATCAAGGATACTCTGGGACCAGGTCTCAAGGAAGCACTGAAGCACAGCGAAGGCGGCATCGACCTGCATGCCATCCTTTCTGAGGCGGTCCAGATGGGCGATGAAGCACATGCAAGAAGTGCGGCATGTACGTCGCTTTTGCTGCAGCGGCTCTATCCACTCCTTCTCAAAACCTGTCTGGACAGAAGATCTATTCTGGAAATAGTGGAATTTATCGGCAGCAACAACCACTTTTTCCTGAACCTGACCCTTACCGCGTGCAAAGTAACCGCCGATGCTGCCCACGGGATAAAGAACTCCATGATCGTTACGGCAATGTCCCGCAACGGTGTTGATTTTGCACTCAGGGTAGGGGGTGGTGGAGGTCGATGGTTCATCTCTCCTGCTGCTCCCATGGACGAGGCAATTTACTATTCGGGGTATTCCTTTGAGGATGCCGCCGGTGACATCGGTGACAGTGCCATTGTGGAAACGGCGGGGCTTGGTGGAATGGTCATCGGTGCAGCCCCCTCAATATGTTCTTTCGTGGGAGGCACCATGGAAGACTCGGTCAGGGCCATGAAGACAATGAAAAGCATCTGCGCGGGGAGCAATCCCAAATTCGCACCTGCTTCTGCGGATTTCATGTCCGCGCCGTTAGGGATCGATATTCGCAAAGTCGTACAAACGGGGATCACACCGATAATAGATACAGGTGTAATACACAAATCCTCAGGGGTTGGTCAGATTGGAGCCGGGATTGCCAGAGCGCCAATAGAAGCGTTCGAGAAAGCTGTCACCCATTTTGGAGGAAATAATGAGTAAGCCAGTTGCTGTTGTTGCCTTTGGTGGAAACGCGATACTCAGTTCCAATGAAGATATGGCCTTCGAGACCCAGTTGAGGAACGCCCAGGAAACCTGTCGCCAGATGCTGGCTATCCTCCACAAGCGGTATGAACTTGTCATCGTGCACGGCAACGGACCCCAGGTTGGGAACCTGCTCATCCAGTTCGAGAATGCCCGTGACTTAATCCCCGTTCCCCCTCTCGATGTGGCAGTAGCGTCTTCTCAGGGGCTTTTGGGTCACATGCTGCTCATCAGCATGCGATCAGTTCTGGAAGAGGAATGTCTCCAGAAGGAGGTTACTGCAATCCTGACCCAGGTTGTGGTGGACGAGGACGATCTTGCCTACCAGGAGCCCACGAAGCCCATCGGGCCCTTTTACACTGTAAAGAGGGCCGAGGAACTGAGGAATGAAAAAGGATGGCATATAGTAGAGGATTCCAGCCGCGGGTATCGCAGAGTTGTATTTTCCCCGCGCCCAAGAAAAGTGCTGGCCCTGAACGTTATAAGAAAACTGCTTGATAGCGGTATAATAGTAATCGCCTGCGGCGGAGGGGGGATCCCGATTAACTACAAGACTGGTAAGATAATCGGTACCGAAGGAGTAATTGATAAGGATTTTACCGCCTCGCTTCTTGCTTATAATCTTGGTGCAGAACTGTTCATGATCCTGACAGGAGTGAACAAGGTCAGCCTGGATTTCGGGAAGCCGACTCAAAGTGAAGTTGACGTCATGACAGTGGAGGAAGCCAGGAAGTGGTTCGAAGAGGGCCAGTTCCCGTCCGGAAGCATGGGCCCGAAGATCGAAGCGGCCGTCGAATTCGTTGAAAGGGGAGGCAAAGAGGTTATCATAACTGGCGAAAGGAATGTCGTGGATGCGCTCAATCATGGTGCCTGCACCAGGATTGTCAGCGAAAGGCTGCTTGACGATTAAAGGGGCCTAGCGATGGCTTTCAAGGCGATCATAAGAAGAAATCAATATCACGACTCTGTGCGCCTGATGAAGATATCCCAGCAGGTCAGCTCCCTTGAGGGGGTTGAAAAGGTCCTGGCTATCCTGGGAACCGAGGGCAACAAGAAGATTCTGAAGGACCTGGGTCTTTTTAACAGGGACGTGGAGTCTTCCACTCCCAAAGACCTGGTTATCTGTATCGACGCTGAATCCGGTAAACACTTTGATACTGCTCTAATCGAGGTGGACAGGCTCCTTGGTGAGGCCATCCGGGGTACTGCACAGGAAAGAGATGTGCAGTCTATGGACGAGGCGATGGGTGAGCTGCCTGAAGCCAACTATACACTGATATCTGTTCCCGGCGAGTTCGCCAAGCTGGAAGTAATGATGGCCATTGACAGGGGACTTAACGTGATGCTCTTTTCCGACAATGTTTCCATCGAGGATGAACTCTTTTTGAAGGAAAGGGCTCTCAGAAAAGGTCTGCTGATGATGGGACCTGATTGCGGCACATCCATCATCAACGGAGTTCCCTTTGCTTTTGCCAACGTCGTGCGGCGAGGTGAGGTCGGTATTGTCGGCGCCTCCGGAACCGGCATCCAGGAGATCACGTGTCTGATCCACAAGATGGGAGGTGGTATCTCCCATGCTGTCGGAGTGGGAGGCCGCGATCTAAGTGAACAGATAGGGGGAAAAATGATGGCGGCGGCGATCAGGAAGCTTTCGGAAGACCGATCGACGCGATCACTCGTACTCGTCTCCAAGCCGGGTGCCCCTAACTCGATCAGGCGGGTGCTGAGGGAAGCCGGAAAAAGTGGGCTGCCAGTGGTGATGTGTCTGCTCGGCGAGGGGAAGTTGCCCAGAGACAAAGACAGTATAATCTTTGTGAACACACTCGAAGAGGCTGCATTTCTTGCCATGGGTAAGGAACGGCCGGCAATGGACCTTCCGCCTGGGTTGGCTGAACGGGCTGGCTCGATGCCTGAATCCAGAAAATTCCTCAGGGGCCTTTTTTCAGGTGGCACCCTTTGCAGTGAGGCCCTGACGATTTTTACTGGAGCGCTGGAGGTCGGATCAAACATCGGGAACACGAAAAAAACTGCTGGAGAAGATCTCTTCCGTAAGAACTATTGCATCGATCTTGGGGATGATCAGTTCACTCGTGGCCGGCCTCATCCCATGATAGATTCAACGCTGCGTGGTGAATATATTGTGGATGCCCTGGTGGACCCGCAAACAAGAGTTCTCCTTCTGGATGTGGTGCTGGGATACGGGTCAAATGCTGATCCAGCAGGAGATATCGCCTCCTCCCTGGAAGAGGCCGGATCGGGTCACGATAAGGAAGGCCCGGTTGTCCTTGCCCATGTATGTGGTACCGAACAGGATCCACAGTCCCAGTCTGCACAGGAAAACCGATTAAGTGAAGCCGGTGTTTTCCTCTTCCAGACGAACGCTGAAGCGGCCCGTGCTGCTATGAATGTTACACTTTCTACAAGTTGAAGTAATATTCGCAAGGTGATGGTTGTGCGCGTTTCACCGGATACCTCGACCCTTTAGGAGAGATTATGGACAAGAGGGCCTGTGAACTTCTTGAGAAAAAACTGGCAGAGAAGGTCAGTTTCGATGCCGAGATCCTCGCCACTTACGATCATGACATCGGAGAGATACCCTCTCTGGTCATGAGCCTTATCGACAACGTTCCTGAAGCTGTCGTCATCGCACGCTCAGCACAGGATGTGAAGGAGACCCTTGCAGTTGCGGGGGAATTTCGGATACCGGTCACCCCCAGGGGGCAGGCCAGTTCGGGTTACGGCGGTGCCATCCCAACAAGGATGGGAATCCTTCTGGATCTGGTCGAGATGAACCGCATTATTAAGGTAGACAAAGGAGACATGACGGTGGATGTGGAACCCGGCGTCATCTGGAAGCAGCTTTCCCACGAGTTGAACAAAGTTGGGCTGGATAACTGCATAGTCCCTACGAGCGCTCCTTCTTCTACCGTAGGTGGGTGGTTTGCTATGGGAGGGGTAGGGCTCGGCAGCCTTCAGTACGGCAGTATCCGGGATGTGGTCCTTGCAATAGACGTTATCGGGCTGGACGGCCAGCTGAGGACTTTTTCCGGAGACGATCTTGTCCTCCATTACCAGGCCTGCGGGATACTGGGTGTCATCACACGGCTGAGGCTTCGGTGCAGGAAGCTTGAAGAACAGCGGCCCTATGCCATCGCCCTACCTGATGCTGATGCTGTTGAGGGGTTCGTCATGGCTGTCTGCGACGATCTGCACCCCTACACCGTAATACTTCACTCGCCTGGATATGTGGAGATGAAAAAAGACATGGGTGAAGAGGAATCGGTTCCGAAGGGCTCGTTTTTGGCGATAGTAGTCCTTTCAGGAAGTGGGGTCGACGAATCTGCTTTAACCAATATCACTTCGCGGTTCAGTGGCGTGATTCTTGATGAGGCTGTTGCGAAACACTCATGGGATGACAGGTTCTACCCTATGCGCATTAAAAAGCTGGGCCCTTCCGTCCTGGTAAGCGAGTTTTTTCTCCCCGCTGAGAATTTCCGAAAAACCTGGAAAGGGATAGAGGACGACCTCTCACGAGAACTTCTGGGCATGGAGGCGGTAGTCATTCACGAAGGGAGAATGGCGGTGCTGGTATATATCCTGGACGATGCAAACAGATTTCTCTACCAGCTTCGAATGGCAAAGGCACTCAGACCTATTCGGGTTGCAGAGAGATACGGAGGGTCCGTTTACACAGCCGGTCTCTGGTTTGCTTCCAGTTCCCGCAAGATTTTCGGGCAGGAAAAATTAGACGCCCTCCTTCGGGAAAAGAGGAGGACGGATCCGGGAGGTCTCCTCAATCCGGGCAAGATCTTCTCACCGAAGGTGAAACTTCTCCCGTTTGTTAAAGTTGGTTCACTGATCGACCTGGCCTCCAGCATCACATCACCCCTTTCAAAGGCACTGGTGTACAGGCGCTCTGCCAGGGAAAGGATGGATAACTAGGACAATGGAAAAAGACAAATTTGACCCACGGGCGAAAGTTGAGATCTCCAGCGAGCTCCTCCATTCCGTTGACACGTGCGCCCGGTGCGGATTCTGCAAGCCGGCGTGCACTACCCATCCCTTCGGGGGTGGATTCGAGGCGTTTTCACCACGTGCAAAAGTGCATTACATAAAGCAGGTACTGGAAGGAAAGGAAAAGCTGACCCCCGACTGGGTGGATCGCCTCTATCAGTGCACCACCTGCGAGAGGTGCGAGGAGGTATGTCAGACGGATATCCCGCTGGTCCCCCTTTGGGAGACGCTTCGTGCAATGTCGGTGGAACAGGGCATTGGCCCGATGCCGATGCACCGGAAACTCAGGGAAAGCGTGGACACCTACAGCAACCCCTACGGCGAACCCACCAACGAGAGACACCAGTGGATGCTCCCTGACCACCAGCCTGCCGGGGAGGCTGACATTCTGGTGTTCGGTGGATGCACAGCGTCCTACAAAATGCCGTTTATGCTTCAGACAGGTGTGACCATTCTGCAAAAACAGGGGATCTCTTATGCCTATGCGGGTAGCGATGAAGTGTGCTGCGGAAGCCCGATCCTGAGGACAGGCCAGATGGGGACGGCCCTGCAGTTGATCGAGTCGAACATCGACCTGTTCCACAAGCTGGGTGTAAAAGAGATCGTCACTCCGTGCGGTGGCTGCTCGAAGACCCTCAAGGCAGATTACCCCAAGTTTGCCGGGATCCTGGGTAAGGAGTGGAGCTTTGAAGTCAAACATTTTTCAGAAGTATACGTTGACTTGATACGGTGCGGAGAGATTAAGCCTTCCAAGGTGATAAACAGAAAGGTAACCTATCATGATCCCTGTCACCTGGGACGCTCCCAGAATATTTTTAACGAGCCCAGGGAGATACTCAAAGCTATCCCGGGCTTGACCCTTCTGGAGATGGAGAGCACCATGGAGGACTCGCGGTGCTGCGGTGCCGGCGGGGGTGTTAAGGCCAACTATCCGGAAATGGCCGATGACATTGCAGACAGGAGGGTGCGGGAGGCAATTGCCACCGGTGCTGACACTCTGGTTACAATGTGCCCCTTCTGCCAGACGAGCTTTACTCAATCAATTAAAAGGTTGAGTGCCCCGCTGGAATTATTGGGGGTCGAGGACCTGCTGCTGCAGTCAGTGGAAGATTGAGGCTATGGGTGGAAACATCGGCTGTGCCGTCCTGGAGATGGCGCGTAGGGGCGTCACCGGCAGTGTGGCCGCTGTATTTGACAGATCAACACACCTGAAGTCCGACGACACAACTATCACACTCGGGACACTGGATATCCCGAACCACCCCTTTACCATCAGAACTGTTCATTTCCCTGCCGCACTTCGGGTGGGATCGGGATTCAAACTTTTATTGAATAAGATCGTTATCTCGGATCTTTACCGGGAAGACCTGAGTACAATGGAAATATTCACGCCGCCAATGTGCGTCAACGACATGGTTGATGTTACAGCCATGTTTTCATGTCTCCAAGAGGCGCGCAGATTGGTAGCCACTACCACTTTCAAGGATGGATTCAGCTCCTTTGTTATCACAAGCCCCCTTCAAGGAATTATCACCCAGGCCGTAGTCCCTGTTCTAGACAGCGTGATGGAGACTATCCGCAAGAAAGATTGGCTGGGAATGGCAACCAGCGCAGTCGACCTTGCGGGAATAGGTGAAGGGCTCACCCCTTCAGGAGACGATTTCCTGGTTGGCCTGATAGCAGCCCTGCGCTTTCACCACAGTAGCGGAGGACCGGGCCCCGATACCGAACTTTTAAAAACCCTGGCCATGGAGGCGGGGAAAAGGACATCGCCATTTTCATCACAGTGCATCCGGGCAGCAGCCGATGGCCTGGTTTCAGAGGACGTTTCGGATTGGCTTGTCTCCTTCCACGTCGGGGACATTGATGCCATGAAGGATTCCACGACCAGGCTGCTGAACCAGGGGCATTCCAGCGGGGTTGATACCTTCGCGGGTATGTCCATGGGACTGTCCTCCATTCTCGAGATTGGAAAATGAGCCGGCCCGGCCTTTCAGCGCTGGTGGAGGGGATTCGTGCTTCCAGGCAGTTCGCTCAGAAGAGATCCATCGGCACCATTGTAGGCTATAATGAACAAGACTCCCTGGATTCCCACATTCTCAATGGGGATGATGCTGCTGTCATTGCCGATGGCGATGAGTACCTGCTCCTGGCTGCTGAGGGGATTATTCCTTCCCTGGTTGAGTTGGACCCTTTTTTCGCTGGTAGAAGTGCTGTACTGGCAAATGTGAATGATATTTACTCAATGGGCGGCCACCCGACTGCTTTGGTCAATGTCATCGGCAGCAGTGACCCTAATACCGCTGGAGAAGTTCTAAGGGGGATGCGGAACTTTGCGGCGCGTTTCAACGTGCCCATTGTCGGGGGCCATACACTTATAAGCGAAGGAATGGCCTCAATCTCTCTCACGGTCCTTGGCAGGGCCAGGCGTTTGATCACCAGTTTCGATGCCCATCCTGAAGACAGGGTCGCTCTCGTGTATAATCCCGAGGGCAGCTGGCTGGACGAACTGGGGTTCTGGAACTCCATCCCGGCCAGGAGCGCCCGGGACCACGTGGGGGATCTGGAGCTCCTTCCAAAAGCTGCTGAATCCGGGATGGTGTGCGCAGGAAAAGATATCAGCATGGCAGGAATCGCAGGCACAGCCCTGATGTTTGCCGAAGCCTCTGGTCTTGGAATGCGCATTGATCTGAACAGGGTCCCAGTCCCTGAGGGAATTGATCCTGGCAGATGGCTGCTGGCATATTTCTCCTACGGTTTTATACTTGCTGTAGCTGGAAAAAACTGGGGATTCGTATCGGAGCTTTTTGAAAACCGTTCTCTGGACATGTTGGACATCGGCCATTTCTGCAGCGGATCCCAGGTTCGTTTCTCAAAAGATGGTGACACGCAGGTCCTGTGGGATTGGGCGAAGGATTCCTTTACGGGATTTTCTAAAAGATGATCGTTTCACAACCAATGTGGGGCCAAAAGAGCAGGTTTTTTCTGCCCAACGAAGATGCTCACGCGGTCCGGGAGGCAATTGCCATGCTCGGCGCTGCGCCGCGATTCCCTGTGTTCGTCGGTGGATCAGGATTGTTGATCCTGGAGGTTGCAAGGACTCTTCCCGGGAAAACAGGGGCGGTGTATGTGGATATCTCCCTGTTTCAGGTGGAATATTTCGGCAAGATTCTGACGGCCCTGGGCCGACTCCATTCACCGGAAGAGTTAAGGGAGTGGTTTTCGCTCGAAGTCTATCCGGTCTTACGGGATCATTTTGTCGAGGCCAGGGACCGTCTTTACCTTGAAGAGCAGGTTTATTACGCGATGGAGCACCTGTTCCGGATAAGGTTCTTTTTCGAGGACGATGCTTTCACGCAGGCCAGGGATGCAGGCAAACGGGTGAAAGTGTCTCAGGAGGACATTGTCGATTATCTCGGGAGGACACGAAACCGGCACGATTTCGTCTACCTTAGCAACATTCTGGATTATCTGCCGACTGAGAAGGTGTCGATCCTGGCAGGATACTGTATGTCCCTAGGTGCCGCTGTATACGCTCTCGTAACAGAGGCGTGTCCGGATCAGAGGTCTGTGGCCGGACTCTGGAAAGATGCCGGCTTTGAGGTTCATCCCGGAAGTGACGAGCTTTCAGCGATTAATCGAGGTCTCGGATCAAAGAGTCTTGATCGGCCGTGGAACCGGGTGGGCGAGGTGCTGCTGTTGACGCCCGGAAAGTAAGTACCCGGAAGACCTGAAAGCTCCAGCTACTTTCCGGCTGTGAAGCGGCTCGAATCAGAGCGATAATCGGAATTCAGACTTGATCATAGTGAGGATAAGATGAAAAAAGCAACATTTATGGTTATTGCAGTGATTGCTGTAGCAGGTGCCCTCTTCCTGACTCGTGACAACCCGTCCAGGGAGGGAAAATCCGAAGACACTCCTGTCAGGATGGCCTATCTTCAAAATGACATTCATCACCTTGCCCTGTGGGTTGCACTGGAGAAGGGTTATTTCCAGGAAGAGGGAGTCGAGGTTGAAATCGCGGGTATATTCAGAGCTGGACCAGAACTCATGAGCGCTTTTACCGCCGGCGCCCTTGATATGGGTTACGTCGGAGAGGCTCCGTCCACTTTTGCTGTTGCCAACCGGACTGCCGATGTGAAGGTTGTAGCTCAGGTCAACACTGAGGGTTCGGCATTGATGGTGTCCAGAACTTCAACGGATATCAATGCGGTCTCAGCTCTGGAGGGGAAAGTTGTCGGTGTGCCTGGTCACGCAACGGTTCAGGATTTTCTGTTGAGTAAAGCCCTGTCAAATGCAGGTATTGATCCCTCCAAAGTAAATATAGTGATCATCAAACCTCCAGAAATGATCGAGGCCCTCCGAGCGGGTCAGATCGACGCCTTTATCGCCTGGGAGCCCTATCCTTCTAAAGCCGAGGTAGAACAGGTGGGCAGGAACCTGGCAAGCTCAGGGGACATTTGGGCCGACCATCCATGCTGCGTTCTCGTATCTGATGCTGAATTCATGGAATCGGAACCCGGGAAGGTAAAAAAGGTAGTGCGCGCCCACATCAGGGCAACAGAGTTTATCAGGGCCAATAACGAGGAGGCAATACGCATTGGCGTCAAGTACACCGGGATGGATGAGCCGTCGGTGCGCAGGGCCCTCAAGTCAGTAGAGTACACCTTCGTTCCAAGTGTAGCCGGTGAGAGGGAGTATGTCAGGTTCCTTTCTGAACTAGGATACCTTAGGGTTGATGATATCGATGCCTTCGTGTCTGATTTCATTAACGAGGATTTCCTGGGTGATATCGAGGCCCGATGAGAGGAAAACAGCTTGTCCCGCCGCTTGTTCTGGTCGCTTTATGGCAGGCTGTGTGTTCAATCGGCCTGGTCCCGGTCTACAAACTGCCGTCTCCCGTTCAGGTCCTGATTGGTCTCGGTAATCTGATAACGGTTGGCCTGCCTCCGGGCCACCTACTACACACCCATATTCTGTACAGTCTGGAAAGAGTATTTATAGGGTATGCAGCTGCGGTCTTGACTGCTATACCCTTGGGAATCTCCATAGGTTGGTCAAAGAGGGTCCGTTTCATGCTGGAGCCGCTGGTAGAACTCTTTAGGCCGATCCCTCCGCTGGCCTGGATCCCCATCGCTATTATGTGGTTCGGCATCGGGACAAAATCAGCAGCGTTCATCATCTTCCTGGGTGCCTTTTTCCCGATCCTACTCAATACCTCCTCCGGTGTGCTCGGCATCGATCCCATTCTCATAGAGGCGATACTGACTCTGAATGCCAAAAAGAGGGACGTTGTGTTCAGGGTTCTCGTCCCCGGGGCCATTCCAACCATAATCACCGGGATGAGGATAGGCTTGGGTCTCGGGTGGATGACTTTAGTGGCAGCAGAATTTTCGGGCGTCAAAGAAGGCTATGGTTTGGGTTATATGATAATGACGGCCAGAGACATCCAGCGGCCAGATGAAGTTCTTGCGGGAATGATGGTAATTGGTATGATCGGACTCGTCATTGACGGGCTGCTGCGGTTGGCGGAGAAAAAACTGATTAAATGGAGACACTGATGAGGGAGAACAAATGGCACTGAATCTCAGTTTGTCGGGATTGAAAAAAATATTTCCCGGTAACGGGACTCTCAATGAGGTTCAGGTAATTGAGCAGTTGGACTGCAGTATAGAGAAGGGCCAGTTTGTATCCATTGTCGGTCCCAGCGGCTGCGGGAAAACGACCCTGCTCAAGATCATAGCTGGTCTGGAAGCCGCGACAGAGGGGAGTATCCTCTTGGACGGGGAGATTATTTCCGACAACGATAACCGTGTGGGGCTGGTTTTTCAGGAGTTGGCCCTGTTTCCCTGGAGGACGACCGTCCAGAATATTGAGATGGGTCTTGAGATCCGTGGTGTACCCAGGATGCAGAGACGCCGGGAGGCCTTGAAATACGTGAAGGAGTTCGGGCTTTTCGGTTTTGAGGATACATACCCCAGAATGCTATCCGGTGGCATGAAACAGAGGGTAGCAATCGCCCGTACCCTCATCGCAAATCCCGAAGTACTGTTGATGGACGAACCATTTGGTTTCCTGGACAGCCAAACGAGGATGGAGATGCAGAACTTTCTCCTTGAGGTCTGGGAGAGGAGGCAAACAACAGTTGTCTTTGTAACTCACAACGTGAACGAAGCCATATATCTTGGAGACCGTGTCATGGTCATGTCAAGCCGCCCATCCAGGATTATGGATATTTTCGACGTCGATATTCCCAGGCCAAGGGAGCGCTCCGATCCGAAGTTTTCGAGGCTCAGGGAGGAAGTCTTCGATCTGTGTGCCAAATTGTAATTTTATGAATTCGGTGTGTGCATGTATGAGAATAATTTGGTGTGTCGGGTAATATTGGTGTGGATGTAGATGCTGCGGATGTAAGGGTTTTGCGACCGGGGATTTTGAGAAGGGCCCCTGATGGAACTATCCTGGATGCCAGGTCCTCGGTGACCCTGATAAGCACCATTGGACATAAAATAGTAGTCGATACCGGCCCGACGGATGAAGGTGAGAAAATACAGGAAAATCTGTCCCGAGCCGGTCTGCAGCTTCGTGACATAAGCATCGTCATCAACACCCACCCGCATCCGGATCATACGGGTGGAAATCATTTGTTCGAAAGGGCTGCTGTTTTATGCGGACGCCAGGGGTTATTATGGCTGGCTAAAAAGGCGGTGGTTACCAAAAAGTATCCCCTGGTCAGTGACGATGAGGTTTTGTTGGATGAAAGAGTATCCCTCATAAAGACACCTGGACATACATGGGACAGCATAAGTGTCATCATAAGAGGTGCCTCATCGGTTTTCAGTGAATCCCGCGAAACTATTGTAATTGCAGGTGACGCACTTCCCACCAAAAGTAATTATGTCAAATGGGTGCTTCCTGCTGTCCGCGTTTGCAGCAAGGAAAGTCTTGCAAGTATGAAAAAGATTGTTGAGATTTCTAACTGGGTGATACCGGGACACGATGAGCCATTCAGGGTAAAAGACTTCTGAGTCCAGGTTTTCTTGCGAAAATGAGTGGTAATCAGATGAGCTAATTTTGCAGAACAGCCAGCATTTCTCTGGCATCACAGCCCGCACCTTTCAAGTAGTTCGCCATCGCTGAAGATCTCCCCGGTGGGGCCGTCGGCGGCCGATTTTCCCTCCGCTAGCACTATAGTCCTCTCACACAGGTTCTTTGCCAGGTCCAGGTCGTGGGTGGCGATTATCCTGGTGTGGGCGAAACCGCCCAGAAGCTCTACCAGCCTCCTCCTTGAGCGGGGGTCCAGGTTGGAGCTGGGCTCGTCCATGACAAGGATATCCGGGCTCATGGCCAGGACGGTGGCTATGGAAACGGCCCTCTTCTCACCTCCCGAGAGACGGTGGGGAGGCCTGTTCCCCAGTGAGGCGGCGCCTACCCGGTCAAGTGAATCTGCCACACGGGCCTCGATCTCTTCTGCAGGTAGTCCGAGGTTCAGGGGCCCGAAGGCCACGTCCTCGGCAACTGTCGGCATGAACAGCTGGTCGTCCGGGTCCTGGAAGACCATACCGACTGTCCTTCGCACGTCATTGATGGTCCCCTTCGTCAGCGGAAAGTCGCCGATGCGTACCTGTCCCTCCTGGGGCGTCAGGTACCCGTTGAGGTGGAGCAGGAGGGTGGATTTGCCGGCACCGTTGGCTCCAACTACCGCAACTGACTCGCCGTGGGTGATCCTGAAGGAAACCCCGTTGAGCGCCCTGGTCCCGTCAGGGTAGGTGTAGGCCAGGGAATCGACCTCTACGATGTGATGGCTCATCCAGGAAACCTCATGACGACACTGCCAAGCAGAACTGGCAGGTCCCATAACCTGAAGGCTACGAAAAGACTGCACCAGCCGAGGATGAAAAACGCCTCGGCAGGGCCGGCAGAGAGTTCCGACATGGTCCGTATCTCGCCGGAAAAGCCACGGCTGAGCATGGCCAGATGGATCCTGCGTGCCCGGTCCAGTGTCCTGACCAGCAGGCTGCCGGCAAGGCTCCCGTAGGCTTTAATGCCCGTTCCCCTCCTGCCGAAAGAGCGCAGAGCGCGAGCCCGGACCAGTCGCAGGGCTTCTTCGGCCAGGACGAACATATACCGGTAAAGGAACATGAGCTGAACGGTAAAGACGCGGGGCACGCCCAGACGCTGCAGGGCCATGCAGATGTCCTCGAAGCTGGTCACGGCCACGAGGATGACTGCTGTCCCGATGGTCAGGGCGAATCGGAGGAGGATGGAGGCGAAGGAGACCCATCCCCCGGTGACGGCAAGGGGCCCAGCCTGCATTAATACCTCTTTATCCAGGAGAGGGTTGAACATACCCACCATGATAGCGAAGGGCGCCACAACGGCGATGCGCCTGGCGACGTAACCTAAAGGCACCTTCCCTGCACCCGCCACGGCCAGGGGGTATACGAGGTAGGGCAGGAGGGCGGAGATCTCGTATTTGCCGAAGGACACGATACTGACTACAAAAACGGCCGTCGTGATGATCTTTGCCCTGGGGTCGATCCTGTGGATGGCGGTGTCCTGTCGGGCCAGACTGTCGAGCCTGCCAATGCTGAAAAGTGCTTTTTCCAGTACGGCCATGAGGTCAGCGGAGGTTGCGGCCGGTAGTGGTTGTCACCAGTTTGCCGTGCTTCACGCCCTTGGTGCCAATCAGCTCATCGGCCAGCCGCTGCACATCGGACGACCTGCCCCTGACAACCACCACCTCCAGGCAGTTGTCGTGGTCAAGGTGGACGTGGAGGGCAGAGACTATGTTGTCGTGGTGGGCGTGCTGGTGTTCGGTGAGTTTATCAGCCAGGTCGCGGACGTGGTGGTCGTAGACTATCGTCACGGTGCCCACGGTCTGTTCGTTTCCCTTCGACCACTGTTCCTCCACCAGTGCGCTGCGAACCAGGTCTCGGATGGCCTCGGAGCGGTTTACGTATCCCTTGCGCTCAATAAGCTGGTCGAAACTGGCTAGCAGTGCGGCGTCCATCGATATGCCGAAACGGGTCAGTTCTGACATATGCCCTCCGGTAACACGATTGTGAAAATGTTGACACGAAATCGAATGCGCTGTATGGTTGAAATGGTAGCATAAATTTATAAAACGTAACACCCAAATGAGGAGCCGCCATGCACATGGCAGACGCCCTGCTGACCCCCGCAGTAGGCGGGAGCATGTGGGCAGCCACAGCCGCAGTAACGGCATACAGTTCCAGGAAAGTCCGGCAAGGCATGGACGATTTCCGTGTGCCCCTCATGGGCGTCCTGGGAGCATTCATATTCGCCGCGCAGATGATTAACTTCACTATCCCGGGCACCGGCTCGTCGGGGCACCTGGCGGGAGGGATGATACTCGCCATACTGCTGGGCCCCTGTGCAGGCTTCCTCACAGTTGCTTCGGTGCTCACCGTTCAGGCCCTGTTCTTCGCCGACGGCGGCCTCCTGGCCCTTGGCGCCAACATCTTCAACATAGGTTTTTTCTCCTGCTTCGCGGCCTACGCGCTCATATACAGGCCGATCGCCGGAAGGGCGCCCACATCTTCCAGGACGACGACGGCCTGCATTGCGGCAAGTATAGTAGCCCTGCAGCTTGGATCGGCCGGAGTAGTCGTTGAGACTGTGGCCTCGGGTATTTCGGAACTTCCCTTCAGGTCCTTTTTTCTCTTGATGCAGCCTGTCCACCTGGTGATCGGAGTAGTCGAGGGTGTTGTAACCGCAGCGGTTGTAGCCTTTGTCTGGAGGGCCCAGCCTGAAGTGCTGGAAACTGCCGGAGTTTCCGGTCCTGTCCGCCCGCCCCGGATGAAAATCCTCTTGTCCGTCCTGCTTTCGGCGGCCCTTGTTATCGGGGGAGGGCTTTCCTGGTTTGCCTCGCAGAACCCGGACGGGCTGGAGTGGTCCATTGAAAAACTCACCGCAAACAAAGGATTAAAGGGTGCCGAAAGCAGCCTTCATGAGGAAGCGGAAAAGGCGCAGGACAAAACCGCCCTTTTCCCGGGATACAAGACAGAAAACAAGATTAGCGGAGCTGGAGACGGAGATGAGCCCGGCAGGATGTCCGAGGCCCCCTCCGGAAAGGGCACAGCCGGGCTGGTAGGCGGCCTGTTGACCTTCCTTGCCGCTGTTGCCGTGGGTCATATCATCAGGAAAAGACCAGGCCGTCCGGCCTGATACAGATTCAGGCAGACACTGCTAGATGTACTCGACGACCTCTGCGAGGGGTTTTCTCTTCTTCTCCCGCCTGGTGTAACCGGCCTTCGGGTATCCAATGGGCGTCAGGGAGTAGACGATCTCGTTATCCGCAAGGGACAGGGCGTTCCTGAGTGCGTCTGGGTCGAAGGCACCGATCCAGCAGGTTCCAACGCCCTCGTACTCTGCGGCAAGGATCATGTGGTCCAGGGCAATCGTCACGTCGGTCTCGAGGGAGTTGTAGCCGTCGCTCTTCCTGACCCAGGCTTCATCCCTCTTCCCGACGACTATCAGGATGTGCGGCGTATCGGCGAACCACTCCCGGGCATAACATGCCCTCACCTTTGCCAGCATCTCCGGCGAAGAGACAAGCAGGAACCGCCACGGCTGGTAGTTGACTGCCGAGGGGGCCAGGCGGCCAGCATTGAGGATACGTTCCAGTACATTCTTTTCCACCGGCCTGTCTGGGTCGTAGCTCCTCACGCTCTCCCTTTTCCTGACAAGCTTGTAAAAATCCATGTTTCCTCCATTTCCCGGTGCTTTATATTCCATTTCCAACCACCTTGGTCATTGGTCTTTGGTCGCGATCGGCACCCATCAGGGTGCTACCAACTCCCACAATAGCACTTTCGCATGCCGCGTTCTCGGCGACAGTCTGCCTGGACGGAACTCTCAGGAACCCCGGATCGCACTACGAAAGGCCTCGACTGAAGGGACGTTTGCGAGCCTCCCGGACTCGTCTTCAAACATTCTTCAGGAAAATCCGGTCATGTCCCCGGCGGGGAAGGGATCCCGGCCGTTAATGAGGATAGTAGGAGAGCCGATCAGGCCCTTTTCAGCTGCGGTTTCGTTCCCGATCCTGCTGTAGGTTACTTCGGCCTCCACCCCCTCTAACTCAATGGCCTCTGTGAGGTTCTCTCGGAGGCGGTCTTCAGTCATACACTGGTAGGAGAAATAGCAGTCGATCTTCAT
>CAYVSA010000032.1:0-13197 GCA_964454175.1 uncultured Pseudomonadota bacterium
CGTCTCGGTGTTGGGTTTATCGCCTGTAATGTGGTGGTACCAGACAGCCCGGCATTATGAGTATTCTATACAGGGATTTGACCAACTACATTGGAGATGAACCGATTTTACAATCAAGTTATTCAGCCTCGCGAGACAGCGCCGTGTCCATGAGTTTAGAAAAATTCAAACGAAATATCAGCTTTCCGCAGCCCGGATGGTGGATACTGCACAAGCAGCGCCACAGGCTCAACCAGACTGATTTTGTGACCTTCATCCCGACTCATGAGCGATAATTGGCGAAAACATGCCGATGGGAGTTTCACCCCTTTTGAAATCGGTGAGTGTTTTTCCGTGATCCCTCCTGACTTCAGTGCAGATGATGGCAGGCTGGGCATTATACTGGGATACGGCAGAGCTTTCGGCTCCGGCCGCCACGAGACCACAGAAAGCTGCGTGAAGGCTATCGAGGATCTGGCATCAATCAACGGATCCAGGGCCCTCGACCTGGGAACGGGAACAGGGATCCTTGCCCTTGCCGCCGTATTGATGGGAGCAAGTTCATGTGTTGCCCTGGACATCGAAAAAGAAGCTGTGGAAGCAGCGGCACGAAACGCTGGTTTAAACGATTTAGGCAACAGGATATGGGCTGTATGTGGTGATCTCGGTTGCGTAAGGGACAGAGGTGTCTTTGACCTGATCCTGGCAAATCTTTACGGCGATATCCTCATTAACCTGACTGGAGGATTAAGCGTGCTCCTAAGGGAGGGCGGGACCATGGTGCTTTCCGGCATCGATTACGCGGATTCCACACAGTTGAAGGTAAAACTGACAGAAAAGGGCCTGCTCAGTGAAAAAGTCGAGTTTCTTGACGATTATGTTACACAGGTCTGGTCAAAACCCCACGTTTGACTCAACCGTCATCAGGAATATCCTCGAAAAGTTTCCTTATTGCCGGTTTCTGGTAGATATCATCCATCCTGAACTTCGCCAGTTCACGCTCAGGGAGATCAGCCTCGGCAGCTGTCACTCTTGCCGAAGGGCGCACATCGGTCGATAGGTCAGCGCTGTATGAGAGGAAAATGCTAAGTATATAAACGCAAAGAGAGCTGTAAAATGAACCATTTCATGCCTCGCCAGGGCTTGGCGAACCGGAAGGACCCGGGTGGCCGGACATAACGATGCGATCCCTGCCGGTTTGCTTGGCGGTGTACATGGCCTCGTCGGCCAGGCGGATGATCTCGTTCAGGTTCCGTTCGGCGGTGAGCTCCGCTATGCCGATGGAGATGGTCACCTTTACCGGTTCCTTGCACCCGCTGGGCAGGAACGGGGTCTCGGCCATCCGGGCGCGGATGCGCTCCGCAGGGATGAAGGCTTGTGAGGCGGATGTGTCGGGGAGGAGGATGGCGAACTCCTCTCCGCCGTAGCGAAAGCAAGTGTCCACAACTCTTACAGAGCTGCTCATGAGTTCGCCGAGGGCCTGGAGAACAACGTCACCTTCGGTGTGGCCATGTGTGTCGTTGTACATCTTGAAATGGTCCACGTCGAGGAAAAGGAGGGAGGACGATCTGTCATTGCGACAGATCCTTTCGATCTCATGCTGCACCAGTACCTGGAAGTGTCGCCGGTTATACAGGCCGGTCAGTCCGTCCGTGATGGAGAGGCTCAGAAGTTCGGCCTCCATGGCCTTGCGCTGCGAGATGTCGGTAAAGAAGCCGATGACGCCAATTTCCAGGCCGTCCTCGAAAAGGAGGGTGCAGCTGATGCGGATGGGAATCTCCCGCCCGTGTATGTCCTGAACAATCGTCTCAAAACCTTTGAGGCTTCCATGTCCGCCGTAATTTTCCGAATAGATCTGATCCCTGATCTCTATTGCTTTCCCCTCCGGGTAAAGCTGTTTCACACGCAACTTCCTGATGACATCCTCACGCTTGTATCCGAAGATCTCCTCAGCCCCCTTATTGAAAATGAAGATGTTCCCCTTTCGGTCGTTTCCGATGATCCCCTCTGGGCAGGTCTGGATGATATCATCGAGGAACCCGGTCTTTTGCTTCAAGCCCTCGTGGAGCAGCGTTAACTCGTCTTTTCGGCGGATGATCTCCAGGACATGAGTGATCATACCGTCGCTGTCCCGGACCGGGAGTGAAGAGATTAAAACGAGGACATCTTTGCCGTCCACGTCCAAGTGGGTGTGTATGGACGACGAAGGCATCCCCGTTTCAATGGATGTCTGTGCCGGGCAGGTGTGGGCTCCGGTGTCGCACGGGGAATCCCGGCGGTGGCCTGTATTATAGCAGAACAGGTATTTTGCCTCATCCAGGGTCAGGCCGCTGGCGGTAAGGTAAGGGCCGTTGGCGTGTACGATACGCAGGTCGGGGACGGTGATCAGGACCGCCTGATCGGTCATTGCGTCAATGACGGGAAAAAAAGATGTGATTAAAAAACTGTTCATAGTGCCATTATGCCACAAAACTGTCCAGAAAGTCTAAAGTACCCAGCCGATTAGACCAATTTAAGGAGTCACACAGGCCTGGTCAAAGCCTTCGGATTAAATCACTCTTCTTCGCTATTGGCGGGTGTATTCTCAAAGAGCTTCCTTATCGCCGGTTTCAGGTAGATATCATCCATCCTGAATTTTATGAGTTCCCTTGCCATTACATCCACCGCCTCATCGGGCTGGAGTTGTCTGTCCAGGAAGATAACTGGCCTGCCCTCGATAAAAGCCAGCCCACTGTGCGCCGGGGCTTCGGTGTCTCCGAGCTTTTCTCTTCTCACCTGGACTTCCAGCCGGCTGGCCAGGAGAAGGAGCTCGGCAAGCACAAAATCATCTTTGCGCATAATGTTCATGCCATGAAAAATGTTTACTGGTCCCTGGCCACAACAAACACCGACTCGAATGTTACCACCACCGAACCATCCTCGCCCAGCACGTCAACATTACTCTCATAGACCCTCTCCCGGTCCAGGGACGGCTCAGCCCTTGCTATCGCCATAACCTGCCCTTCGCGAACGGGTGCAAGAAAATCCGTCTCAAGACTCACGGTGGCAAAGTGCGTGCCCTCCGGAAGCAGGGTTTTAACAGCCATGGCCGCGGCAGTGTCCGCCAGGGCAGTAATAGCCCCACCGTGAAGGAGGCCCGCGCCCTGCGCCAGTTTTACCGTGAAGGGCATGGTGAGTACTGCCTCACCGTTTGCGGCGCTCTCGATCTTCATGCCCAGAAGGAGCTCAAAGGGCGCCAGATCAACCCAGGAATCAAGATCAAAGGGAAGTTCACTTTTCGGATCCATCAGATTTTCCAATTCAGGTTTGCACATGTTTTTCTCCCATAGAATTTTCCCTGCCTATAGCCCGGAGCCCAATTACATGGATCTCATATCATAAAATAAAGCACAACTCCCAGTGCCAGGCAGACCGCGACCCCCATGGGAATAGTACTGCGAAGGATATCTCCCTCCATCCCGGCAGCATCTGAAAGAGACGCTGCAAAGGCCACCTTGAAAGGGCTTGAAATACTCCCGATACTGGCTCCCACCGCCAGACCTGAAATGAGCAGTTCAGGCGAGATCCCCAGGTTCGCGGCGATCCCTTTTTGAAGGACGGCAAAAAGCATGATCGACGCAACCCCATACCCTGTCAGAAACGTTCCGACCCAACCAAGGACCGGGACTATCACAGGATATAAAGACCCGGCACCTGCCATGCTGCCCGCAAGGATCGTTGGGATATTTTTGGCTGCGTCAACTGAGGTAAGCCCTCCCATGGAGCCGGTAAAGGAGATAACCTGCCCCATGGAGCCGAACAGGGCCATTGCTGTGATGGTTTTCCAACTCTGTACGCTGCCCCTCCGGAAAAACCCCGCGAGAGAACCGCCGCGCTGCAAGGTGAAAAATCCCGTAACGAAGGCCAGCAGAAGGTACAGGTAGGCATCCGCAAGGGGACGGAACAAAACTGCATGGCCGGGTATAACCTCCACTTTCCACACCAGCACGGTCCTTACCCATTCCCTGTAGCCGGGCAGGAGATTGGCGGCGAGAAGTCCGCCTCCCATTACCGCAAAGGGGATTATGTCTTTTAGCACCGCAGCGTCCATCTTCATGGTCTTTATTCGCGGTAAAACGATAAGAAGAATGACTGCCACGCCGCCTGCCATGGCCGCGATCTGATAGCCAGCTATTTGCACCGCTGCCCAGGCCGCAACACCCGGTACCAGACCGATCGTGGTGATGAAGGGTAATTTTCGCCAAAGGTCTCCGGAACTGCCTGCGTAAAAGGGGATAAGCCACGCCATCATAACTGTAGCCGGTATCGAGAGCACTGCGACATGCCCTGCAAGGACATTGGCCGGGTACCCGGTTACATTCACCATAACGGTTATGATCACACCACCTAGCGCCAGAGTCATGAGGCCGCTGTAGCCCAGAATGCTCAGTACGGCTGAAGTGGTTGGTGACAGTCCGGAGGCCCTAAGGATAGGTGCTGCCACCGGTTCGGCGATTATACCTGCACCCTCGAGAGCATTGCCCATTCCGATCGAAAGCAGCATGAGGCTCTGCCACCTGTCTTTCGCGCCTGCAGTGATCCACTTCGATAGCCTTTCAAGGGACCCTGTCTCGACAAGGAGCGAAGAGAGCAGTATCCCGCCGTAGACAACGAGCAGCAGGGGCAGGGTGGTTACAAATCCGTCCACAATGGACAGGAGAACGACATTCATCGGTGTGTCAAAAACAAGGGGCGCGATGAATATGCACCAGACCAGACCGGCGATGCCGAGGTCCAGGGCACCCCTGCGAAACACCACTGCAAGCAGGGCGATGAGGATTACCGGGGACCAGGCGATGATAATATTCAACATGTTTCGGCAGCCTTCAGCCGCGATCTTCACTTCTGCATGGGAACATCACCTGAGAGATATCCTCAGCTTCCATGACAAGCATTGCAAGGCGGTCTAGCCCCACCGATACTCCGGCACACTGGCCGAGCCCTCCTGCGGCCTGTATGAACTCCTCGTCAATGGACAGGTCAGGCAATCCGCTGTCTTGAAAAGACTCAAGTACTTTTTTCATCCTGCCTCTCAGATCAACCGTGTCGGTGAGTTCCGTAAATCCGTTGGCAAGTTCGAGGCCGCCCACATATATTTCAAACCTTTCAAGGATCGACGGATCACTTTCGGCCGGCTTTGCCATGGTTCCCAGAAAGGCGGGAAAATCCCTGATCACCGTTGGCCGGAACTTTCCCAGCATCGGCTCAACTGCGTCAACAAAGAGCCTGAAGAACAGATCTTCCAGGCTCTCCTCTTCGAGGCCTGCATATCCTCTTTTTTCCAGGGCATCCACAAGATGCGGCCTCTCAAAAGAAGAGGTGCCCGCAAACCTTGTAAAGGCCTCGGCCATGCTGATCTCCTCCCAGGGGCCCTCCATGTTAAACTCAACACCATCCCTGGTGACTGTAGTCTTGCCGCACACGGCCTGGCAAACGGCAAGCAGGACGTTGACAGTATCCTTCACGGCATCTCTGTAATCGGCCCCGGTCCTGTACCACTCCAGCATGGTGAACTCGAAATTGTGTATGGGGGAGGGCGATTCGTCCCGGAAGACCTGGCAGATCTGGAATATGTCCCCGGAACCTTCTGCAACGAGTTTTTTCATCGAAAGCTCTGGTGAAGTGTGAAGCCAGAGACCTCCATCAGCCGCGCAAATGCTTCCAGGAGAAAACCACACAGGTTTGACATTGGGGTCCAGGTTGGGGAACCTGAGAGCGGCGGTTGTAGTTACCTCCACAAACCCTTCGCCATTAAAATAAGCCCGGACCGCATAATTCATACGGGCCCGGGCTTTGAGTCTTTCGCGGGTGGTCTTAACGTTCAACTTTCAACTATTTCTTCCCGGTCGCTGTCGATCCTGGCGCCTGCGGCGACAGGGCCCTGAGGCCGTATATATTCAGAAGGTCGTTGACATCTGTTGTCTTGAGGTTAAGGCCCCCTTCTGAAATCGGCAGGAGTATTATTTTCTTACCCTTGAGGACCTCGGCGATCTTTAATTTTACCATAACCTCGCCACCCGAGCCCACAAGGGCCTCGTTCATTGCCTTTATACCCTTTGCGTCAGCCTCACCTTCAGCCTTTATTGCCATAGCGATACTTTTTTGCTGCTGAAAGTAGGCATCCGCCTGGAGTTTGGCCCTCTCGTACTCACCGTCTGCTTCTGCCACCACCTTGTTAACCTCACCCTGGGCATCCTGCACCCTGCGCAGGTAGTCTTCCAGCACAGCCCGGGCCTGCGCCTTGTTCTTTTCCGCAAGCTGTTCGGCCACCTTGCGATCTTCGATGGCCTGTTTATAGGCTGGATTGAAGCGATAGTCCTTTGTGGAAACCCTTTCTACGTTGACACCGTACGGGTTAAGGATCTCATTGAGTACTGTACGGGCTTTTTCGGCCTTGTCCTGCCTCTGTTTTGAGATGTAGAACCCTTCCGTCTTTAGCTCACCGAAGATATCCCTGGGGCGGCTGCGGGCTACAGCTCTCACGACATTCTGCCTTAGGAGATCATCGTTCGCGGCAACATTCTGGAGAATATATGGGGCTTTATCAGGAGCAAGGCGGTACTGGATGATAACATCGAGGCTGATGTCATTACCATCTATCGTCTTAAAGAGCAGATCGTCTCTTGCCCTCAGATCGCCCTTCCTCGGGTCGAATGTCATCTCCATGGTCTGGAGGTTCAGGTCAAACGTATTCCAATCATTAATAATGGGCATAAAAAAGTATGTTGAGCCCGGGGCATAGTATGTGGATTGAACGCCTTTTTTCCCAAAGATGCCCAGTTTGACTGTTCGAACACCCACTTCGGTGGGACCCGTTGTGTGGGGCCAGCAGCCAGCTGTCAGCAGGGACGTAAAAAGAACCGGGATCAACAACCATCTTGGATGTCTCATCACTTACCTCCCTTCCTGACCTCGAATAAATTCAGAGTCTTTTCAAGATCAAGGGGGTTAACACCGGCCGCTCCGTCGCTCGACAGGATTATCACGTCAAGTCCCTCGTACACCTCAGCCATTTTAAGGCCGACAAGCCGCTCTGATCCGGCGCCTCTTAGTGCCCTGTTTTTCAGTTCCGTCTTTCTGGCATCAGCCAACTTCACCAGCAGGTCACCCTCTGCCTGTTTTTTGCGGGCATACAGGTCCCGTTCGGCGATCCTCCTTACTTTGTAGGCTGTACCCTCCTGGAGCTTGACTTTTACGGAAGCCTCGCCCTCGCCGATAACCTTGTTGAGCTTGGCTGCCTCTTCGGCGGCCTTTCTTTCAGCCTGGTTTTTAAAGACAAGTTGATCCTGGAGTTTCTTTGCCTCGATATTTTTCTGGATCTCCTCGCTGTACTGGAAGTATCTCACCAGGACCTGGTCAACCCTTATTCCCATTGGCCGCAAACCCTCGTCCAGAAGCTCCTTGGCTTTGATCACCTTTTCATAACGCAGCGGGCTTATGTAGAACTCCTCTGTGGAAAGTTCCCCGAGGGCCTGTTTCATGACCGGCTCCGCCTTGGGAATGATACCGTTGTCTTCAAACATCCTCCCGGGACCCACAGTGGTAATAACCTTGTATGGATCGGTGATCCTGTAGATTATGGTGAGATCCACATCCACGAAAAAACCGTCCGATGTCTGGATGAGCGCTGCCTTCTCATAGCGGTGCAGTTTTGTGGCCCTGGTGGGGAAGTTGGTCATCTCAAACAGCTGAAGATCCCTGGGGAAGCGGTGCATAACCTCCAGACCGAATGGCAGTATGAAATTCAGCCCGGTTTCGTATACCTTCTCCTGGATACCTCTGTTAATGCCGATCTTGACTTCCTTTATCCCGTACTCATTAGGAGCTATATTGACCAGAAACAGGTTGTAGATGAGCCCGATAAGCGCCAGAACGGCTATCAGCACTGACGTGGACTTTTGGCCCCTGGCCGGGAGCTTCAGTTTGGGGAATTTAGGGATCCTGAATTCAGGTTTCTTGAAAATAGGCGGCTGCCCAAAGGGACCGCCCGGGCCCCTGGGGTCCTTTTGACCCATGACTTCCTCCTTGCCCCGCTTCGGGGCCCACTGTTAAGTTCTTACATACATGAGCTGAATTTAACCGGGTGCCCATGAAAAGTCCTCTCGTCTCTGCCTGCACTTGTAATGATACACTAATACGGCTCCATAATCGAGTTACTGACTGAGTCTAAGGCTTTATTTTACCTTTTCGTTCCTTTCCGCGGATGTCAACTCCGAACCGCAGCTCTTTGTGCCATCCTTGTAAGGGGCCTTGTTGCCCTTTATACTTGATCCTATGGTGAATTCAAAAACCACCCTGGCGCCTGCGGCAGGCAAGAGGCCGCGACGAGTACTTCTTATTTTGATGTCGGTGCTTTTCCTGTGCGCATCTATTGGCACAGCAGCAGCCAACCCGGATATCTACAGTGCCCTCCCGGATGACACCAAGGTGGTCAAATACGCCATGGGTGACGCCGACGGAGACGGGGTTGAGGAGATCGGGATCCTTTATCGTACGGGCCAAACCACCAACCTCACCTTTTTTCACTCTGAAAATGACAGATGGATTCGGTGGTGGGACTACACTGCAAAAATGGGTAAATCGGGCCCGGGGCTGTACTCTTTCGAGATCACCGACGCCACAGGAGATGGCAGCATGGAGGTGATCGTGAACCTGGTTTCACCGGATAGGGATGTAATGATCTCCCGAGTCATGGAATATGCGGAAGGTGATGCCGGTGCCTCATTTAAACTGCTGCTGGAAGACTCTACAAGACCAGCCGGATATCCTCTTCTGGGCTCTTTCAACGGAAAACCAAGCATTACGTTCCTCGACCTTGGGGATGACAGCCAGCCCGGGCACCGCCGAGTGTACTGCTGGGATGGATCTTCCTTTGAAAAGTGCGTTGAATTGCCGTTTGGCGTTGTGAAAAAAAGTAGTCCCAGGTCCCAGGTCCCAAGTCCCGGATCACGGTAAAGCGAGACTTTCACTGGATTCATAAAATTGGACATGGGATTGAGTACATGGGTCCGGGGACGTGAGACCAGGGACAGTATCCAGACTGGGGGATGATATGAAAAAATTCGGCATGATCATACTGGTACTTTTTGTTCTGGTTATTGTCGGGGCAGTTGCGCTGACAGTCGCGCTGCCGTCTCTTGTCAACCTGGAAAAGGTCCGGGTTGCAGCCGAAGAAAAGGCCTCGGAAGCTCTCGGCAGAAAAGTGAGCATCTCCGGTACCAGTTTCACCCTGTGGGGCGGACCCAGGGTCAAACTTGAGGGCCTATCGATTTCAGAAGCCAGGGGCTTCGGAGACGGGTCTTTTGCCTCCCTTGATTCCTTCGACCTGAGAGTACGGTTTTTTCCCCTCCTGCGTCGAAAGATCGAGGTTGAACATATCAATATTGTCAGCCCCAGGATCAGACTGATCAGGAGTAGATCAGGGGTCTGGAACTGGAAGGATCTGGTCCCGAAGGAAATGGAGGTTGAGAAAACCACCACCGATATAAAACCAGCCGGTACAGGTGGTGACAGCAGGTTGCCCGTTGACATGCTCGTAGAAGACATCAAGGTCACCGGCGGTGAGATCTTCTACGCTGATGAAACTATAGATCGTCTGAAAGCCGGCATTACTATTTCAGGAATAAACCTGGCCCTGCGAGATTTGTCCCTGGACAAGCCAATCGCCATCAAGGCTTCAGCAGGCCTGAACGGCAAGACCAACGACCTGCTCATCGGGGGTAAAGTAGGGCCTGTAGGAAAGATACCTGATCCCGAAAAAGTTCCCTTCAACATAACGGTTGATGCACCGGCCTTCGATCTGGCGAGGATCAAGAACCTTGCCGGTCCCCTCCCCGTGGATATCTCCGGAAGCGTCGCATCAAAACGCACCGTTAAGGGCACCATGAGTAAGGGAGTGGCTTTCGAACACGCAGCTACGCTTAAGGACATCTCGATCACTTCCAGGGACGGGACCCCCATGGTGAGGAATTTTTCTGGCACCACAACCCAGAGAGGTTTTTTCGACACCTCAAGAAAGATACTGCGCTTTGACTCCTTCACTCTCGACATCGACAGGGCCAAGATATCCGCGGCGGGGACTATAAGGAATCCCGGACCGAAGGGTCGGGTGAATTTAACGATCTCATCAGAGCCGATACCCCTGGCCAGCTGGGACAGAATATTTCCAGCCATGGGCAGCATCGCCACACTTGCCGGTGACGTTACCGTAAGCGGAACAATCACCGGAAGCTACGGCAGGGACCTCTTGGCCAAGGTTGATTTCACCTCCTCAAATTTTGAGCTTGACCGAGGACCGGCCCTCCTTGGGAAGGATGAGAGCACAGATGGCCAAGGCGGAGAAGGCCGGGAACAAAATGATACATTCAAGCCCGTCGGCAATTCCCCAGTCTCTTTTTCCGGCAATGTTTCAGTGGCCAAGGGAAGGTTCGAGAAAGTAAATTTCGACAATCTGACTGCTGTCATGTCATTTGCCGGTACGAAATTTTCCCTGGATAGAATGGTTTTTTCCGCTTTCGGAGGCCGAATGGCTGGTTCAGCCTGGACCGACCTCGGCAGGGACCTGCTGAGATTCGGTTCATCCATGAAGATGAAGAATGTGGAGATCAACGAAGCCATCACAGCCTTTTCCAGCCTGGGGGGGATGATCTATGGCAAGGTTTCCTCGGAAATGGAAATCAGAGGTGAGGGCACCGTTTTTGAGGACGTCAAGAGCACCCTGAATGGCAAAGGGAAAACCGATATCGGTGAAGGACGTCTCACAAAAACAAATGTTCTCAAAGGTGCCGGTGGTGCAGCATCTCTCCTGGGTCTCGGGTCCGGACAGAATGAGACACGATTCGATGCTATAAGCGCTGACTACACCATCGGTGGTGGAAAAATAAACATCAGTAAAGCAATTATTTCAACCAGGGACTGGGCATTGACGGCCACAGGCTCCATCGGCCTGGATCGGTCGCTCAGTATGAAGTCACGTATGGCTCTCGCTGACAGCCTGTCGGTCAGGATACCGACAAAACGGCAGGATCTTTTTCCCAGGGACAGCACTGGACGGCTCCAGATCCCCCTTAAGATCGGCGGAACTGTGAATTTCCCAAAATTCACACTGGACACCGCTGTAATGGCAAAAGCAGCAGGCGCAGCAGCCAGAAAAAAGGCCGAAAAGAAGGTTCAGCAGAAGGTCCAGAAGAAACAGGACGAGATCAGACAGAAGTTAGAAAAAGATATAAACGAGAGCTTGAAAAACCTCTTCAAGTAATTTTAACAACCGGTGTCTGGTAGAGTATCAGGCGCCGGTTTTCTGCCTTCTGTTGCTCCAGTATTTACCGGTTTTCCAGATTCACCAATGTGAACTCCCCGTTAACAACACTTCTTTCTTCTGATATGTTCCCCTCTGAGCCTGGCAACCCAAAGGAGATCGACATTGTGAACAATACAACGGGATTTGAGTTTGCAGTTCAAACTACCGATCTCACAAAACAGTTCGGAGCCCTTACAGCTGTCGACGGTGTCGATCTCTCTATCTCAACAGGTGAGATCTTCGGACTCCTGGGCCCCAATGGTGCCGGCAAAACCACGATCATATCCATGCTTGCCACCCTGCTCAAACCAACATCTGGCACTGCCACGGTTAACAACTTCGAGATCACCCGCGAGAAAGTCCGCGTAAGGAGTTCCATCGGCCTCGTATTTCAGGACCCTTCCACTGACGACGAACTCACTGCATATGAGAACATGGACTTTCACGGGCGCCTCTACTCCGTCCCAAAGGCCCGGAGACGGCAGAATATCCCCGAACTCCTGGCCATGGTTGACCTCACTGATCGAACTTCGAGCCGGGTTAAAACCTTCTCCGGCGGCATGAAGCGGCGCCTCGAGATCGCCCGGGGGCTCCTCCACCACCCTGCAGTTCTTTTCCTCGACGAACCCACGACGGGCCTTGACCCGCAGACCCGCAGAAGGATCTGGGAGCACATCCGAATGCTCAATCGCGAAAAGAATGTCACCATTCTTCTTACGACCCATTCGATGGAGGAGGCGGATTTTCTGTGCGGGCGGGTGGCGATCATGGATCACGGCAAAATAATTGCCATGGGGAGTCCCGAAGAGCTTAAGAACGGCCTCGGGGGCGACCTGCTGAGCGTTGAGACCGACGACCACCAGAAGCTGTCTGCTCTGCTGACGGAGGTCGAATGGGCTGGAGAGCCAAAAGTCCATGACGGCTGCGTCCATCTGGCGGTCATGGAGGGTGAGTCCAAGATACCCGCTCTTATGCAACTTGCCACGAGTTCCCAGGTCATGGTCAGGTCTGTAACACTTAAGAAACCAACCCTGGAGGACGTCTTCCTTCACCATACTGGCCGCACTATAAGGGAAGAAACTGGCAGCACTATAGACAAGATGCGCATGAGAAGGAGATATCACAGGCGATGATGAGAGCCACTTTCACCATCTGGCAGCGGGAGGTAATAAGGTACCTCAGATCTCCCTCCAGGATCATCGGCAGCCTCGGGATGCCCTTTTTCTTCCTAGCTTTCCTTGGCCTGGGACTCCAGAAGGCATTTGCGATCAGGCCGGGGGGTGAACGCTACCTTGACTACATCGCTCCCGGCATAATGGGCATGGTCCTGCTGTTTTCCTCTACCGTGTCGGGTATTTCTGTAATATGGGACCGCCAGTTCGGCTTCCTTAAGGAGATGCTGGTCGCTCCAATACCCCGTTTAGCCATTGTGCTTGGTCGAACATCGGGAGGCACTACCACAGCTTCCTTTCAGGCGCTGCTTTTTCTGGTCATTTCCTTTTTCCTGGGAGTGCGCGTGCCGTCCCCCGGCGGCCTTTTCCTGTCTATTGTTTTCATGGGCCTTATCGGACTGTCTTTTTCCAGTCTGGGTGTTGCCCTGGCCTCCAGGATGGAGGATCCCCACGGATTCCAGCTGATCTTCAATTTCCTTATCATGCCTATCTTTTTCCTGTCCGGTGCACTCTTCCCTCTGGGCAAAATGCCTTTTTTCATCAAGGTGCTTGCCTATGCAAACCCCCTGACCTACGGCGTGGACGGGCTGAGGTGGGCACTTCTTGGAGTCTCTGAAATAGGACCGGTCACAGACCTTGTTGTCCTGATCGGCGTTTCGGCTGTCCTTCTGGCCCTTGGAGCAGCGTTATTCAGGGGAGCGAAGATGT
>CAYVSA010000032.1:13297-22404 GCA_964454175.1 uncultured Pseudomonadota bacterium
GCATTCCAATAGGACTCACCGCCGACGATGAAGCAGTCGCTGTGGCCCGCTCCGGGGATGGAAAGGAATTTCTTTGGTTCATGAGCGCTCTCGAAGAGCTCCCGGCCCATGCGGAACGGTATGACCTCATCCGCATCTCCGTGTATTACAAGAAGGGGAGTGCTGATCTTCCCGATCTTTCCGATGTTGTCCAGCTTGAGGCTCATGAGCAGATCGACGGGAAGCCCGTAGTATAATTCTCTTGCCATATCCCTCGCGCTGGTGAGGGGGCTTTCAAGCACGAGGCCGCCGATCTTCCCTTCTTTCCTTATCGCCAGATCAATTGCAATAACAGATCCGAGGGAGTGCCCATACACAACAACTGATCCAGGGTCCGTTCCCTTCTCTTCCTCGAGCCATTTCATCGCTGCGATAGAATCCGCATTAAGTCCCTTAATCGAAGGTTTTCCCCCACTTTTTCCGTACCCTCTGTAATCGAAAAGCAGGCTGGAGACATTAAGTTTGCGTGTCATTTCAGCAAGAATATCAAGCCGGTCCGATATGTTGCCCGCGTTGCCGTGAAGCCACAGCACCGTAGACCCGGAACCATCCACATACCAGCCGTGAAGTTCCAAACCGGTCTCTGTAGTTATGATGACCTCTTCAAAGGGGATCTGATATCTCGACGGGTCACCGAGAAGTTCCCTTCCCGGCGCGAACAGGGACATTCTCTCCTGCAATCTTACCCATAGAAAAAGGGCTGCAATAACAAGGATAAAAGTGGTTATCAGCTTTGCAATAGCTTCAGCCCTCTCTGCTTAACGCACGATCGCTGTAACTACATTTTTTCCAGGGAGGTAGGCAGACAGCACCGATCTTACATCAGCGGGAGTTACCCTCAGGAGTGCATCCCGATACTTTTCGCCGAATTGGTGACTCAGCCCTTTTTTCTCTGCCAGCGCAAGATAGTAGGCACGGTTGATAGAGGACAGCATTCTCATCTGTACCCTGCCGACTGCGCTGCTTACCACCATCTCGATCTCCTCAGCGGACACGGGTGACCTGGAAATCACTTCCAGTTCCCGCCGGATACTTTTCCTCGCCCTCTCTATCTTATCCGGGGCCGTCCCCATACTGAGCAGGAACACTGCCCTGTCGCCCACGACGGATATAGAACTACCTACCGAATATGCCAGCCCTTCACGCTCCCTGAGGCTGGCCGACATCCTCCGCCCAAGTATCGCGGAACCGACCGCCAGGGCAGGAAGGCTCTTGTCATCGACCTTCCCGGTGACTGCCCCCACGGCGATCGCTCCCTGTGGCTTTCCAAGTTTTGACCTTATTGTCTCGGGTTCCCGGGTCAGGGGAATCTGCTTTACGGTGATCGGGGGCCCCTCCGGAATGGATGCAAAATACGCCTCTGCAATTGCAAAGGCCTCATCAACAGGCAGACCGCTGACAATTGAAAGAATGAGATTTCTTCCCGTGAAATAGCTCTTATGAAAATCCTGGAGATCCTGCCTTGTAATAGATTTTATGGTCTCTGCCCTTCCAAGGACATCCGGCGCGAGAACCCCGTCGTAGAGCCTGCCGGCAAGAAGTCTGGAGGCCACCGACGAGGGCTTCAGGTCCATGTAGGAGACAAGGTCAAGCATCCGGCCTCGAACCTCTTCCACTTCAGCCTCTGGAAAGGACGGGCTTGTAACCATCTCGGCAGCCAGAGTCGATGCCGCATCGGACCTGTCTATCAGGCTCTGCATCTTCAGAAACGAATAAGTCCGTGAGGTGTAGAAATCCCCAAAGGGGCTCATGGGGTCACCTGTAGTCTCCAGGGAAGCGCCCAGCCTCCTGAGATCATCTTCGATCTGGTCATGGGACCTTTCGTCAGTACCCCTTGGAAGCATGCGGTGCATGAAATCAACGATCCCCGCCTTCCCCTCGGGCTCAAGCTCGGAGCGCTGCCTTGTCATGAGATGAAGGGCAAAGACCTGGGAACCTGGCCGCTGCTCCGCAAGAACCGTGAGACCATTGTCCAGGACTCTTCTTCCAAAGGACACTTTTCCTGTATCCTGTACGTTGACAGCCCGGTTTGATGGAACCACAAGAAGTGAAGTGTATGGACTGCCTACCAGGTAGGATCTTACCACTTCATCCAGATCCTCCGGTCCCAGGTGATCCCACCTTCCGGCAGAAAAACCCTGCCCGGGTGAACCGGAAATTACCCAGGGGGCCTTTTCCATGAGAAAATAATGTATCTTCTCCCTGCCCACCATTTCAGAAAAAACCATGGCGTCCCTGGTCCTGTTGACCTCTTCCTGGGAGATGCCTTTTCTTCCAATACCCTCCAGGGCAGTAAGCACCACCTCCAGGGCAGCACCGGGATCGGTCTCAGCCGGAAGGTCAACCGACACTACAAATCTGGAAAAACCATGATTTAATCGAAGGAATACGTCCACAGAACGCGGCTTCATCCCTGCAGTGGAGAGTGCTTTTTCCATCAGCCCGCCGCTGCCTCCCAGCACCTGACTTAACAGTTCCAGAGCTTCGACGTCATTGTCGCGGGAATCGGGGCCCGCAAACCCCACCTTGACCTGGACATCCGGCACCTCTGCCCTTAGAGTGCCCACTCGGCTGCCGGTGATGACGGGGATCCCAATTGACACTTGCCGGGCCGAACCCGGTCTCGCTTTACCGAAGGTTCCGTTGAGGACCTCGAGCATCTTTTTCTCGTGAAGACCTCCAGCGACCAGAAGGACCATATTATCGGGCCTGTAAGTATCATGATAATACGTTTGGATCTGGCCGACGGTTGCCGAAGTGATACTCTGCTCACTGCCAAGGCCCGAGTAAGCGTACGGGGTCCCAGTGTACAGGAGCCTTTGAAAGAGGCCATCGATCCTTGCCGTTGGACGGCTCCTGTCCCTCAAGACCTCTTCAAGTACTACCTCGCGGGCCTCTTCCAGCGCTGCTTTCTCCAGGATAGAACGAAAGAGCATATCGGAGAGCAGATCCATAAGCTCATTGAACCTGCTCTTGTGGCCCACTACGATGTAACCAGTGTAATCAGCTCTGGTGAAGCCGTTGATATATCCGCCTGCCCTCTCCACGTCCTTCATGATCATTTTTTTTGTTCTGCTGCTGGTACCAGCAAACACGAGGTGTTCTAACAGGTGCGAATATCCTCTTCGGGAAGCTGCCTCATATGCATATCCGGTTTTAACCAGTACAAGAGCACTGAAAAGAGAGGTGTCTGGTCGTTCGTACAGCCTGGCTTCCAGGCCGTTACCCAGCATATGAATCCCGGTGATGTCCTGGGCTGCCGGGACGGCCCCTGCGGGACCTGACCAGAGAACTGCTGCGACCAGGGCCGCAGAGCAGGCTATAAACCTTATTTTACTGATACGCCTCAATCCCTAATCCTCCTGAAGATCGAACCCGTATTTTTCGAGAACACTTCTCATCTGGCTGGCATTTACAAACCTGAAGGAAGACATCCCCGCGGCAGAACCGGCCATTACGTGCTCTTCAATGTCATCGAAAAAAAGACAATTCCCGGCAGGGCAGTCCGTGATATTCAGGGCTGCTTTGTAGATCGCCTCATCCGGCTTCCTGAAGCCAACCTCGTAGGAAAGGATCCTCCCGGAAAAAATATCGATAAAATCATAGTTATCAACAATATACTCAAAATGGATCGGGTCTGTGTTTGAAAGGATGTAGGTCGGAACCCGCCTGGCAATGGATCTGGCCAATTGCACCACATCTTCCTTCTCCTCGAATATCCGGGCCCAGGCAGAGTAGAATTTTTCGTAAGTAAGGTCGGGCTGGAAAACGGTCCTGTATTTTTTAAAGATCTCATCAGAGGTACAGGAGCCAAGCTCATGCTCGATCCTCATCCGGTTGTCCACGAGGAAATCCCGGACCTGCTCCCAGCTTACGCCGGCCAGATCCGCAAGGGACCTCCAGGTGATCGCGTGGTCAAAATCCAGGAGAACGCCTCCTACGTCAAATATCACTGCTTTGATGGGGGAAAGATCATTGGAGGTGGACATTTTATCCTCGCACTGTCAACGGTATCGTCTTTTTCTGCTTCCTACACCGCAAAGATACAATGCATGACCCTTTGCCGCAAGTGACCAATATGCAGAAATCAGGACGCCTCCAACGCTGATTATGATTTCCGGGGGGCGGGCATCCTGTGAGGGCACTGTTTGCGGTGCGTCAGGGGTCTATTGACATGAACATGTTTTACCTATATCAGACTTAACAACATCCGCGGGAGGATATGGCGTGAAAAACAAACTGGCAATAGATCTCAGGTATGAGATAAGCGAGTATCTGAACGAGATAAAATCAGACCTGGAAACCTATATGGGGTGGGCCATTACCGAGATCGATTCCACAGACAGGGTTATGAAGGCTGCCGAAGTGCTGGAGGACGCTATTCACCGGCTCCTCACGATCTCTTTTTACCTCGCAACTTTCTTCGACGAAGCCGATCCGTCCCAGATCCTGTATGACCTGGCATCGGAGATCTCAACCGATCACACTCAGGAAGTGAGTGAAGTGGTGAACGGGATGCTGATACCGGACCCGCCCAGCAGAACCAGGCATTAGCCGCCCCTCCTCTTAAAACACAAATTTTTTACTTCCAAACCTTTTGACAAGCAGCAGGGCCTGTTGTAAATCTACAGCTCTGGAGATTTCAACCCAACTTACAGTGAGGTATCTGAATCCTTGCAGTGCGTCATCAAGCCCGTGCGATCTGCATCGGCCATACTTGCGGCCCTTATCCTTGCTTCGGCAGTTAGCACGGCCAGCGCTGATATCACCGGCAGATCCGTCACCGTCGCCAACTCGTGGGAAGAAGAAGATGGAACTTCCAACACGGCGGCATCGGAATATGTCAGCCTTAGGTCCTCAGGCTCCCTGGGTCTTTACAGAGTGCAAATAGAAGCTTCGGGGCGGGCAACTACCATCGAGGAGGAGTTTTTATCCAGCGATGATGAGCTCAACAGGCTGTATTCGGCAGCTATATCTCTTTATGATGCCGACCGCGGGAGATCACTTGTCCTTGGCCGACAAACTGTAAGTCCGCTGACTGGCGCCTTCATCCTTGACGGCATGTCCCTAGCCATGGGAACCGGTTCGTTCACTTTCAACACCCGCTGGGGATACCTTGCCAACATCACAGGTCAGGAGCCGGGCGAGGACCGGGCACTGGGGTTTAGCGTGGACTATCTGATCAGGAACGGCATGAACCTCACGCTGGATTATGGCAGAACGTACACTTCAGGATCGGTTCTTACCGAGCTTCTGGCTGCTGACTGGTCTTACTCATGGCACCGGTTTACGAATGCCTATTTCACGCTGAACTACGATATGATGTCGAGAACCTTCCACGAGGCGCTGCTGGGAGCACGGCTGTTCTTTTCAGATCGTCTGTCGGCCAAATTTGAGTATTCCCAGCGAACGGTGCTATTTGATTCAGATTCCATTTACAGTATCTTCGCAGTCGATGCACCCCAGGAAACTGCGATGACCATACTCCTGACACCTTCATCAGATCTGAGATATTCTCTCGAGTTCGCAAGAGAACACTATCGCGAGGGGGCAGGGGGCAGGCGCTATAAAATTGGTGCCAACTGGGCGCCGGGCAGGCACCGTCTGGCGGGCAGCCTGGCTCAGCACAAAGGGTTTGGCGGGACACTGACGGAGGTGCTGATGAGCGGTTCAACACCTCTAACCGCTTCAGTGCGGGTTGGTGCAGGCGGCGAGGTCTCTAGCACAAGCAACGACGGTGACACCGACACCATGAGCTACACGTCCTACGCTGGCACGGAATGGGTGCCTACGGACAGGGCCCGCATTACAGCACGGCTGGAAAAAAGCGGTGACGAGACGAGCGGTGATCCCGGATGGGCCGGCAGGGTTTCCTATTCATTGAGGTTCTGATATGAAGTGCAAATACATGCAATCTGTGGTTCTTCTGTGCTTTATTGTCCTTGCAGTACTTATCCCTGACCGGGCCAACGCTGTCAGGTTCTCCCACAATATCCACAGCCAGAACAGTATTACCGAGTGTGTCCAGTGCCACAAACCTCTCTCCATGAGTATCATCCCGGAGAGGAAAGTCTGCTTCGACTGTCACAAAGAGGAGGACATAGTTGAGACTGTGCTGGGCCCGACAAAAACCCACACGCCCCTCTGGGTCACGCAGCATGGACGAGAATCCATCGGGCCCGCATCCCAGTGCAAAAGCTGCCACACCCTTTCGTTCTGCGCTGACTGCCACAAGGGGGGTGACCTGAACCCCGACTTCAGCAGGAAAGCAGTCAGGACCGAGATCGTACCTGATACACACACGGCGAGATTCAGGGTCGTCCATCCCCTGAAAGCCACAGGCGCCCAGATAGACGAGTGTTTCACGTGTCATGCGGAGGAGTTCTGCAGCGATTGTCACGACCGCACACAGCGTGACCGCCTCAAGATCCTCTCCCACAGGGAGAGTTGGACCAAGATCGAAGCAGGCGCGGGCGGCCCCCTTCATCAGACATTCACACCTGGCCAGTGCGGCGACTGTCATCCGGGTGGTGCACTTTCATCCAGTGATTGGAGCACGGGCCACGCCAACGAGGCCCGCAAGACTCTCAAATCGTGCCAATCATGCCATCCAGACGGCAACGTGTGCCTTGACTGCCACTCCGCAAAGACTGGTCTCATGGTAAGCCCGCATCCCCGTAACTGGGGCAAGGTCAAATCTAAATTCCGCAAGGAATCACCGGAGATATGCGCAAAATGCCATACCGTATTCTAGCTGCAGCGCTGTTAATAGCTGCCCTGGCGTCCTCTTGCGGCTACAACCCCAAGAGGAGCGGCGGGAGTCCTTCTTCCGACCTGGGTTTCGCGGGCACAGCCGAGTGCCTTCTGTCCGGCTGTCACGACGCGCTGGAGGCAGCGGCGGGCTCTTATCCCGGGTTCACGCCAGACACTTCCTGGGCCCTGGCCGGACACGCGAACATTAACGCATCACCAGACTCCACTACAGGGATCGCGACAGGATGCGATTCCTGCCACGATCCGGTGAGTGACTTTTCGGATGCACCCTACCTTTTTACTTCATCTTCAGGGGCCATAACAGGGACGGTGCTTTCGGCGGTTGGACTCACAGCAAGGCCTTTTACAGGGTGTGAGGGTTGTCACGGAAGCGGTACCGAACATTACGCTTACTCGGGTACAGGCCTGTCCGTGGGTAATCACCAGACTCCCCTTGACAGTACCGTCTCGCCGGTTTTTGGAGATCTGTTCCATGGAACTTTATGCGGCCCATGTCACAGCCCGGACGAGCACGCAGGGGCAGCGACCACTAACATCCTGGCCAACCAGTACCCTGAATGGTTCGGCGGGGACGGCCCGAGCATATCTTCTGATGATGGGCACTCGGATACTTTTATTATCGAGTCGTCATTCCAGGGCGACATGGTCGATACCGTCCGGGGAACACCTTGCGCTGCCTGTCACACACCTGAAGGCTTCGTCAGGATCTTCGCCCACAGCGAAAGCCTCTCCCAGGGCACTATAAATAGTATTGTGGAAGAAACCGGTGACGGAAACCTTGCCAACCCGGACGGACTCCCCGGAGCAGCTGCTTTCGGTCAGGTAACGTGCACATCGTGCCATTCATCCCACGAACCAGGCAACAAGGTTCGCTCACCCTTTACAAAAGCGGACATTTGCTTTGAGTGCCACAACGTAAGGGCCCTTGAGGCGGCTGACGGTTCCGGGATATCGGGATCATCAACCCTGGAAATTCCAAGACATGCCCAGAAGGAGGTATTCGAAGGCAAGAAAAAAACCGCCAACGACCTGCTGCGCGGGTTCGAGTTCGCCGGTTACACTTACTCGGACTCATCCCACGCAGGGACCGACAATGTGGCGAACGGGTGCACGGGCTGTCACTATACCGTCGTCAGCGATGAGGATCTGGGCCAGCTTCCCGACAAAGCCACCACCGGCCACTCGTTCAAGGCCAGGCTGGAAACATGTCTATCTGATTTCGGGAGCTGTCACCAGAACGCCGATTTTCTGCTTGCTGACAAATCAAGCTTTGCTTACTCGACTACCACGATCGGGACCTTCGATTTTTCGTCAATTCTGTACTCTTCAACAACCTACCCGCTTCTGTATTCGAGCAACGATTATGACAGTGACGGTACGGTTGAGACCTTTCAAAATGAGATTACAGGAATGCTGGATACTCTGAAAAACAAGGTTGTCGCCGCGGGGGGGGATTACGACGCCAGCCAGGGCCTCTTTGACCTCACTCTCATGGCATCAGACTCGGACACCATCCGGGCGGCCGCCTACAACTACGATTACATAGTTGGAGATCGCAGTCTGGGCCTTCACAACCCACTTTACGTAGTCAATCTCCTGGCAGTAAGCATCACTGTGCTGCCGTAGTCGTCACCGGAGGCGGACACGCATCGGGGTTAGAGCATTAGAAAACAGAGTATTAGAAATTGGATAGTGGAAACAGGGATTCAAAAGGAAACAATCTGGTATAATTGGAGAAGAACTTTTCAGGAGGTTAGTTATGAGACGCCTGACCGTGTTCCTGATGCTTGCAGTTATTCTTGCCCTGCCCTCCACCTCCCCTGCCGCATTCAAGCTGGGGGCTGGCTGGGGTGTTACGAGCTTTCAGAACGATCTGGACTTTATCGATTCAGGCCCAAGCTTCTCACTGGAAGCGGTACTGGGGACCGGCACCACCGGATTGCTCCTTGGTGGGCTCTGGAGCAGCCATGATACCAATATCGACTATCAGAGTTTCATGGCCGGCCCTGTCTGGTCCGTGGGCGGAGCAAGGATCTATGCGGCACTGTCCAACCACGAGGTTGATAACGCCGGGACTGTCACGGACGGCTGGGGTGTTACTGCCGGTGGCGGTGCGGGCTGGAAGCTGGCCCCCATGACTTCACTCCTCCTGGACGTAAGAGTCAGCAACTGGGAGGGAAGCAACAATACTGATGTCGGGACGGGTACACTGCAGCTGCTCTTTCAGTTCGGACTGTAGTACGGGATTATCAAGGGCGGGAATTAAACACTATAATATCTGATGCTCTGATTTC
>CAYVSA010000033.1:0-9316 GCA_964454175.1 uncultured Pseudomonadota bacterium
ACCTGTCCGGGTTTGCCTCCCTTGATCTTCCTGACCCATTTTCTTTGAGTGACCATTACTTCCGGTGAGGAATCATTCTTCGCGCCGCTGCCGACGGCAGCAATTTCGGCGGCGTATCTGATCACCTCTTCGGGGACGTTTTTCTTCTCAGTCAGGATCACCACGTGGGACCCCGGATAATCACGAGCGTGGAGCCAGAGGTCGTTGGGGCCTGCCGCGGCGAAAGTAACCTTTTCGTTGTCTGTTGCGCTTTTCCCCACCAGTATCCTGAATCCATTGTACATCCTGGCCCTGCCGGGACCACCAGATCTTCCTGCGCTCCGGCCAGGCTTCGAGGGACTGTCTCCACCAGCCTGATGAAGTACGGTCTCAGCATCAGACACATCTCCAACAGCCAGTGTGCTCAGGGCTTTTTCTATCCGGCCCAGTCCAGACTGGATCTTAACCTTGTGCAGAGCAACCTCTTCGAGGCCCCTTTTGAGTCTCCTGGCCAGATCGAACATCCTGTTGGCATTTTCCTGCGCCGACAGGGAGGGGTTAAGCTCTACAGCCAGCATGACTTCCGACCGGTCGGGGTGCGGGAGTGTTATCTGTCTGGTCCCTTTTGGGATGGTTTTCAGGTTGTTCAAGATGGCCTGAGCACGCATGCGGTGATCATCGTGTTCGCTGCACCTGCTCTCTTCTCTCACAATTCCATCGAGTTCCCTGAATAGTTTGCTGCGTATCTCGAGCAGCCTGTTCTTGAGATTTTCACTTCTGGAGTTATCGTCGGGCACCGCGCCGCGGCCGCCCGTTGACCTCCAGTACCAGGAAGCCTCTGAAAAGCAAGAGTGTGTACTGATCGAGTCTTTATCCGCATCAATTGGCGGGTATGGGGACAGGCAGGCACGCCCGTCAAGGGTAAAGGTGTGACCGGATGAGCCGTCTGCACTGGAAAGCATGTCTGCGAGGGCAGAGGAAACATCCCGGGCCATTCCGTTTTTCACCTGGGCGATCGCCTGTTTAGCTGAGACTGGTGAGAGACCGGAAACCGCAGAGGTGAGGGAAGTAATATCATTGAAAGAAGTTTTCACCTCCAGACCCCCTTGAGCCGCAACCTCAAGGGGAACCCCTTCTCTGGGCGGGGGAGGGGTCCAGACAAGTCCCGGCATCACGGGACGAATCCTGCTCTTTTGCAGGGACACTGGTTTTATCGGGGCTATCACACGATCGTCGCTGCTCACCAGGATCAGGTTGCTGTGACGCCCCATCACCTCGAGGACTAGACGGTATGCTTCACCCGGTTTGCCGGGCCAGGGTGTATCAAACACTAACTCGATCACACGTTCACCAGGTATCGGCATTCCGATGTCCATGAGCTTAGACCCTTTGAGACGGGCCTTTAGAAGATCACAGAAGCTTGACAGCACCTTGTTTCTGATCTGCTCGGCTGGCGGCAGGAACAAACCGGGTCTATCCGGGTCTGTTGAAAGAAGGGCTGTACTGCCATCTGAAAAAAGTATGCCTGCCTCGGTTTCGGAAATGCAGGCGGCCTCCTTGAAACGTTTACCTGACAGCCTTTTTTTACCCTCCAGGGCAGAAGCTTTGCATGAAAGGTAGTCCATTGGAGGTTTATTAGCACAGGTTGGTGTTTTTAGGCCAGATTATCAGAAGAATTGATAGTTGAAAAATTCCGATCATCAACAAATTAGTGGCATTGACAGCTCTACTCCTTGACAAAAATCAGACGAAAAGTATAGTCTTTCTACGGTTTTTATCTCGCCTGGTCCATGGGCCGGCATGAGGAATTCACTTCGGCTGCCGACTTCTCTAAAACGCCCATCTGGCGGTCTTAATCATCGGGAAGGGGGAATGTATCCTCCCCGGTGTGCAGAAGCATCGTGGCAGGTACGTATGGGAAATAAATCCAGTGGGACCGTTTTGACGGCCGTAGCCTCTGATCACGGGGGTTTCGAGCTGAAAAATATTGTAACTGCCCATCTTGCAGACAGGGGGATAGGCGTCCTGGATCTCGGTCCGGAGTCTGCTGGAACTGTTGACTACCCTGATTATGCCGTAAAAATGGCAAAATGCGTTCAATCCGGGACTGCCCGGAGGGGGGTACTGATCTGCGGGACCGGACTGGGTATGTCCATTGCTGCTAATCGATTCAAAGGCATCAGGGCAGCTCTATGCCACGATCACTTCACAGCGTCAGCCTCAAGACGGCATAACGACTCGAACATTCTTGTCCTGGGAGGTCGTGTCCTGGGAACTGACCTGGCTGTCGAGATCCTTGATACATGGCTTGATACCTCTTTTGAAGGAGAAAGGCACAACCGACGGATTGAAAAGATAGATAAGCTGTCAAGCTGAAGGACACACGGAGAAGAACGGAGGAATACATTGTCCAGTAGCCCGCTCAAATTATTTGACCCCGAGGTCTTCGATGCGATTCAAGGTGAGACCAGGCGAGAAGAGCACCAGCTGGAGCTAATAGCTTCTGAAAACATGGTTAGTGAAAGTGTCCTGGAAGCGCTTGGGTGCCTCATGACCAACAAGTATGCAGAAGGTTATCCCGGCAAAAGATATTACGGCGGTTGTGAATTCGTCGACAAGGCGGAAAACCTTGCCATAGAGCGGGCAAAGGAGCTTTTTGGAGCTGACTATGTGAACGTCCAACCCCACTCAGGAGCGCAGGCCAACATGGCGGTGTACTTTGCGGTTCTTGAGGCCGGGGACACAATGATGGGTATGGACCTTTCCCACGGTGGCCACCTGACCCATGGCAGTCCGGTTAACTTCTCCGGTATTCTGTACAATGTTGTCTCCTACGGCGTCAGGGAACACGATCAGACCATTGATTACGACCAGATCAGGGACAAGGCGCGAAAGCACAGGCCAAAAATGATCATCGCAGGTGCATCTGCCTACCCGCGGATAATTGACTTTGCAGCATTCAGGGAGATTGCTGACGAGGTCGATGCTGTATTCGTAACCGACATGGCCCACATTGCCGGACTTGTAGCAGCTGGAGAACACCCCAGCCCGGTACCCCATTCTCATATTGTGACGACAACTACCCACAAGACCCTCAGGGGACCAAGGGGCGGGATGATCATGTCAGAAGAAAGTTTTGCCAAAAAGCTGGGTAGTCGTGTTTTCCCCGGCTCACAGGGCGGCCCACTGATGCACGTGATCGCCGCAAAGGCAGTGTCATTCAAGGAGGCTCTGACCCCTGAGTTCACAAGCTATCAGAAGCAGATCGTAATAAATGCAAAAGTCCTTGCAGATGAGCTCCAGTCTGAGGGCCACAAACTTGTATCAGGCGGCACTGACAACCACATGATGCTGGTGGACCTGCGAACAGAGGAGTACACCGGCAAGGATGCGGAAGAGGCTCTAGACCTGGCGGGAATTACGGTAAACAAGAATACCGTTCCATTCGAAACGAGAAGCCCATTCATAACGAGCGGTATCCGTATCGGCACCCCGGCAGTTACTACGAGGGGTCTGAAGGAGCCCGAGATGGTCCAGGTCGCAAAGTGGATCACCGAGGCACTCAGACACATTGATGACGAGGCGTTCCTGAGCGGGATCAGGAAACAGGTGCGTGAACTGTGCGACAGTTTCCCCTTCTATACAGACAGGCTTGAAGGCTGAGATTAAAGTGACCGGGACATTGGGCCACCGTCCGTCGTGGGACTACTATTTCATGGAGATCGTGAAACTGGTGGCAACCAGGTCAACGTGCCTGAGGCGTCAGGTCGGTGCTGCGTTTGTAAAGAATAAGAACATTCTTGCAACCGGTTATAATGGGGCACCTTCAGGAGTTCCCCACTGCTCGGAAGTGGGGTGCCTCAGAGAACAACTACAGATACCTTCCGGGGAGCGCCATGAGATATGCAGAGGTCTCCACGCGGAGCAAAACGGTATTATTCAGGCGGCCAAACACGGTATTAACTTGTCGGGATCAACTGTATACACTACAGACAGCCCGTGTATTATCTGTGCCAAGATGCTCATAAACGTAGGAGTGGTGAGGATCGTATCCTGGAGAGGTTACCCGGACTCTCTGGCCCAGGAGATGCTTTCTTCTGCTGGTCTTGGAGTGGAGCTTTTAGAGGAACAAAGAAAATGAAGTGCCCATTTTGCTCTGATTTTGACAACAAGGTAGTCGATTCAAGGCTGTCCGGAGACAACGACGTCATTCGAAGAAGACGCGAATGCCTTGGTTGTGGAAGGCGTTTTACGACTTATGAGAGAGTAGAAGACATAATGCCCATGGTCATCAAGAAGGACGGCAGGAGAGAGGCTTTCGACAGAGGCAAGATATTGACAGGTATTCAGAAGGCGTGCCAGAAAAGGCCCGTCAGCGTTCCAGTGATGGAAGAGATCGTGGAGCGTATTGAGAAGGCGCTGCAGGAAAAGGGACAGAAGGAAAATTCCTGTACAGACATCGGTGAGACCGTGATGAAAGAGCTGCACGCACTGGACGAAGTTGCCTATGTCCGCTTCGCATCAGTGTACCGGTCCTTTAAGGACATCAACGAGTTTATGGACGAGCTGAAGGATCTGCTCAGAGAGGGTGAGGGCAGGTTGCTCAAAAACGGAGGGGAGAAATAGTGAGAGGCAGGTTCCGGGGTGGTGTACACCCCGCTGACAGCAAGTACACAAGCAGCGAAGCTGTTAAGGATCTGGAGCTTTCTAAAATTTACTGCGTGAGTCTGGCACAACATATTGGAGCCCCCGCTGAACCCACGGTAGCCATTGGCGACAGAGTTCTCAAATATCAGGAGATAGCCAGGCCCAGCGGCTTTATTTCCGCGTCTCTACACGCTCCCACTTCCGGAACAGTCAAGGCGATCGAACCATCTCCGCATCCATCTGGCAGGGCTATCCCGGCCATAGTCATAGAGCCGGACGGCAGGGACGAAGCGTTCGACACTTCGCCACTCGCTGACCCGGGCTTGACAAAAGGACCACAGGTCTGGAAAGAAGCGGTAAAAGGAGCTGGTATCGTAGGTATGGGCGGGGCGGCCTTTCCAACCCACGTTAAGCTGAGTCCTCCCGATGACAAGCCCATCGAGGTTGTTATCGCCAACGGCATTGAGTGCGAGCCGTACCTCACCGCAGACCACAGACTGATGCTTGAAGCGCCCGAAGCTGTGGCAGCAGGCCTTAGCCTTACAATGGAAATGGTGGGTGCAAAGAAGGGCATAATCGGTATCGAGGCCAACAAGCCCGACGCCGTCCAGAAAATGCAGTCTCTGGACCTGCCTCCCGGGGTAGAAGTAGCCAGGCTGCCGGTCATGTATCCCCAGGGTGCTGAAAAACAGCTTATCTATGCTCTCGTCGGTCAGGAAGTGCCAAGTGGCGGATTGCCCATGGACGTTGGTGTCGTTGTCCAGAATGTCGGCACACTGGCAGCCATCAACGAGGCTGTGACGACAGGCCGGCCCCTCGTGGAGAGGATAATGACCCTGGGTGGTTCCGTTCCAGCTGAACCCGGCAATTTCAGGGTCAGGATCGGAACCGCGCTTTCAGAGGTGGTAGAAAACAGCGGGGGTCTTAAAGGTCCTGCTGCAAGGATCGTCTCAGGCGGTCCCATGATGGGACATGCTCTTTCTTCGCTGGCAAGCCCGGTTCTGAAGGGGACCAGCGGTCTGCTCATCTTCGGCCCCGGGGAGCTCAGGCCACTGCGCCAGAGAGCCTGTATAAGGTGTGGTGCCTGTGTCAGGGCCTGTCCTGCATCGCTGCTTCCCCACACACTTGGTAATATGGTCGAGTGGGACCTTTTCGACGAGTTGAAGGACTTTCACATCAATGACTGCATCGAGTGCGGGTGCTGTTCGTTTTCCTGCCCGGCCGACAGGAACCTCGTTCAGTTCATACGGCAGGGTAAGGCGGAGATCATGACAAGGGGGCAGAATAGCTGATGAAGACGGTATTAGGATCATCACCCCATCTGAGGTCGTCCGGCACCGTCGAAAGCGCCATGTACAGCGTACTGTTGGCGCTGGCCCCCGGTGCGCTGGTCGGGGCTTATTACTTCGGCATAAACGCAGTTCGGGTAATGGCTGTATCAGTTATCGGTTGTGTCTTGCTCGAAGCGGCTGTGCTGAAGCTGAGGGGGAGGGACATGTCGCCCCTCGCTGATGGCAGCGCCATAATTACGGGACTCCTTCTGGCCATGAACCTTCCGTCGTCGGCACCTGGCTGGATGGTGCTGGTGGGGGCACTTATCGCCATCATGTTTGGAAAGCATATTTACGGCGGACTCGGATATAATCCCTTTAACCCCGCGCTTGTCGCCAGGGTGTTTCTCCTGATCAGCTTCCCCGTAGCCATGACCAGCTGGCCCAGGCCGGCGCCCCTTTCCTTTTCCTTCGACACGGTGACCATGGCCACTCCGCTGGGTGCAATGAAAACGAGCCTTCTCATGACGGGCGGCATCGGCGACGCTGCCGGTATGGGGCTCTCGGCGCCATTTGTAGGTAATATGGGCGGTAGCCTGGGCGAGGTCTCCGCTCTTGCTCTGATTGCCGGCGGCGTGTTCCTGATAGTGAGGAAAGTGATCACCTGGCACATCCCGGTGTGCTTCCTGGCAACCGTAATTGCCATGACGGGCATTTTCTGGATGATAAATCCCAGGGAATATGCATCTCCAGCCTTTCATATGGTCACTGGAGGATTGATGCTGGGGGCTTTCTTCATGGCCACCGATTACGTAACCAGCCCGGTGACTAATAAGGGTATGATGATCTTTGGCGTCGGGTGCGGTGCTATAACCGTTTTCATCAGATTATTCGGTGGTTATCCGGAGGGAGTGTCCTTTGCCATCCTGCTCATGAACGCTGTCACACCGATAATCGACCGTTATACAAAACCACGGACCTTCGGCTACCTCCGTGAGAAGAAGGCAGGTGCATGATGTTTTCGGGAACCGGGCGCCTAATAGCCGTACTTGCATCGATCTGTTTCGTTGCCGGGATCGCTCTGGCAGCAGTTTACGAAGTTACCAAGGAGCCCATCGCCTATCAGATCAAGTTGGAGGTTATAAAATCCCTTAAGGCAGTTCTGCCGACAATGAAGATAGATCCGGATTCACAGTTTATAGAACTTGAGCGGCCTGGATCAGGACAGACCAAGGTCTTTCGGGCAGGCACCCAGGAAAATATCGAAGGCGTTGCCTACCAGGTTACTGCACCAGACGGATACAGTGGAAATATTTCCATTATGATGGGAATAATGCCAGATGGAACCCTGGGGGGCATTGAGATCCTTACCCACGCCGAGACGCCAGGTCTGGGGTCTCGTATTATCGAGGATGCTTTCAAGGATCAGTTCAAGGGCAAGTCGCTTGGGAGCACAAACTTCAAGGTTAAAAAGGACGGGGGAGACATAGATCAGATCACCGGAGCCACTATTTCTCCCAGGGCAGTTACGGGAGCTGTCCGCAAGGGACTCGAATGGTTCAAAGAAGACAGGGAAAAAATATTGGCGCCGGCGGAAACAGGTCATCAGGAACCAGTGGGATCAGCCGAAGGGGCTGCGGAGAAAACAGATAAGTAATTAACCTGCGGTCAACGACGATCGAGACTTGATAGAAAGGTTCGGGAAATGAGCTACTTTGATGAGTTCAGGAAGGGTTTCTGGCAGGAAAATCCTGTCTTCAGAATGGTTCTCGGGTTGTGTCCCGCTCTCGCGGTAACTAACAGTGTGATAAACAGTATAGCCATGGGGCTTGCAACCCTGTTCGTCGTAACCTCCTCTAACACGGTTGTCTCGGTTCTCAGGAATATCATCCCCAGCAAAGTCCGTATCCCCGTTTTCATCATTATCATAGCATCCTTTGTCACAATAGTTGACCTCGCCGGTGCGGCCTGGGCCCACCCCGTCCACAAGACTCTTGGTCTGTTCGTACCTCTCATTGTTGTAAACTGCCTCATCCTTGGAAGGGCGGAGGCCTTTGCCTCCAGAAACCCGGTGCTGGTCTCAGCCATTGATGGTTTTGGAATGGGTCTGGGTTTTACAGTAGCTTTGGTCGCTATCGGAACGGTTAGAGAGATCCTGGGCAGCGGCACATTCCTGGGTTACTCGGTCATGGGCGGCGCTTATCAGGACGTACTTGTTATGGTCCTCCCCCCCGGGGCTTTCCTGGCGATGGGAGTTCTGCTGGGTGCCTTTAATGTTATAGACAGATCCAGGGCACTATAGTGTTGCAATTTAGCAACATATGTTGGAGTTTTGACACACAGTACAACTGTATTAACCGCCCCCACAAAGGTTATCCTTTGGTCTTTTGCTGTAACTGCCCGTAAAATAAAAATAAAATTATTATTATGAATTGTTCACTCTTTGGCACGTATGTTGCGGTTAATGCCCCGATATGCCTTCTTTTATTGAACAGAAAACCCTGATGGGAAGCATGGAATTTGAGGGGATCGCTCTTCATACGGGCCTTTCTTCGAGTGTGCGGATTTTTCCGTCAGTGCCGGATTCGGGTTATCTCTTTCGGAGGGCAGACATCCCCGGCGCCCCGGAAGTAGAAGCAAACGTTGCTAATATTCGGGATACTCTTCTTGCCACCAGCCTTGGAATGAACGGCACCTCCATCCAGACAGTTGAGCACCTGCTTTCCGCCCTTGCGGGTTCCGGCGTCGACAATGCGCTTATAGAAGTGATGGGCGATGAAGTCCCTATACTGGATGGAAGCGCTGCGCCCTTTGTAAGGGGTATCGAAACTGTCGGTTTGACGGGACAGGGAGTACCCAAGAGGATGCTGAGGATCACAGAGGAGATCGCTGTATCCATCGGTGACGCTACTGCCAGACTGGCTCCTTCTGAAGATTTTTCCGTGAATTTTGTCGTAGAGTTCAAGAATACTATCGTTGGACGCCAGGAGCTTCATTTTGACTACAGCCCCGAGGCCTACAGACAGGATATTGCTTTTGCCAGGACCTTTGGATTTACCAGAGACGCTGATTACCTGACGGAAAAGGGTCTTGCTCTTGGGGGGTCTCTTAAAAACGCTGTAATTGTTGGCGATGATGGAGTCGTAAATCCTGAGGGGCTGCGTTCCCCCGATGAGTTTGTCAGGCACAAGATACTGGACTCCATTGGGGATTTGTCCCTGCTGGGGATACCTGTTCTCGGTTCGTACTCTGGCTTCAAGGCCGGCCATGCTGTAAACCGGATGCTGATGCAGGAAGTACTTATCCATCCCCAAAAATGGGATCTGGTCCTGGTCGAGGACAGGGGAAGTGAGGATACGGCTTTCCATCCTGTCGAGGATATTGATCTGCAATCCCTGCCATCTGCTTTCTGAAGATCG
>CAYVSA010000033.1:9416-21268 GCA_964454175.1 uncultured Pseudomonadota bacterium
TTACATCCCTCAACATCTTGACATCACAATCTATTACAATACAATATGTTGTGGTAGTCATTGCCGGATACTATGTTTTTCCTTATTCACGGGGAGACCGCCAAAGTGGCAGGATATGGTGGCTTATCTTAATGGCCGGTGCAGAGCTGATAGCTGCATGTGAGTTACTGTTTGGCTGGAGTGGTAACGAGGTAACTGCGCGCCTGCAGCTGCTTGACGATAAACATCTGGACGAAACCTTCCGGAAACGTGCCCTTGCTACTCACCCTGACAGGGCCTTTACCCTGGGTCTCGATGAATCCGAATGCGTTGCTCAGTTCAGGGAGGCGAAGGAAGCTTACAGCAGGATCCGAAATTTTGTCGAACGTCGCAGTGCCTTATACGGGCCCGGAAACCCCGTTCGAATTCCTCGCGAGGGGCCGGATAACAGATACTGGAGAGGACAGATCCCAGGCAGGAAGCTTCTCTTTGGTCAGTTCCTCTATTATTCAGGACGTATCTCCTCAAGGGAATTGGTCGATGCTGTTCTGTGGCAGTGGTTCCAGAGGCCCGTTTTCGGCAAAATTGCCTGCATGTGGGGATATCTTGAATCAGACCAGGTTGAGAGTCTTCTCTGTGGAATGGAAATGAACGAGAGAATAGGCGAAGCAGCCCTCAGATCAGGCTGCCTGACCCCTTTTAAGTGTAACGCAGTGCTGGGGCTCCAGCGCATGATCCAGAGGCCTATTGGAAGGTACTTCGTTGAAAAGAACATCATAACATCCGATCAGATGCAAGGATCCCTGCGCAGGTTCAGGGATCATAACCTCACTACCTGAATATACCTTTAAGCTGACTATGACCTCTATTTCATTTCGCTAGCCTGGGCAGGGAACAGGGACCCTGGTGCTCGTGACTGTTAATCACAGCATTCACGAGGCCAGTAAAAGAGGCAGGACGTTGCTCCATAAAAGTGAAACTGCAAAAATTGCAGAAAAGATATATCGCGGGTTTGCCGCACGTTTCCCTGTGTGCTGTGAAAGTGACGAATTTTATTTCTTTCCACAGTGCCTGGCTGAAGAAAAGTCGTGGTCGCAGTGGGATGATTTTTCCGAGTCGTCAGTGGCAGGATTTTTAACTGATCTATTCACATGGGATCGGCAGCTTGTTGAGCTTGACACCGGAACAGCAAAGTCCGGGGAACAAACGGAAATTGACCTCCTCACCGGACTGTGCAGGACTGTCCGGGAGCAGTTTGAAGATGTTTCTTTTCACCAAAGACAGCCAACTTTTTATTTGACGGTCGCCTGTGTCGGCCTTGCTCATGCTCTTGAACAGGGTGGCAGTCGCGCTTTTTCTCAGAGGGCCGCCAGCCTCGCTTCCCTGACGGAAACAGGATTGGAGAACATGACAGTGGTGCCGGCAGTATTTCACGATCGGGCTCTGGAAATGGCTGCCAGAACCGTTACATGGTTGGAATCTCTTGTAGACAAGGGTTTTGAGGCCGTGCCTGCCTTAAGTGCAGTTGAAAATTTTGTCTCAGGTCTCCGCAGAGTAAAGGCCCAGGGCGATTTCAAACTTCGCAAGGATATATTCGAAAAAGTGGTCTCGGCTCATTTAGGGTGCGGTGTCAGCAGCAGCGAGGTGCTCGGGGAACTAGAAGATGAGTTCGCTTTCATGAATGGGGAACTCAAAAAAATATCCGAGTCCATAAGTCCAGGCCTCGATTGGCGCGCAGTCTATAAAAGTATGGGCAAGCGATCTGTCGGCAGCCGCACACTAAAGGAAACATTTTCCAGGCAGATAGATGATCTTCTGGTTCACTGCATCGATTCGGATCTGGTCACATCAGAATTAGCTGAAAAATGCCCTGTAAGGGTCAACACTGTGCCCACAGCGTTGACGGCGGTTCGCTCTGCCGATTCTTACAGCGCAAGGCCCGGCTATCCGCCATCTGGCGGCACCTTCTATATCTTCGAGGAAGGCAACTCCGAGCGCTTATCTGAGGGAATACACCCGGAGACCAGGATGACCGCTGCTCACGAGATCTGGCCAGGTCACCATTTACTTGACGCCTGCAGGTGGAGCCTCGAAAATGCGGTGAGAAGGCCTCTTGAAAGCCCCCTTTTCTATGAAGGCTGGGCCTGTTTTGCTGAACAACTGACAGCCCTGACTGGTTATTTTACCGGTCCTGGCGACATGCTCATTCTCGCCAAACGAAGGATGTCCCACTCGATCAGGGGGATCGTGGACATTTCACTGCACACGGGGAGGATGGATCTCGACGAGGCCGCCGACACCCTGGAGGCAGCGGGTTTTGCCCGCACTCTTGCCCGGCAGATCGTCCTGAGGTACACTCTGCATCCCGGCTATCAGGCGTGCTACACTCTGGGACTTCGCCGGTTCCAGTCACTCTTCGACCGGTTTGGCAGGGACGACCCGGCCGACTTTGTTAAAATAGTAATGGGGCAGGGAGAGATCCCTTTTGGCGCCTTGGAGCGTGTGTTCTCTGACATGGAATTACAAGCTTAACGTTGAAAGTAAAAGTACATTTCAGGCACGCGAATACACAAAATTCACTTTTCGATTTCGAAATCGGTTTTCATAATAACCTTTAACTTTAAATATTTAACGGTGAATCAGGCGGGAGCGAACCATGACAGATCAATTTGCGGGATTTCACTCCGAGTGGAACCTGGGCAGCCCCGGGGGCTGGGATTACCAGCGCATAACCCAGCTGATAGGGAAAAAAACCTGGGAGAAGTTAAACAGTATCAGGTCGATAGGAGTTGATCTCGATTTCGACCATCCCCTGCTCTATCCGGTATTCGGGTTCGTCGACATGCTCGTTAACACACACCGGGCTAGGAATGGGTCGAACCCGGGTTTCATTGCGGTGGTGGCAGAAGAAGAGACCCTCGAGGATGTGGCTGAGAACATCAATCTTGCGGTGCATCTAAACAGAGTTGACGGCATTTCCAGTGCACTCATGGCTCCTGACGAACTGGAACTCACAGGTGGAATAGTCACCTGGAAGGGGAGGCAGGTTTCCGTTATCTTTATGGATTTCAACTCCGATGTGCTCCTTTCCCTTCACCGCAAGCATGGTCTTGACCCGCTCCTGCAGGCAGTTTCAGAGGGAAGGGTAGTAAATCCCAGGGGCACTGAACCGATAAACGTAAAGAGTATGTTCGAAGTTATCACCGGAAAACAGCGGGACAGATTCCAGCCGGAAACTGTTAGAAGAACACCCTGGACAAGGAGGTTTTTTGACAGGAATACTGACGGCCCCGGGGGCGAGCATATCTCAGACCTGGTCGACTGGACCAGAAGGAACTGGAACGATCTGGTGCTCAAGCCTGAGAGGGGGTATTCCGGAATGGGAGTACGCGTGGGAGGCGTGAACCCTGATCCAGATGAAGCGGTTAGTCTTGCGCTACGGGAGGGCAGTTACATAGTCCAGGAAAAAATCCCGCTGAATCTATGGGCCGAGGACAATCCCAGTCTGGACAGGGAGGCCAAAAAAGTCATGCTCTCAAGATACCAGACTGACTTCAGATGCCTCATGGGACCGGAAGGACTCTTCGGATTCCTGGTCCGTTTTGGGGGTGTTCCGACCAATGTGGGAAGCGGCGGCGGGGTCCAGCCGTTAGCGATCCTTCGATCTGATATGACTGTCAGGGATGCAGTCAACCGCATTAACGATGCCATCTGCAGTATGGATTTTGCGGATCTCCTCGATGTAGTTGAGGGGCAGGAGCAAATGGCCCTCGATCAGAGATTTACCTACCTGCTCGGCCCCATCTGGCTCGGCCTCAGGCCCAGGGTGATAACCGAGGGTCATCTGAAAAAACTCGGGGAATACTGCAGTTCGATGTGGACCGATTGCCTTGTCCTGGAAAAGATGTGGCTCGCCGGGGATCTGGACGAGTTCGTGAATATCGAAAACGAGGAGTTGAAGATCGCGCGTTCCCAGCCCTGGAAGGGATCCGCCGCAGTTTTTGCCTCAGACGGGCTGTTCAGCTTCGGTGCCAACCCGGAGGATTGATGAAAAGCCAAGTCGACCCGGACTGGTGGAAAACGATCTTCGATGAGGTCTATCTCCTTACCGACGCGAGGTCTGTCTGCGACCTGGACCTTACCAGGAGGGAAACTGACGTCCTGTGCAAGCTCCTTCCAATTGAAACAGACCACACCATCCTTGATCTGTGCGGCGGCCAGGGCCGGCACAGCATTGAACTTGCTGCAAGGGGTCAAGGCAGATGTACGGTCCTCGATTATTCGCAGCACCTGATCGACCTGGGAAAGAAGGCAGCCCTTCAAAAGGGTGTTCCGGTCGGCTTCATACAGGGTGACGCGAGGAGCACAGGATTGCCAGACGGGGATTTCGACCACGTGATAATTATGGGAAACTCCATGGGGTACCTCCCGGACCCGGAGGATGACCTGCGCATATTAAGGGAAGCATTGAGGTTGATGAGGCCCGGCTCGTGGATCTTCATTGACGTGGCTGACGGTGACAAGGTCAAAAACAAGCTCAACCCCAATGCATGGCACGAGATCGGAGAAGATATCATCGTGTGCAGGGCGAGGCAGGTGGATGGGGACGTTATAATCGCGAGGGAAGTTATACTATCCAGGGAAGGGGGGCTTATCCGGGATCAGAGTTATTCCATCCGATATTTCAGCGCCGAGAAGCTTGAGGGATTGATGCTGGAGGCAGGCTTCGGGAATATACGGGTACACCGGAATTTTTCACCTCACAACAAGGACGGGGATTTTGGCTTTATGAACCGCCGAATGATACTCACGGGTTGCAAGCCCGGTGATTGCTGACAGATTTACCTTGAGTGGTACTCTTGAAGGTAATATCATGGGATCCGCTTCATATATATTAATGATTGGTCGAAAGGGAAAATGGCACTTTGCTCTTTTCGAGGTGTAAAAAGTAAAGGATGGGCATTTAAGGACCCTGTCAAAATTTAGATTAGGGAGGTATTGATGAAAGGGAACCGAATAATAGGCACAGGTGCGGGATATCCATCGCGGATCATGACCAACGAAGACCTGAGCAAGTTAGTGGATACTACTGACGAGTGGATCGTCAGCCGGACAGGAATAAGGGAACGGAGGATAGCCGAAGACGGTGAGACCACATCTGATTTCGCTGCCACTGCTGCTTTAAACGCCTGCGAGATGGCGGGAATCGACCCCATGGAGCTTGATCTCATCATCCTGGCCACTCTTTCCCCGGATATGCTGATCCCCTCAACAGCGTGCATGGTTCAGGATAAGATCGGTGCAAAAAATGCGGCATGTTTTGATCTGGAGGCTGCCTGTTCCGGGTTTGTGTACGGGATAACGGTCGCTGATGCCATGATGCCAGACAGCGGCATAAAACATGCTCTGGTCATCGGCGCCGAAACGCTTTCCAGGGTCATAGACTGGAGCGATAGGAACACCTGCGTTCTGTTTGCCGACGGAGCTGGCGCGGCGATATTGAGAAACGAGGGCGGCGAAAGGGGAGTAATGTCAACCTACATCAAGGCTGACGGCTCCGCCCCGGCACCCTGGCTCATGGTTTCACCCGGCGTTGCCTTTCAGGTTCCAAAATCCGAACAGAGAGACAGTCATTTTGCCATCAGAATGGAGGGCAAGGAGGTGTTCAAGTTTGGTGTGAGGGCTCTTCCTGATGCCGTCAGAAACGCTGCTGAAAGAGCCGGTATCGGGATTGAGGACCTGGACATCATTATTCCTCACCAGGCGAATATAAGAATTATCGATGCTGGTGCCAGGGCGCTGGGCATCGACAAGGAAAAGTTTTTTGTTAACCTCGATAAGTTTGGCAACACTTCGGCCGGAACGATCCCCCTTGCTCTGGACCAGGCAAACAGGGAGGGGCGAATAAATGAGGGGGATCTGGTAGCCTTGGCCGGATTCGGCGCGGGTCTGACCTGGGCGGGAAGTGTTATCAGGTGGTAAGCATAAAACCGGTTTCCAGGCTTCCGAGAACCATGTCCACTATTATTGCGAAGAGACCCACCAGAACGGCACCTTCGATGATGTAGGCCGGGTTTTCAGAGATGATGCCCGCTATTATTGGAGCGCCCAGACCTCCGGCTCCAATTGTTGCGCCCAGGGTCGCTGTCCCGATGTTGATTATCGTGGAGATCCTCACTCCTGCCATGATCACAGGCATGGACAGGGGAATCTCCACCTTAGTCAGGACCTGCAAGGGTCTCATCCCCATTCCCCGCGCGGCTTCGATCACATCAGCCGGGACTGAATCCAGGCCAGCGATCGTATTTCTCAAAACTGGCAGGAGGCCATAGAGGAATAGTGCTACCAGTGTAGGCTTAAAGCCGAAGCCGACTACGGGAACTGCGATCGCGAGTACGGCAACTGGCGGGAAGGTCTGTCCTATGGAGGCGATGGCGCTGACAGTGTGGAGAAAATCCCTTCCGGATTCCCTGGTGACGAATACTCCAGCAAGCAGCCCTGTTAACGTAGCAAGCCCGCTGGAGATAAAGACTAACTGAGCGTGCTCCAGTACAAGACTGAGGAAAGGCGCACGGCTGTAAACAACAGGAGAATTATCTGCTGCTATACCCGACAGCAGATCCTTCCATATCCCCTCATCCAGAGTAAGGAAAACGAAAATACCCGTGAGGATAATGAGAGCGGCTATTTTCCAGAAATGTTTCATATTCACCAGTTACCCGGCATGATCATAAAGCCAGCAGATTCTATGCTTCAAGGAGATCAAAGAGCCTGATCTCTCCAAGCAGCCTGCCGGCATCGTCAAGAACCGCCGTAGTCCCGGTCCCCGCCTGAACCATCCTGGAGAGGGCTTCCCTGGCAGTCGAGTCCCCCCTTACCGCAAAATTGCCGGGATCCACCCTGACTGTTGAATCGGCCAGACTTGCAGATGATGATTCGTGGGCTTTCATATCAACCCATCCAAGGAGTCTGCCCTCCTTATCTGTCACCCACAGAAATTTGTCCGGACCCAGTATCCTGACAGCACTTGCCGGGTCGTGGTCTTCTTTGATGGAAGATGCCGGCCTCATGAGATCCTGTACGGGAAGCCTGGCCAGGCGTTTGAGTGCCCTGTCGGCACCGATGAACTCCAGCACGAATTTGTCCCTGGGGTGGGTGAGAATATTCTCCGGTGTGTCGTACTGCACTTTCTGGCCATCTTTCATGATGAGTATCCGCGACGCGAGCCTGATCGCCTCGTCGATATCGTGAGTGACAAAAACGATAGTCTTCTTCAGGACCCTCTGGATCCTGGCGAAACTACTCTGCAGGGATTCTCGGGTTATTGGGTCAAGCGCACCGAAAGGTTCATCCATTAGAAGTATTGAGGGATCAGCAGCCAGAGCACGGGCTACGCCCACTCTCTGCGCTTCGCCGCCAGACAGTTCGTGAGGGAATTTGTCTCTGTAGGAGGAAGGGTCCAGTCCGAGGAGATCGAGGAGTTCAGACACTCGGGCGCTGGACCTGCCGGTCTCCCACTTAAGAAGCTGAGGAACCACGGATATATTCTTTGCCACGGTCATGTGGGGGAACAGACCAACGCTTTGAATGGCGTAGCCAATATTCCGCCGGAGTACCTCAGCCGGGTAATCCCTGATATCGGTATTGTTAATAAGAAGGTTTCCCGAAGTGGCTTCGATAAGCCTGTTTATCATTCGCAAGGTGGTCGATTTACCGCACCCGGAGGGACCGATCAGCACACAGAATTCACCATCCTCAACCGTAAACGAAAGATCCTTAACGGCTACCGTGGCCGGATAGGTTTTAGTAACGTTTACCAGTTCGATCATCTGATACCCTCCGGCCGCAGCACCGTGATCATCCAGTTCGCCAGTGCATCTGCCGCGACTGCGAGGAGAATGGTGGGAACGGCTCCCAGGAGGATAAGATCGACCGCAGCCTGTCCCAGTCCCTGGAAAATGAAGACACCGAAGCCTCCGGCACCGATCAGGGCTGCAACGGCGGTAAGACCCATGGCCTGGACGGCAGCGACCCGGATCCCGTTGAGAATCACGGGGGAAGCTATGGGTATTTCCACCCTCAGCATAAGCTGGGCCCTGGTCATACCCATGCCCCTGCCTGCATCGAGTAATGCAGGTTCAACGGTTGCGAAAGCGGCGTAGGTGTTTCTGGCAACAGGAAGTATCGAATACAGGGTCAGAGCAATAAATGCCGGCGCCCAGCCGATCCCCTGGATTCCCATGTCCCTTAATAGAGAGTACCTTGCTGAAAGGTATGCGAGGGGCGCAATGAGGATGCCGAAGAGGGCAAGGCTGGGGATCGTCTGGAGGATGTTGAGAGTAAAGAAAGTAGGTGCGTTCAGCTTTTTTATCTTCAAGGCTGCTATCCCCAAAGGGATACCCACCAGTGTTGCCGCTCCCACCGATGCAAATGCGAGTGTAATGTGAACCCTCAACTCATCAAAAAAACGGTCTTTACGGTTGAAGTACTCTTTCATGATCGACAGGTCATCCAGCTGGCCCGAGAGGAAAAGTAAAATGCATGCAGCAGCAGCAGCGCCGCAGATCGAGGCGACGGCCCGCCTCCTCCTGCCGGATTGCTGGACGGCGTTGAGCATCAGCACGGCCTCGGCGAAAAGCATCGACCATGACCCAGCACCCGGGGAGACCCTCGAAATAGGGCCGTGTTCCACGGATGCCGCGGTCGCGAAACTGCCGGAAAGATAAAAGGTGATAATTAGGAGGGCCCCTGCGAACAAAGCCGTCAGGATTGACCTGTACTCAGGATCTAATGTTGAAATGGACAGCAGGACGATAACGGTCCATAAACCCAGAACGAGCATGAACGAAGGGGCCGTGACCGCTGAGGCGAGGGTTAAGACCTCGCCAGCGGCAATGCGGTTGGGTCTCAGCGTTATAAAACCGGTAGCAAGGGCCGACAATAACCCAGCAGCACCCGCAGCCAGGGCGACACGGTCGATCTTGTCAAGGCGTATCGATGTGGCACGACCGCGTCCCAACTATTTCCTCCCATTTCGAGGCTGAAGACAAAAGACAAAAGGGGTCAGAGACAGCGGGAAAAGGGCAGGGGTCACTGATCCTGATAAGAGATCTATTTGATGAAACCTTTTGACTTCAGGTAATTCCTGGCCACCTCCCTGGCATCTTTTCCCTCAACGGCGATGGAAGCGTTCAGGGTCTGAAGCGTTACCAGGTCGAGAGAACTGAATACCGGCTTAAGAATACCTTCAATTTCAGGATGCCTGCCAAGGATCTCGGCCCTGATGATAGGGGCAGGTTCGTAGACCGGCTGGACTCCCTTTGTGTCCTCCAGTATAACCAGTCCCAACGCGGCAAGCTGTCCGTCAGTGCCGTATGCCATCGCAAAATTGACACCGTTTATCCCCTGAGCCGCTGCTTTTTCTGTTTGTGCGGTATTCCCGCCGGACAAGGTCAGGAGCTGGTCCTTACGAAGGGAAAATCCATAGGTCTTCTGGAAGGCCGGTAGAGCTGCAGCGCTGGTGACAAATTCTTCCGAACCAGCCAGTTTGACCTGGCCACCCCTGTTGATAAAGGCGGCAAAATCCTCTAAAGACTTGATATTTTCTTTTTTGGCCAGATCCTTACGGACGCAAATAGCCCATGTGTTATTGGCAGGAGCTGGTGTCAGCCATACAATGTCATTTTTCTCGCGGTCGAGCTCCTTTACTTTCATGTAGCCCTTCTTCGCATCCTTCCAGACAGGCTGGTCGGAAATACCGAAAAAGAATCCGCCGTTTCCCGTGTATTCAGGGTAAATATCGATCTGGCCGGAGGTAATGGCCTTGCGGACCATGGGCGTGGGCCCGAACTCCGTCCTGTCAACGGCCTTGAATCCGTTTTCCTCAAGCATAATAACGATCATTTTGCCCAGGAGAGCGCCCTCAGTGTCGATCTTCGAAGCCACCACTACCGGACCCTTGGCCGCTGCCTGAGAAGGAACGTTGGTCACGGGTAAAACTGCCAGCATGAGCAGCAGAGTAGTCAGTATCGATTTTCTCATCTTTTTCTCCCTTCCTTGCTGATCTTCTGTTATCCGCACACTTACCTGCTGCGGGTCGATCTGCGATTAATAAATTATACAGTCAGGAAAATATAGTCACGTTACGTTCAAATGGGTCATTCTCTGCCAAGGAGTCCCTTTTTAAGGTTCACGTCGAAGGGTTTGTCCCCGAACCAGACTCTGAAAAGGGCCATCATGAAGTCAGGGCCGGGGATCGTCTCCTTCTTTTTACCTGCAATAGCGATCGTTGTGCCTGTGCCAGGTACATAAGTGTAGACGAACTCGTCACCCGCGAGGGCCGGATCGGTAAACATGTTGAGGAACTGGTCAATGCGCCTATTCAGACTTTCAGACCTTTTGGGAGTGTTTTCCTCGATCTTTTCGGCGTATTCATTTTTCAGTTTCCTGGCACTGATCTTCTTGTAAATGAAGTGAACAATCATTCCCTTGGCTTGCTCTGACCCTATGACCCGGGCTGGATCGCTGGTGGCCGATTCCATGTACAGCCCCGAGACGTAAGCCTTGATCTTGAAAATAGTCGCTTCCCTGAGCCCCATGCCCACCAGCTGACAGTCTTTGCCGCCAATATTCATGGAATCGGGCAAGGTTACACCCGCAAGCCCCCCCGCCAGAGCGGGGGTCAGAGCAAACCCGACAACAAATAAGATACAAGCGATTGTTACGGATATTAACTGCCGGTTTAGCAAATTAACTGCAAACCTGATCATTTTTCCCTCCTGTCCCTGAGGTACTTCGAATTAACGTTTTTCGATAGCTTTCGCCTTGTTCCATAGGTCCTCCATCTCATCCAGGCTCATCTCCTTCAGCGAGCGATCGGCCCCGGCAGCATCCTCTTCCATTGATGTGAATCGGTTTCTGAATTTTTCGATGGATATTTCCAAAGCCTCTTCAGGGTGGACTTTCAGGAATCTTGCCAGGTTCACAACCATGAAAAAGAGGTCTCCAATTTCCTCCACCAGGTTTTCTCTGTTGTCAGTCTCTAAAGCTTCTCTGATTTCATTCGTTTCTTCATCGATTTTCTCCAGAAGGTCCTCAGGTCGTTCCCAGTCGAACCCCATGCCAACGGCTTTTTCCTGGAGCCTGAGTGCTCTGTGAAGAACCGGTGTGTATAAGGAGCGGCCAAATCCAGTTTTGCCCTCCTTCTCCATCTTTATCCTCTCCCAGTGTTGGGCGGCTTCCTGCCCGGTGTTGGCAGACTCTTTCCCAAAGACGTGGGGGTGGCGAAGGATCAGCTTTTCACAGATACCTTCGGCTACGTCATCGAAGTTGAAACTTTGATTTTCACTGGCGACCTGGCTCTGGAATACTACCTGGAGCAACAAGTCACCCAGTTCTTCCCTTATGGCAGAGCTGTCTCCGCTATCAATGGCCTCCACCAATTCATGAGCCTCTTCGAGGATGTAGGGCCTGAGGGACACGGGGGTTTGGTCCTTGTCCCAGGGACAACCTCCAGGCCCCCTCAGTTGCTCCATTAAATCAAGCAGTTTCTGGATAGAGGTCGCTGGCTCCAGTTTTTCCGTCAAGTAATCCTCCCAAGGGGTTTCAGGTAAAGTATAACCAAATAATCCCGCAGTTTAAAGCTGCAGCTTTCCCAGGGGTCAGAGTAATTCTCGGAATAACAAATCAAAGTTCACCAGCAAGTCCCAGATAATCGTGATCGATGGTTTGATTACCCATTTTTTAAAGTGTGTCAGGCGACATTTACTGACCGGGTGGGCTTTGCTGTGCGGGACAGTTATCAGGAGCGGGATTCTTTGCGCACCTGTCCACTGTCTATCGGAAATTTACAAGAAAGGTAGATTCAGTTTCAG
>CAYVSA010000034.1:0-8881 GCA_964454175.1 uncultured Pseudomonadota bacterium
CCATGATCCACAAGAGCGGCGGGGGCACCGGTTTTTCCTTCACGCGCCTCCGGCCCACAAAGGATGTGGTCAAATCCACGAGCGGTGTGTCCTCCGGGCCCATCTCGTTCATGAAGGTCTTTAACCAGGCCACAGAGGTGATAAAACAGGGAGGGACCCGGCGAGGGGCCAACATGGGGATACTCAGGGTGGACCATCCTGACATCCTGGAGTTTATTACCTGCAAGCAGGACGATGACCAGCTCAACAACTTCAATATTTCTGTTGGGCTCACCGAAGAATTCCTTGACGCCGTCAAGGCGGACGAGGAATATTCCCTGGTCAATCCAAGGACCGGGGAACTCGTCTGCAACCTGAGCGCCAGGGGAGTTTTCGACCGTATCGTCGATGGTGCCTATAAAAATGGTGAGCCGGGGATCATCTTCCTTGACAGGATAAACAGGGACAACCCGACGCCAGAGCTTGGTGAGATAGAGAGCACAAACCCGTGTGGTGAGCAGCCGCTCCTCCCTTACGAGTCCTGTAACCTGGGTTCCATTAACCTGGCCAAGATGCTCAGGTATGAGGGATCTAAGGCAGCGATCGATTACGAGAAGCTGGGAGCAGTCGTCGATCATTCGGTGAGATTTCTCGATGACGTGATCGAGGTAAACCGCTATCCACTTCAGGAGATCGCGGACATGACGAGGGCCAGCCGTAAAATTGGTCTGGGAGTCATGGGCTGGGCCGACCTTCTATTCCGACTGGGAATTCCCTACAACTCGGAAGAAGCTGTGGCTCTTGCCGAAAAGGTGATGAAATTTGTCAGGGAAAGCGCCCTTCACGCCTCCGAGGGGCTGGCGAAGGAGAGGGGGCCCTTCCCGGCCTTTGAGAACAGCATATATGATCTGCCTGGCCGGCCGCCGGTGCGAAACGCCACTGTCACAACCATTGCCCCTACCGGAACCATCAGCATCATAGCTAATACAACCAGCGGAATCGAACCGCTGTTTGCCATCTGCTACCACAGGAACGTTCTGGACAACCAGCGCCTGGTGGAGGTCCATCCATATTTCAGGGAAGTAGCCAGAAAAGAGGGCTTCTACAGCGATGAGCTGATGGATATCATTGCCCAGGAAGGATCCATCCAGCATATTTCAGGCATCCCGGACTGGGTGAAGAAAGTCTTTGTGACCGCCCACGACATCAGTCCTGAATGGCACCTCAGGATGCAGGCAGCCTTCCAGGATCACACTGACAACGCTGTTTCCAAGACCGTGAACTTTCCCCACGATGCGACCAGGGCCGACATTGAAGAGGCGTACCTTCTCGCTTTTGAGTTGGGATGCAAGGGCGTTACGGTCTACAGAGACGGCAGCCGGGACGAGCAGGTTCTATCCATCGGGAAGGATAAATCCGCATCCAATGCCGGCCCCGCGGAGTTAGACGTCCTCTCCGCCCCAAGACCAAGGCCCCAGTTCACGAGGGGAATGACCATAAAGATGAAGACCGGCTGCGGGAACCTTTACGTGACCGTGAACGAAGATGAAAAGGGGTTGTGCGAAGTTTTCACCCAGATGGGCAAGGCAGGTGGGTGTGCGGCCTCTCAATCCGAGTCCGTGAGCCGCATGGTCTCCCTGGCCCTGCGTTCGGGTATTGAGGTGGAGTCAGTGCTGAAGCAGCTTTCCGGCATCAGGTGCCCTTCGCCTCTCTGGCAGAATGGAGAGATGATCCTTTCCTGCTCAGATGCTATAGCAAAGGCACTTCGACAGTACCTGGATACGAGAGGTGCAGCAGGAACTGGCGGCGGGAACGTCGTCGTAGATCTTCCCGTGAACGAGAGGAGGAGCAGGAGTGATTCAGCCGACCTTCAGTCGGCCCTGGGCAGGTCCTGCCCTGACTGCGGCGGAAGTCTTGAGTTTGGAGAAGGCTGCGCTACCTGCCACTCGTGCGGTTTTTCCAAGTGTAACTAGATAGTTTTTCCTGAGCCCGTCCCCGGTATATGTACGCTTCAGACTTCGCTGACAGATATTGCCCGGCCTTGCCTGTGACGGGTTGACACTATCACCTGCAGGCCGCGTGTAGTGGTCCTTTCCCCCTGCGGCCCAAGGGCGTGCCAGGGACTATTTTATTGGTTGACATTTAACTCGCAGAGATATATCTGTCGCCTGTGAAGTTCAGATATTAAAGACGATCCCGAAGGGAGGTGAACGCTTTGGCTCACGTAATTACTGATGAATGCACTGCCTGTGGAGCATGCCTCGAGGCCTGTCCGGCAGCAGCCATCAGCGAAGGAGATATCTACGTCATAGATCCGGAGCTTTGTACTGACTGCGCTGACTGCGTTGAAGAGTGCCCTGTCGAGGCCATAATGGCAGGCGATTGATCCATAAGCACGAGAACACTTCACCTTGATGAAAAGAGGGCGGCTTAACAGCCGCCCTCTTCCAGTTCCAGACCGGCGACCGCCGGCCAGATCTCTATCAACTGCTCCCCGAAGATATACCGCATGCGATCACATCTTCACCGGAAAGCTTCTTTCCCTTTACAAGTGTCTGGCTGCAGGACGGACAGGTTACGCTAACCTCATCGTTTTCCGACAGCATCTGTGCGTACTCAACCCCGCAATCAGGGCACTTCAGTTCAAAGATGGCAAAAGACATATCAGGCTCCCTTAAGTGATCAGACGTGCTGTTCAACCACCCTCTTGACCTCTGCCGGGTTGGCTCCGATTATCTGCTCCAAAACCTTACCATCCTTGAATAGTATCAGAGTCGGTATACTCCTGATGCCGTACTTGTTGGGTGTGTCAGAGTTGTCATCCACGTTTACCTTCCCAACCTTGAGTTTGGAGCCGTAGGTATCAGCGATCTCCTCAACAACAGGGGCGATCACCCTGCACGGTGCGCACCACACTGCCCAGAAATCAACCAGCACCGGTGTCGGGGCCTTCAGGACCTCATCTTCGAAATTGGCATCAGTGAACTCCGCTACGTTTTTGCTCTCAGCCATTTTTTCCTCCTCGTCAGATATTGATCAGCCGATTTTGATCATTGATTGGTCAGGATAATAGTGATAGTAACTCTCAAAGATGAACCTGTCAACGATAAAATTTGAATATTAGAATATCTTTATATAATCTTGGGAGATCAGTGTGAGTGGAAAGATTATGAAAGGCTTTGCAGGGCCTCTTTCGAGGGAGAAGATCAGGGTCTTAAGGTCTCTTTCATCGAGAAAAATAAGGGATCGCAGAAAACTCTGTCTGGTGGAAGGGGAAAGATCAATAGCCCAGTGCAGGGCCTCGGGTTTTCTTGAATACCTGATCGCCGGGCCCGACCTTACGACGGAGTTCATTCTTTCGGCACTGGGGGAGGCCGAACTGACCGTTCCTCTGTACAGTATGCAGCCAGACCTGTCGGGTGAGATCTCGGCCGTAGCCCGGTCAACCGGACTCATTGGGGTTTCAAGGATACCGGATGATCCTGTCCTGAATAGTTTCGCTCGGAATGACCCCTCTTCAATAATGCTGTTCCTGGATGGCGTGCAGGAATCCGGTAATGTCGGCGGGCTGATCAGGAGTGCCTGGGGGCTTGGAGTCAGGGGGGTGCTCCTCGGACCGGGCTGCGCCGACCCATTCAGCGCGAAAGCAGTCAGGGCATCAGCAGGGGGTGTCTTCTCACTCCCGGTTAAAAAGTCCTTCGATTTCGACGATCTGGAAAAGCTGGCCGGGTCCGGGTGGTCAGTTTATCTTGCGGACAGCGCCGGTATCTCTGTGAGGAATGCCTCCTTTGCAGGACCTTTGATACTAGTTATGGGAAGCGAGGTGAGTGGTCTTTCACCCCGTCTGGAGGTGCTGGGGGATAAAATAGCGGTTCCCATGATGAGGGGAGTAGACTCGTTGAACGTGGTGGTGGCTGGCTCCATCATCCTGGAGAGGATGATGACGGAAGTTTCTAAACCTCGGCCTCCGAAAAGCTCCTGATGATCGCAGACAACTCGGCGGCGGCTCTTTCCACCATCAGCCGGCCTTTGTTCTCATCGGCTGCTTCAGGGTCTCCCCACACACCGCCAGGCCAGTATTTTTCGGGGTCTGGCACTACCCGGAATGGGGGCAGGGATGGCAGTTCGGCAGGTGATCTCCCCTTGACTGAATCAGGAAACAGGTGAAGCATCCTGGATGTTTCGATCTCGCCGGCGTGGGAATCGATCTTTGTGTCAATAAGATCCTCTGAAGATCTGGCTACAAGGTCGAAGTCGCTTACTACAGCGATCTGGAGCTCAGGATCATCGCAAACGCAGTCCTGGGCCGCCTCCCGCAGAGAGGACATATGTACCCTGCCGGCATGTCCTGAAAAAAGTATGAGGTTTTTGAAACCCTGTTGTACCAGAGATCTTATTATGTCTCTTGCAACCGACCGGAAAGTATCACCCGACAGGGTTACTGTACCCGGGTGATTCCTGGTGCTGCTGCATATTCCGTAGTGGACCGGCGGGGCCACAAGTGCATGCGCAAGCTGTGCCGCCTTGTTTGCAACCGCCTGGGCCTGCAGCGTATCCGTTGCCAGGGGAAGATGAGAGCCGTGTTCTTCCGTCGAACCGAAAGGAACAACTACCGGTGTGTTGAGCTCGGCTTCCCTGCTGATCTGGTCCATTGTCATCCACATCATTTCCATAAAAGCATCTCCCTGACCACGTTTCACTGAGAGGGTTAATAGAAAACAGGATATGATATAAGTTGTCTCTGGTTTATACAATACGGCGTTTGATCAGATCAGTAAATCGGGAAAGGTTTTGAAGGGTGTACAGTATTATGAGCGAAGTGAATGAAAGACTTGCCGGGACCGAAGGTATATTATTCGATCTGGATAATACGCTTTATCCTTCCAGCAAGGGTGTTTTCGATCGTGTCAGCAGGCGCATCGACGAGTATGTTGGCCTGAGAACCGGCCTCAGCCCTGCATCTGTCAAGGCGCTCCGGGCGGATTTTATTGAGAGGTACGGAACCACCCTGGGCGGCCTGGTGAGGCACCACGGGACTGCCCCGGAGGAGTATCTCGAGTATGTCCATGATATCCCGGTTGAGAAGATGCTGGAAAGAGATGATACTCTGCGCAGGTTCCTGGACAGGATCGGCCTCCCCATGGTTATTTTCACCAATGCATCTGCGTTTCATGCACGGAGAGTTCTTGAGATCCTCGGAGTAACAGACTGTTTTGTAAGTATCTGCGACCTGGCCGAAACGGATTACCTGGGAAAACCCCACCAGGAAGCTTTTCATCGAGCCGCACAGATGCTGGGTTGTTCGGCATCGAAAATCCTCTTCGCAGATGACATGCCGGTCAATATTCACGCTGCTGCCAGGGTCGGAATGGTACCGGTTCACATTAATGCCGATGGTGACGGCACCGGGCATCTGAGCGTAGAGAGCATCACCGACCTTGCAGATCACTTCCAGGGGATGCCGTGGTTTGGTTGATGGTGACCTCCCCCGTCAAGGCGGAGGAATTAAGGAATTATGAGGAAAACTAAAAATGAGTGAAGATCTAAGGAATAATTACCGAAGGAAAAACCAGATCCATGTTTCAATAGTACTTCTGCTCATATTCACTTTCATGCTTATTCCCCTGTCATCGTCTCATGCATTCGTGGAGCGCGGCGGGGTTGTTTCCAGGACTCTGCCGAACGGTCTTGAAGTGCTGGTAAGAGAGGACCCGGCCCAGGAGGTTGTTGAGGTCCAGGCCTGGGTAGGTGTGGGAAGCAGGGATGAACCTGGAGGTAAAGAGGGTATAGCTCATCTCTTCGAGCATATGCTCTTTAAGGGAACAGCTAAAAGGGGAGTTGGGGAGATCGCTGTGGCGATCGAGTCGGCCGGGGGCGACATCAATGCCTACACATCCATGGATCACACGGTCTACCATGTTACGGTAGCCGCGGATTTTTTTGAGACTGCCATGGACGTGCTTTCCGACGCCCTGCAGAATTCCACCTTCGACCGTGATGAACTGGAGCGGGAAAAGCTGGTTGTCGTCGAAGAAATACACAGGGGGAGGGACACGCCGGCGCGGGTATTTTCGGAAAAGATGTTTGCCACTGCCTATCGTGAGCATCCCTACGGCAGGACCGTAATAGGCACCGATGGATCAGTAATGGGGGTCACCCGCAGGGATATGCAGAAGTTTTTCCGCAAATGGTATGTGCCTCGCAACATGAAGCTGGTGGTGGTGGGCAAGGTTGCTCCCGCGGATGTTTTCACTGCGGCACGGAAGCTGTTTGTAACCGAACTCAGCGGGGGCCGGACTCGCGTCGAGGTAACTGAACCTGAACAGGAGAAGGCGAGGATATTCAGTCTCGTCAGGGATACAGATCCGTCCAGGGTCACTCTGGCTTTTCCCATTGTGTCCCTGACAGATCCCATGACCCCTGTTCTTGATGTACTGGCATCGGTGCTCTCTGAAGGAGACAGTTCGCGTCTGCCGGTGGCTTTGAGAGATAGCGGAACGGTTCACTCGGCCTGGGCCTACGCCTATACACCGCGGGACCCCGGGCTTTTCATACTGGGAGCTGCCCTCAAACACGAAAACGTTGTTCCAGCCCTGGAAGGCCTGCTGGCCCAGCTCTCACGGCTGCAGAATGAGCCGGTCCCGAAAGCGGAGCTTGACAGGGCCAAGACACAGATCCTGGACGCCAGGATCTTTTCCAGGGAACGGGTGGAAGGGCAGGCCAGAGAGTTAGGTTACCTCGCGCTGACTCTGGGAGATATCCGCTTTCAGGACACCTACCTTGCGAGAGTGCAGGCCGTTGACGCCATGGACATAATGAGGGCGGCAAGGACCTATTTTACGCCCGAAAAAGCTACCGTCGGCTACATGACCAGGGATCTGGCCGATCAGCCGAAAGAGGAACAGGTTTCAGAGCTCCTGAATAGTGCGCTTGCGGCCTCGGTAAGGGAACAGCCGCCACAGGGAATAGCCCGGGTCATTCAGAGTACACTGCCCAACGGCATCAGGGTCCTTGTCCGCGAGGACCACAGGCTGCCTCTCGTTGCAATACGTCTCGGGTTCCTGGGAGGAGTGAGGTTTGAAAACGAGAAAAGTCAGGGTGTTTTTAATGTTCTGGCGAGCCTTTTCACAAGGGGGACTGCTGAGCACACGGCCGAGGAATTAGCCAGGGAGCTGGACAGTATGTCCGCATCCATCGCGGGTTTTTCGGGCAGGAACAGCTTTGGGCTCCAGGGTCAGTTCCTGAGCCGGGATATCAGGGAAGGGATGGCGCTCCTGGGAGAGATCGTCAGGAAGCCCTCCTTTCCGGAAAAGGAACTGGAGCTGGCAAAGGGTCGGGTCATATCAGCTATACGTTCGAAAAAGGATAATCTCACTTCCCATGCCCTGGAAATTTTCCGTGCGACCCTGTTCAGGGAGCATCCGTACCGGTTTGCGACCATGGGTACAGAAGAAACCGTAACGAGCATCCAGAGGAGTTCCCTTATAAAGTTCTACGACAAGGTTGTCCAGCCTGGCGGCATGGTGATCACTCTGGCAGGAGACATCGACGTTGCCGGCGCCTACGAACTGGTAGAAGACAGCTTTGGCGACATGAGGGGCTCCGCTTACGACCCCGGCCCGCTGCCCCAGGAGATGGGACAGTCCGGCGTTAACTCCATTTTCGAAGAAAGGCAGGACAAGGAACAGACCCACATCATACTTGGATACCTCGGCCCGACACTCTTTTCCAAAGACCGCGACGCCGCCAGCGTTCTGAACGCGGTCCTTGCAGGTCAGGGAGGCAGGCTCTTTGCAGAGCTGAGAGACAAGCAGTCGCTTGCCTACAGCGTTTTTTCCTTCGTGGCCCCTGGTCTTGATCCCGGATATATTGCTTTCGGCATTGCAGTCAAGCCTGAAAGGGAAAAGGAGGCGATCCAGGCTATTCTTGATCAGATACACATTGTTATCGAGGATCCAGTGAGCCCGCAGGAGATGGATCGGGCGGCAAGATACCTTATTGGCAGTCACAAGATCGGCCTTCAGGATCTATCGTCCCGGGTCGACGAAGTGTTCTTCCCCATGCTCTACGGTGTTGATCTCGACCACGCCCTCAACTACGCAACCCGCATCAGGTCAGTAACGGCAGAGGATGTCCAGAATGCGGCCCGCAAGTACCTTGATCCTGAGAATTACACCATTGCGGTGGTACGGGGGAAGAGGATTGAGGAGAGGGGGATAGCATTACCACCCCCTTAATCCCCTTTATCCCTGCAGATAAATTTATGATGTACCGATGGAATAAATCACATTGATTAAGTGTAGTAATAGTGAAGGTCATATGCTATATTGGCGTGCGATTTTTCCAGAGGAAAAATCGGTTAGTCTGAGTCTTCAATAATAGTGAGAGGAGGAACCTGAATGAACCGCAAAATTTTCATCGCTCTTATCGCAATGGCGGTCGCCATGGCCTTTGTTGGCACCATGACACTCGCTTATGCCGGGACACCCCCAGGCAAGATCGTCCTTGACAAGGCCAAGAACAAGAAGAAGGGTGTGGCCTTCGATCACAAGGATCACAGCGAGACGTACAAATGTCAGAAGTGCCACCACACTGCAAAAACCGACGCAGAGGCTGAGAGCTGCTACAATTGTCACGGCAAGCAGGAAGGGATTCCCGATCCTGGTGTGCAGAGCCTGAAGAAAAACCCCTTTCATATCAGGTGTAGAGGCTGCCACAGCGACCTGAAAAAGGCGGGCAAGGAGCACGGTCCGACAGTTTGTGGTAAGTGTCACAACACATGATAAGATCGCAGTTACGTAGTTGATCGTTAACGGGACGGCCGGGGCCGTCCCGTTTTTTTGTCAAGCAGAAATAAATTTTCCGTAACCGATTATTTTTCCTGCCGTATTATACCTCGGAG
>CAYVSA010000034.1:8981-17632 GCA_964454175.1 uncultured Pseudomonadota bacterium
GTGGTGATTGTCACAAAAAGTGATAACATTACAACTGAAAGCTGAAGTGTCCGTTGGGGGCGGCGTCAGTCGCCCCCAAGTTTTACACCTCCTACCAGACAGGACTTTACGTGAAGATAACCGGCAGTAAAGATCTGGATCAGAAACCGAAAGAAAATAAAAAATCTATACCTGGTGCAATATACGACTCGCTCTCGTCTGTGACACTGGCTATCTTTCTGCTCATAACTCTGGCTATCACATCAATAATCGGAACCGTTGTACTTCAGCAGGGGAGACCCGATCAGTACATGCAGGAATACGGCCAGGGTTTGTACCGGTTATTTCTGCTTCTGGGTCTGGACAACATGTACCGCTCGTGGTGGTTTTTGACTCTTCTTTCCCTGCTACTGCTGAACATTACCCTATGCTCTATACAGCGTTTTCCCAGGGCCTGGAGGCTAATGACCCAGCCGGCTTCCATGCTGGATGAGAGTCTTTTCAAACGGACCAGGCACAGGGCTTCAGTCAGGCGCGGCAGAGGGTATGATGAAAGCACAGCCATTACGGCGGATCTTCTCTCGGAGCGCTTCGGGAAAGTAACGCGGGTGACAAAAGAGGGTGCTGTGACCCTTTCCATTGACAAAGGATGGTACGGAAGACTCGGCGCCTACATAACCCACTTGAGCATATTGCTTCTTGCCATAGGGGCTGTCTATGGCGGCGTAGCTGGATTCAAGGGTTATGTGAATATCGTGGAAGGACAGACTATCGACCGGATCAGCCTCAGGGGCAAAAGGGCACTTCTAAAACTTCCCTTTCAGGTGCGCTGCGATGAATTCCAGGTCATATTCTACCCTGGCTCCCAGCAGCCAAAGGATTATTTCAGTGACCTCACTGTCATATCCGGGGGCAGGGAGGTTCAGAAAAAACGCATAGAGGTGAACCACCCTCTCGTTGTCGACGGTATCTATTTCTACCAGTCGAGTTACGGCCTTGACGAAAGATCCAATGTAACTATCCAGGTACTGGGCCCTTCCGGCCTCGTGGCAGCCCCCGACATAACAGTTGGAGCTGGTCAGTCTTTCTCAGTCCCGGGGGACCCGTCGACGTACGCTATCAGCCAGATCTTCACCTCATTCATGGGGGAGGGGCCGGCCGTCCAGTTGAGCCAGTTTCTGGGTGGGTCAAGACGTGATTTTTATGTTGCTAAAGCCTCGCCCGACCTGGATATGAGGAGGGGGGGACCGATTTTCTTCCGCATCAAGGATACGAATATCATCGAGTTCACTGGACTGCAGGTCGCATGGGATCCCGGAGTGCCTGTGATCTGGCTGGCGTGTACCGTCATGATGATCGGCCTTTACATCACCTTCTTCGTATCCCACCGACGGATCTGGGTCAGGATCGACGATGATCCGGAGAACACTGCCGTGCTGGTAGCCGGTACGACCAACAGGAATCCTGCTGTCTTCGAGAAGGAATTCGAAGCGCTGGTTTCTGACCTTAAATCGGGATTGAAGAAGAAACGCGCTTGAACCACAGAGTGCGCAGAGGACACAGAGAAAACTATCTTGTTTGAGTTAGGGAGTATGGGTGTGTGGGGGTCGGGTCGGTCCAATGTCCAAGGTCCAAGGTAGTGAATTAACCTGGAGCGGTTATCTGATCTTGGATTTTAGATCTTGGGTCCTGGACCTTAGTATCACTTGGGCCATGGGTCCTGGGCCTTGGGACCGAGGCGAAACTAAACCAGAAACCAGAAACTTCGACTTATCACATAACGCAATTGTGATAAGGAGAAACCAGGAGTGATCAAATGAGCAGCTCAACACTATTCGGTATTGCGACCTTCGCCTACCTGTTTGCAACCTTCTTCTACGTGGGTTACCTGTCTTTCAGGACCCGTACTGTGGGCAATCTGGCTTCGTGGATGGTCTACATCGGTATCGTGACCCAGGGCGCGGCAACTGGTCTCAGGTGGGCAGAGTCTTACAGGATGGGGATCGGGCACGCGCCCCTGTCCAACATGTATGAGTCCCTGGCTTTTTTCGCGTGGTGCATCATGATAGCCTACGTCATAGTTGAGTTGAAATTCAAACAGAAAGCCGTTGGAGCTTTTGTTGCCCCCCTGGGATTCATTGCCCTTGCCCTCAACGCTCTCCTGTTTCCCAATGAGATAAGGCCACTTGTCCCCGCGCTTCAGAGCAACTGGCTAATTGCCCATGTTGTGACCTCCTTCGTCAGCTACGGTGCCTTCGCCGTTTCCTTTGGAGTGTCTGTCATGTACCTTTTCAGGCGCAGGTCAGACAAAAAAAGCGGCAAGGATACTGGATCCTGGCTTCCGGAAATGAAAGTCCTCGATGAAGTCAACTACAAGTCAATAGCTGTGGGATTCCCTCTCCTGTCTCTGGGGATCATAACCGGTGCGGCCTGGGCAAATTATGCCTGGGGTACTTACTGGAGCTGGGATCCCAAGGAAACCTGGTCCCTGATAACCTGGTTCGTTTACGCAGCTTATCTTCATGCCAGGTTCACCAGGGGATGGCAGGGAACCCGGGCTGCCGTCCTTTCCATCATCGGTTTCCTGGCGGTTGTGTTCACCTACTTCGGAGTAAATTTCCTGCTTTCCGGGCTGCACAGTTATGCGTAAATGAGAAGCGGACACGTAACGGCGTTTCGGCATAAGTCCCTCCCCTGGTTGGAGAGGTTAGGTGAGGGGGCGTTTTTAGGTATCGAGGTATCGAAGTGTCGAAGTATCGGGGTGTTGGTACCACTGGAAATTAGAAACGAGAAACCAGAAACTGGCTCTAACACCATTTCCCCCTAATATTGCAGTTTTTATTGACAGGTCTCGACAAAATTAATAGTATGACCACGGTTAGCTTTCCGGCCATATTGTGAAAAAAAGAGTAAGAGCCTTTTTCACCATTTCTGCAACCCTGGAGGGGCGGTATGAAGTATTCCCGGCAAGTTCTCGGTCTGGTTCTCCTTATTTTCATCGTTGTTATTGCTATTTCGGCCAGCCCCGCGCTGGCAGAAGAGTGCTCAAATTCAAAGTGTCATCCGAGCATGGGGAAGGCGAAATTCGTCCACGGGCCTGTTGCTGTCGGGCAGTGTACTGTCTGTCACACAAGCGGGAAAAAGAACCACCCCACGAAGAAAAAGGGTGGTGATTTCAAGATGCGCGCCCAGGGGAAGGACCTCTGTTACCTCTGTCACGACCGGAACGACAAGGGTGCGGTGGTACACGGGCCCATTCTTAAAGGTCAATGTACTGCATGCCACGACCCTCACCAGTCCAACACGGAAAAGCAGCTGAAAAAGGAAACCACCAGCCAGCTGTGCTTCTCCTGCCACGAGAACAACAAGACGAACAAAAAGGTCGTCCACGGGCCTGTTGCAGCGGGCGACTGCAACATCTGTCACAATCCTCATTCCTCGGATTTCAAAGGCATGGTTGAGTTCGAAGGTGATGAACTCTGTTTCCTCTGTCACCTGGACAGGAAGGCCCAGTTCGACCTGAAGTACAAACACAAGCCGGCGGCTGAGGACTGCAAGAACTGTCATAATCCTCACGCTACGGATTACGGATTCATGCTCAAGGCAGAGGGGCAGAACCTCTGCTTCAAATGCCATAAGAACATTGAAAAGTCCGTTACAGAGGCCAAGTTTAAGCACGGAGCCCTGGAAAAGGGGGTCTGCACCGTTTGCCATACTCCACACGCTTCCGACTATCCACGGCAGCTAAAGGCTTCTGCAAAACAGATCTGCTACACATGCCACAAGGAAATGGGGATAAAAGTCAGGAAGGCACAGTTTGTTCACGGGCCTGTGAAGCAGGACGACTGTTATGCATGCCACAACCCCCACGGTTCGGACAACACCAGGATTCTCAAGAAAGCATTCCCTTCAGAGTTTTACATGGCTTATGCCACAGAGAACTATGCCGTCTGTTTCGACTGCCACAATAAGGACATTGCTCTCGACCAGTTTACGACTACCCTCACAGGATTCAGGAATGGCGACCAGAACCTGCACTTCCTCCACGTCAACCGTGAGAAGGGAAGGTCCTGCAAGGCTTGCCACGAAGTCCACGCCGGCCCACAGCCGAAGCACATCAGGACAGAAGTCCCCTTTGGCAAAATGTGGATGCTGCCTGTCAAGTACACACAGCTGAAGGACGGCGGCAAATGCGTTGTTGGATGTCACAAGCCCAAGGAGTACAACAGGATCAAGCCAGCAAAGAACTGAAACGCATCTCGCAAGGGGGGGATCATGTTCTGGTCTGGATCGCGAAAGGATTACTTCAGGGGTCCTCGATGGGATGCAGGTAGATTGTGGGCTTGTTGTAAAACTGTAGTTGCGGTATCCCTGGTCTGCCTGGCAGCTGCAGTGCCCGCCAGTTCGTCTGCATTCAGGAATCTCGAAATTGGTCGACCTGTCCCCGATTTCACACTTCTGGATCTCGATGGTATGTCCCACACGCTGTCAGCCGAACGGGGTAAGCTGGTAATATTGTGCTTTGTCCGCCCGGATCAGGACCGCTCCATCCGGGTCCTCAATGAAATGATCAGGATCAACGCAACTTTTAAAAACAGCGGCCTGGTAGTGCTTGCCGTGGTGGCCGGTGCCGGGGATCCCGCCTCTATTAACACCATCAAGGACAATCTCAATCTCGATTACCCGGTCCTCGTTGACTCAGACCGGGAAGTATACGGTTCCTATGGTCTTTTTACCCTTCCAACCACCTCCATCATCGACAGTGATGGGATCATGGTCTACGAATATACTTCTTACGGCAGCGACTTCGAGCAGGCAGTTGTTGGCAAGACTAAAGTTCTTTTGGGAATGGAGACCGAAGAGGAGTTCGAAAAGGAAGGAGTTAAAAAAGAGCTGATCACGGACACCGCTGAAGAAAAAGAAGCGGAACGGAGCCTGCAGGTGGCCCGAGTTCTCCTGGATAGGGGGTTCGGTTCCAAGGCGATATCCAAGCTGGAAAGAGCTTTAAAGCTCGACCCTTCTCTTACCGAAGCCAGAGTCCTGCTTGGGGAACTTTATTTGAAAGAGGGAAGGCTTGAAGATGCAAAGCTCAGCTTTGCTCAGGCACTGAAGGAAGACAGCCAGTCAAACAATGCCCGAGTAGGGCTCGCCTGTGTTTACTTGAAGGAAGGGGACCTGGTGAGTGCGGAGGCCGAACTCAAAAAAGCCATTGCCCTGAATCCACACCCCGGTGCTGCAATGTACAGGCTTGGCCAGGTTTACGAGAAAAAAGGCGAGTTTCAAAAAGCCATGCATACCTACAGAGATGCAATTGAAAGTCTGCTGTACTAGTCGCGAGAAGTTTAGGAGAATATTACTGGAAATCCGGGATCCAAAAATGAGAGCCCTGGCGGGCTCCAGACCGTAGTCAATTTACAAAACGATATGGATCCTGAAACATAAGCTTATTTGTGAAGTATTATGAGGATAAAATCCACGCTCTATTGCGTGGCTTATAATAATACGGGGTTGAGACCGATCAGTAGGCCCGGTTTAAACGGAGTTGAGTTTTAGCCGGCATTAACTTCAGGAGATGATAATGAAACTGGCACCAGCCGTTCTCGCAGCACTCACAGCACTTCTGCTGTCGGCGGGATCTGTCATGGGAGCAGGAGCTTCCTTCAAACTAATGGCTCCTGCGGATGAAGCATTTGTCAGCAGCTCCAGCGTGCTCATCATCGCAAAAGTCGAGGGTAATACATCGGCGAGCAGGGCGGAGATAATGGACAACCGAAAAACTCTGGGCTTTGCACCGCTTAAAGAAAACACACTCGTCTATATTGCGAACCTCTCACCTGGAAGGCACGAGATAGTTCTCGCTGCGCCGGGCGTGAGGAGAAGGTCAATAAGGGTGTTTGTCGGCCAACAGGACGATTACAGCTACCATGTGGAAAATTCCCTTGAATACTGCGGGTCCTGCCATAAGTCTGCCTCCAGGGGGGGGTATGAGAGGATAATATTTCAGAGAGAACTCTGTGCTGAATGTCATGACCCGGTTGATGCTGGAAAGATCGTGCATGGGCCGGTTGCCGCAGGCGCCTGTACTCCCTGCCACGACCCACACGGTTCCCGGAACAGATTATTTCTTGTAGCTGTGGGCAGGGATCTGTGCCTTAACTGCCACAGCCAGAACCTGAGCAAGAACCACATTGAAAAGAGACGCAACGACAGCTGTATTAAATGCCACAATCCTCACAGCTCAGAGAAGAACTACCTCCTCCGGTAATGCCGTAATTACCGAACAATTGTTCTGGCCCCGGGATCCTCCGAGTGCAGGAATAGTTATGATGGTCGAGGTGTATTGTTAACAGTGGTGTCTGTTGCCTGATTTGAGGTGTTAAGATGCTTCCCTTGTGGACGAAGAAAAATCCCGGACTACTCCCGGTTGCTGCCCTGGCGCTTCTGTGTGCCTATGCGATCTCGATACCTGTTGCAGCTGCTGCCTTTAAAAACCTCACTGTCGGGGATGCGGTCCCGCCCCTTGTCCTTCAGGAAATGGAGGGGACAGAATTTGCGCCCCCTGATTACGGTCAGTCAAAAGCAGTGATAGTTTTTTTCTGGGCCACGTGGAGCAGCCGTTCCATGACGGAGTTTGATGACATTATCAAGCTGAAGGAAAAATATGCGGACAAGGGATTAAGCATCCTGGCGATCAATGTGGAAAAGCAGACCATGAACGGGCAGGATGTTGGTAAGATCCAGAACCTTGTTGAGGAAAAGAAGCCTGGATTTCCTGTTGCACTGGATCGGGGCCTCAAGACCTACAACGATTGGGGAGTCATAGCTACTCCCACTACAGCGATAATCGATAGCATGGGAGTGATGGTCTTTGAACTGTCGAGTTACGCAACAGCGGGCTACAGCGATCTGGAAACTGCAGTTGAAAAGATCCTCGGTATCATCCCTGAAGTCCAGGAGGCAGCCGCCAAAGAACCTTCTTACCAGCCTAACCGGCAGGCTCTCCTCCATTTCGGGCTGGGAAAGCGCCTGTTGTCCAAGGGTTTTACCTCCAAGGCCCTTCCGGAATTCGTGAAATCGGCCGAAGCGGACACGAACTATCCCGATGCATATATCTACCTCGGTTACACCATGATAAAAGAGGAAGATGAGTCCGGAGCAGAAGCGCCTCTCCTCAGAGCGATGGAACTTGACCCGTCACGCTCTGCACCGGTTCTGTTGAGAGCACATCTTCTCGTGGGCAGTAAGACGCCTGCCGATGCTCTCACTCTCCTGGAACAGTTCTATGCAGAGTTAGGTGCACCGCAGCCCGGCGATGCAGAGGCAGGGGCAGCGGGAGAAGCAGCTTCACCTGACACTCTGGACCTGGCGGGAATCAAGGCACTTGTTGATGAGGGGAAAACACAGGAGGCCTGCGAAGCCCTGGATAAGATCCTGGCGGAGAAACTGGAAGGGCAGGGTTTTTCGGTCTTGAAAAAGAAAAGATCTGGCTCCATTATGGAGAGGATGAAGCTGATGATGGAAAATAAGGAGCAGAAGTGACGTACTCCAGGACCGTACTCAAATTTGTGGTCCTTGCTGTTGCGCTCGTTTCCTTCTACGTGGGCGTGGCCCACGGTGAATGGGCGGAGACGATGTTCAACGCCACACTGCTCTGACTGTCCTGCATCGGAGTCGGGTGACTCTGTCGTTTGGGTTTTTTTACACCCCTCCCTTGATGGGAGGGGCAGGGGGAGGGTGATAATACTTCCCCCTCACCTCGGTCCTCTCCACTTCGACAGGCTCAGTGCAGGCCGCCAGGGGAGAGGAGATTTAGCAGGCACTAAACATCTTGAAACAGTAGGACATTAATTGTACCGACTACTTTTCAGACGAATTTTCCAATCCACCCTGGGTGTAGGTGTATCCAACGCCTATTTCAAGGGGTTCGTCCCTCCTGGCACTCTGTGGCAGGGGCAGTCCAAGGGTTTCTGCGTGCCAGTACTCAACTGTTATGCATGTCCGGCCTCCATATTTGCCTGCCCCATCGGGACTCTCCAGCACTTCGTTATTATCAGGTCCGTTCCATATTACTTCCTGGGTCTCTTCGCCACTATAAGTATGTCTGTTGGGCGCATGGCATGCGGTACGCTCTGCCCCTTCGGCTACTTCCAGGAGATCATCTACAAGTTAAAGTCCTTCAAGATGAAAATACCCCAGTGGATGACGTACCTGAAGTATGCTGTGCTCATTGGCCTCGTTTTCGTCATTCCCTACTACACACTCCAGCCGTGGTTCTCCAAACTCTGCCCGGTAGGGACCCTCATTGGGGGGCTTCCATGGGTGACCATTAATAAAGAGATCCGGATGATGATCCGGGAGCTGTTCTGGGTGAAGATCGCCATCCTGATGACAGTTGTCCTGTTATCTGCCGTCGCCAAGAGGCCCTTTTGCAGGGTTATCTGTCCACTGGGAGCAATTTACTCGCTTTTCAACCGGGTCAGCATCCTGAGGCTCGCCTGGGACGAGGCTGCCTGCACCCACTGCGACAAATGCACCAGGATTTGTCCCATGGACATATCCATCTACAAGGACGCGAATAACCATAACTGCATCCGGTGCCTGGACTGTACCCAGTGCCCGGCTGTTTCAATTACCCACTCCTTTGCCAGGCTCGATGTTCCAGCTTCGGAACC
>CAYVSA010000034.1:17732-21044 GCA_964454175.1 uncultured Pseudomonadota bacterium
CGGCTGTTTCAATTACCCACTCCTTTGCCAGGCTCGATGTTCCAGCTTCGGAACCAACTCCTGACCCGGTACCAGGTCTGACCACTGGATGAAATTTCAAGATTTTACAACACAGAGTCTACAGAGCCTCGGTTGGGGTTTATCTGAAGAGATAAGTGCTTTGAACCACAGAGGGCACAGAGGACACAGAGATAGATTTCCGGGTTGAAGTAAATACTGGTAAAATAACAGAGTTACTGCAAGGTGTAACGTCTATGGCGCGATGAGCCTGGTTTTCCTCTGCAGGTATATGATAAAGAAAGTGGCCCTTTCGGTTGGATCAGGGATTTTATGTTTTTAACCCAAAAAAGACCTCTGTGCTCTCTGTGCCCTCTGTGGTTCAAAAAACAGTCCCTGCCCACTGGCCGTTGGGTATTGTTGATCATATTTCTATTTGCTCTCGCATTATCACCCGACAGCGCCCTGGCTGTTACAAAGGTCGTCTATCCGGTGAACGGGACTGCCGTCAAGACAGCTACAGTAGATATCCTGGGGATGACAACGTCCCCGGGGGAGACGGTCACGATAGTTCTCAACGGACAGAAGGTTTCCATCAAACCAGAGAGCGACGGTTCCTTTACCCAGGCGGTCAGACTGAAGAAATGGTGGAACAGGCTGACTGTCGATGGAAAGGCGGTCAAGGTATTTTTCCTCGCCCGCGGCGGACAACTTCCGGCCAATGCGGTCGAGAGCTACCCGCATCCGGCCATTCTGGATGGGTGTACCGACTGCCATGAGTTCACAAAGGGCGGTGGTGTGGAACTTGCCGAGGAGGGCAAAGAGCTGTGCCTTATGTGCCACGACGACCCCACACTGGATAGCAAGGGAAAGGTTTTTCCCACCGTGCACAGTCCCATCGCGGATGACGATGACTGTACGTCCTGCCACGGTCCCCACCAGGGAGCCAATGACGCTTTCAATCGGGAGCCTGTTCCCGGCCTTTGCTACGAGTGTCACGACAGTGTTACTGAAAAATCATCCGACAAAGAGTACAAGAACATCCATGGGCCGGTAGATGGGGGATATTGTACGGAGTGTCACGATCCACATGCCGCAAAATACAAAAAACTGCTTTCGGAAAAGGACAATGAACTGTGCTTTCAGTGCCACGATGATCCCGGTGTTGATTCAAAAGGCAGGAGGTGGTGGTCTTCCCATTCTCCGGTTCAGGAAAGCTGTGTAAACTGCCACTCTCCCCATGCTTCGGATGTAGACTCAAACTTGCTGGCAGAAATTTTCGATCTCTGCTCCGGCTGCCATGATGAGCATCCGGCCCACAGCCTCGATGCCTCGAGATACGTGGGAGGTGAGGGTGCCAGCGGCATAGTCTCTCTGCCATCAGACCTGCCATTAACTTTCGAGGGAATGATGGTCTGTACCGGCTGTCACCTGCCCCACGGCTCGGCCAACGAAAAGCTTCTTCGGGTTCCAAAAAGCAGGATCTGCTCGGAGTGTCACCAGATTTAGTTGATCCCGTTTATATTCTGTCCCGGATTCGGGATTTTTTTCACTAAAGTATGTATAAGTATTGATAGAACATTGGAGTATTAGAAATTAGAAATTGGAAAATGGAAAATAGAATTATTTCGGTATCAGAGCAAAACACTTGGGTCCTGGGACTTGGGTCTTTGGACTGTAGCGAAGCGATAAACCTGGAACTCGATTAATGATCCGATCCCTCGCCCTTAAAGTTAATTTTCTGATTGCCATTATCCTGGCAGTTGCCCTGGGAGTGTCCTCCTACGCCAACAAGAAGAACCTGGAGCGCCAGGCAGTGCAGGAAGCCAAAACCAAGGCTTCTATCATCACGACCACTATAATGAATTCGATCATCGTGGAGATGAGTGGTTTCTGCCAGAAAGATGTGCAGAAGATCGTGGCCAACCTCGGGGCAATACCCGACATTGAAACTGCGCGCATCTTCGACGAAGAAGGCATCATAATGTATTCGGCCAATGTCGAGGACATCGGCAAGCCCGTCTCGGAACTGAATTACTCCGTCTTCAAGAGTGAGGAAAAGGAGCGTCCCTTCAAGAGCGAAGAAGGACAGCACAGGTCGTTCTGCATGATAGAGCCCATTGAAAACAGGCCGGAGTGCCAGCGCTGCCACGGGAAGGAAAAAGAACTTCTGGGAGTGCTTGATGTGTGCGTCTCTATGGGGGAGACAGAAAAAAGGATCACCGCAAACAGCAAATTCATCTACGCCTCGACCACCGCGACGGTATTCCTGGTGGTCCTTGCGATCAGCCTCAGCCTATGGCTTCTTGTTAACGTTCCTGTCAAAAAGCTGGTATCTACCATGGCAAGGGCCGAAAAAGGGGATTTGAAGGCGAGATCAAAGATCAGGGGGAAAGATGAGCTGGGTCGTCTGGCGACAAGTTTTAACTCCATGCTCGAGCAGCTTGACTCCTCACAGCAGGAGTTGAAGCGTTTTCACGCCGAGCAGCTCAAAAGGGCGGACCGCCTGGCAACTATCGGTGAGCTTGCGGCAGGTATTGCTCATGAAATAAAAAACCCCCTGGCGGGCATAGCAGGCGCCACGCAGATCCTGGCCAACGAATTTGACCATGAAGATCCGCGATGGCCGGTGACACAGGAAATATTAAAGCTAATTGAGCGTCTCGACAGTACGATCAAGGATCTCCTGGACTTTGCCCGCCCCTCCGTGCCGGAGATCGTTTCGGCGGATCTGAAGGATATCCTGAGAAAGACCATGTTCCTGGTGGACAGGATGCCGGAGAAAAAGGAACTCGGAATAACTATCGAGATGGACCTGGATGACGACTTTCCAGAAGTACCGGCCGACCCTGATCTCGTCAGGCACGTTTTCCTCAACATGGCCGTTAACGCTCTCCAGGCCATGTCTGAAGGTGGAACGCTGGTTATCTCCATGAAAACGTCGGCGGATCCCGATCTCGAAGAAGTGCACCCTCCCGAGGATTATGTGGTGGTATCCTTTGCCGACGACGGCAGCGGAATCGAGGAGGATAATCTGCGTAGTATCTTCACTCCCTTCTACACTACCAAGACACAGGGCACAGGCCTTGGGCTAGCCATAACCCAAAGGATAGCAGAACAGCACGGCGGCAGGATAACAGTCAACAGCGTACCGGGCGAAGGGAGTGTCTTCAGGATCTATTTCCCGAAGAGTGAATCGATTGAGAGTGAAGACGATCGAGAATAACAAATCTTTTTCACCACAGAGGACACAGAGGAAGCCCTTTTTGGGGGTTTATCAAAGGAGATAAGAGCCGTAACGCAGAGTATCGCAGG
>CAYVSA010000035.1:0-20875 GCA_964454175.1 uncultured Pseudomonadota bacterium
GCCAGCCACATCTCGCACCTTGTTTCTTCATCGGCTTTTCTGTAACACTCAATGATACCGCTTCTTGTCTGCATATTAATACCCCCTCTCATGCGGCCACAGGCTTACTCTTGCGGCCAGCATAAACTATTTCGCAGATCTCAATTTCAGCACGAACGATCGTGCCTGTGTTTATATAAAAAAACGTCATTTCCACATTCCGTTTCCGGGCCCGGATGCGGCTTTGCCGCCTGCCTGTTGGCTGCCGGACCTGTAGGATTCGAGTAGCCTTTCTAACGCTTCGTTGGACCGGTTTTCCGATGAGTGGTCCTTGAGCAGGCGGCTGTGAATATGATACCCACACACCAGGGACACCAACTCGAAGGCAAACTGCCGCGGGTCTGTGTCCTGTGAAAAATGCCCTTCATAGGTGGCTATTCTCGCCGACTTGGCAAGCATGTCCAGAAGATCCTGCACCATTTCCACTATCTTTTCCCTGACAATACCGGGTCTGTCATCGAACTCCAGGGCGCTTGCTATGGCAAGGCATCCCCCAGGCACCTCTCCTCCGTCGATCCAGGTTTTCCAGTTGGTATAAATTGCCCTGATCCTGGGAATTCCCCTGGGTTCTTTAAAGGCAGGGTTCATAACCTGCTCTACGAAAAGGTCTTCAACCCTTTGAACCACTTGCTTCTGCAGGCTTTTTTTTGATTTGAAATGCGCAAACAGCCCACTCTTCGAAAGCCTGGTGGCCTTGGCAAGTTTTCCTATGGTGAGGTCCTCAAGGCCCGTGACACTGGCAAGATTCACAGCTTTTGAAAGTATCTTCTCTCTTGTACGTGCGCCCTTGGACATGGTCTCTCCGATTACCCCAAGCGGGATTTTATTGTTTCTGTCCCAACAAATAGCACGACCGTTCGTTCTTGTCAAGCCTGGGACTTGGGTCGTTGGGCCCGGGACAATGTCCAGTCACCTATTTCTCAGCTCGGTCACTGTATTGCCCCCGATGCCCCAATTATCCGTTTCCACTTCCTCTATTACAACGACGGTGGTAGCGGGGTTTTTGCCAAGGATCTCCACAAGAAGCCCTGTTATGCCCTTTATCAGCATCTTTTTCTGGTCTTGTGTAGCGCCCTCTCTGGTTATCTTGACGTTTACATATGGCATGTTGTCCTCCAATCGGGTATTTTTAATAAGAGCCTGTATCAGGCAGCTTCAAACCTGTTTACCTTTCAGGAGGGCTAGTATGAACCAGGTCAGGGAATTCACTCTCAGGGAACTGGCCAGCTTCAACGGTGAGGAAGGCAGCCCTGTCTATATTGCCTTCGGGGGCAAGGTCTACGACGTCACCGGCAGTTCTTTCTGGCGCACCGGAACCCACCTTAACAGGCACGCCGCAGGCACCGATCTGACCGACCAGCTGGGAAGCGCTCCCCACGGCACGGACGTTTTCGAAAGGGAAGGCGTCGAGCAAGTTGGAGTACTGATTGATGACCCCTTCAGGGTCGGGCTCCCGGGACCGGTAAACTTTCTCCTGCGCAAACTCCCTGTCCTTAGGCGGCACATTCACCCTCCTACTGTACACTTTCCCATAGCCTTCATCGTGGCTGCCTCTCTCTTCATGGTGTTACACCTTCTGGCTCCTGGGGCGCTCGGTCTTGATTTTGAGGAGCTTTCCTTTGTTATGCTCATACTCGGTGCCCTCTTCACGCCGCTTACCGTCGGTACGGGCTTTTTTACCTGGTGGGTGAATTACAGGCTGGTGCGTTCATTCAGGGTGAGGAACCTCATAGTGCTCTCCGTTCTGCTCGTCATTATTGAGGTGGCCGCCCTCGCCCTCAGATTTTCCGGGTCTGTAGATAAGTCGGGGATGGGGACCGTCTATTACGGCCTCGTACTGCTTGCAGGTCCTATAGTGATGCTGATGGGGTACAACGGCGGCCAGCTTGTCTTTCCCACACACACCAGGTAGGCTTTCCAGGGGGCCTTTCAGGCTTCAGCCTGATCTTCAGGTCGCGGGTGTCTCCTCCATTGGAGCCACTGTGTAGGTAGTGGCCGAAATGATCGCGCCCTGTACAGATAAAACCTGATCACATCAACAGCCATCCTGCCTGTTCAAGTATAGCAGCCTGAGTTATTCTGTTCTGCAGTCTGTAAGCAAGACATTAACGTTGCCAGTCATGTTCAGCGTCGGAGAGGAAACCTGTGTTGAACCGGTGATGCTTTCCGGGATCACTACACCCTGTATTTCCTGATAACTTACCGACATGTTCGTCTTTATGGTGTTTCTCAGTGAAATGATATCAGCTTCCAGGTTCTGAATGACTTTTTTACCTTTTCTTTTACCATAGCGCTCTCTTATTTTCGTATCAACATCGGATTGCAGCTGTGTTCTTTCGCAGCTTGTTTCGTCGCACACGGTGTCCATGGTCTGGCCCTGGTACACATACTGAAAGAAGGCCCTGTCTGCCTCGGTATGGAACTCCAGGACTTTGTAGTCCGGTTCTTTCGGCCTGGTGTAGGAGGAAAATATGCCCTCCAGTATCATAGCTGCTCCGTCTATGGCCTGCCTGAATCCGTTTTCCATCATTCCAGCTCCCGCTCTGATCCGCTCCCTTGCGGGTCCGGTTATCTGTTCAGGTACTTCAACCCGCAGGTCCGGTTTTTTTACATCGAGCCCCTGCCCGGGGGAATAAACCATAATAAAATCCTGAAGGTTCTCCTTTATCGCTATGGCCCCCCCTGAGGCCTGCGACCTGTTGCGGGCTTCTGTCAGAGCATCGCCAAGTTCCGGCATAACAACCCTGCAAGTCAGGCGGTCAAAGCCCTGCGCGTCCAGGAAATAGAACCCGTCAGCATACTTGCTGAATGCCTGCCAGTTGTCGGCAGCCGCAGCTGCCGGAACCAGGAATAGAACCATAATAGCCAGTGCTGCATTTCTCAACATATCGGACTCCAGTCGTTATTTATGGCGTTTTCACACCAGGGAGATCAGCCCCGCGTCAGGTGAGGACCTGGTACAGCGCATAGAGTCCCAGCCCAACCGCTGCCAGGCCGTAGAAGCGGAACATGTAAACATAGACCGGTTCGACACTCAGATCCTCTTTCATATAAGAGGATGCATGTCGGCAAACCATCCTGACGACCACCCGGGGAAAAAGTGCGCAAAAAACCCCTATTCCGGTGACGAGCAGGGCGATACCAAGGGGCACGTAAAAGTCCATGGTGCGTTCATGATAGTGTATGGAGGAAGCAATGGGAAGGGGGTCGTTGGATCAGGAACTGAAGGTCGGCGATCTGCGGAGTCCAGACGCAAAAAAAGCTCCGAGGCAATAGATGCCCCGGAGCTTTTTGTCTGTCAGTAGTTTAATTTAAGCGCTTTCGACGTTATTGGCCTGGGGGCCCTTGGGGCCGTCCTCTACATCAAAGGTTACGCGCTGACCCTCGTCCAGGGTCTTGAAACCCTCAGCCTTGATAGCTGAAAAATGAACGAATACATCAGGGCCTTCTGCCTGCTCGATGAATCCAAAACCTTTTGCCTCGTTAAACCACTTTACTGTTCCTTCTGCCATGTTACTTCTCCTTTGTTCTGTTCTTTGTAGTTTTCCGGAACAGCAATTCTGATTCACAAAACAAAAGGCCCCGGAACATAAAGCGCGGGACCTTCAGATCATCCTCAACAAAGCTTATCCGTACCTACAAACATGATACCGTGGCAAATCCCATCGGCGAGAGTCTGTATACGCTAAACAATTAAAGAGTGCAAGGGGTTTTTTCACTACCCCTACCTCCCCCGCGATTTGATCCGATCCCGTACCTTTTCGATCCGCCAGGAAACCATCTCCTTGTTGTCGTATTTTTCAAAGACCTCCTGATAGAGGCCGAGGGCCTCCTCCAGCTTTTCTTCCTCTTCCAGGGTTCCGGCAAGGTTGAATTTCGCGTCCAGGAAAAGATCTCCATCCGGATAGCGGAGGAGAAAGGTTCTCCAGGCATTTTCGGCTTCTGTTAGCTGCCCCTTTGACTGCATTATCCCCGCAAGCTGAAAGTAGGCATCGTCCACCAGATCCGAGGCAGGATATTGTTCGATAAGTGTCCTGTATTCAACCTTTGCCTGGTCCAGTTTCAGAAGTTTATAGTAGCATTCAGCGATCCTGAACTGATACTGATCATCGCCCACAACCGTACTGAAGCCAGTAATAAGCTTATTGTACTCAACTATGGCTTTGCCGCAGTTGTCCAACTTGAATTCATATATTCGCGCCACATGTTCCTGGGCCTCCATCGCCCTTTTCCCTTCCGGAAAACGCTTTAACAGCTCACTGTAGTCATTGACTGCATCCATATATTTACTCATATAAAGAGAATAGATAAGAGCCCTCTGATAAAGGGCTTCTTCCACCTGTCTGGATTTGGGGTGTTTTACGAGGATGTCGGTGAGTATTGAGACGGCTACACCAGGCTGATTGCCGTCAAGAGCAATCATTGCGCGAGTGAAAAGTTCCGCTTCCTTCCTGCCGGTGCAGGAAGTTAATAATGTCAGACAGGCGATCAGAAGAAGGACTCTTGAGCAGGTTCTCTTCAATCGCTTCCTTCCACAGCCACTTCGGGCTCCTGGATGAGGGCCACCGAAACCACCTTTTCATCGGAGTCGGTCAGGTCTATGAGCTTGACCCCCTGGGAATTGCGTCCATATACGGAGATGTCTTTAACAGGCATACGTATAAGACGTCCCGCATCGGTAATAACCATGATCTCCTCCTCAGAGCCAACCTGGAGGATGCCCACAAGGCTTCCTACCTTGGGGTTCACCTTGACAGAACGCACACCCTTACCACCCCTGTTGATGGGGTTGTAGTCTTTCATGGGTGTACGCTTGCCGAAACCTTTGTCGGTTACGGTCAGCAGGTAGGCAGTATCGTTCACTACCTCCATGCCGATCGCCTTGTCGCCCTTTCCGAGCCTGATCCCCCTGACCCCCCGGGCCGTCCTGCCCATCGGCCTGGCATCCGCCTCTTTGAATCTGATGCCCTGCCCTTTGACTGTTGAGATGAGCAGGTCTTTGGTGCCGTCAGTTATCGCAGTTGTTAAGAGGCGGTCTTGTTTGTCGAGCGATATGGCGATGATCCCGGAAGAGCGTGGATTGGCAAAGGCAGAGAGGGCTGTCTTTTTAACAACACCTTTTTCCGTGCCCATTACAACAAAAAGATCCTCAGAAAACTCTTTTATGGGCAGGAACGCCGTAACCTGCTCCATCTCCTGGAGGTTCAGCAGGTTGACTATCGGCTTACCCCTTGCCGCCCTTCCAAGCTGGGGCAGTTCGTGGACCTTGAGCCAGTGAATGCGGCCCTGGTCCGTAAAGAAAAGGATATAGTTATGATTGGTCGCAACGAAAATGTGCTCGGCAAAATCCTTATCCTTCATGGACATACCCGTCAGACCCTTGCCCCCCCGGTGCTGGCTCCGGTAGAGGTTCGTGGGCGTCCTTTTCAGGTAGCTCTCGTGTGAAACGGTTACAAGCATCTCCTCGTCGACTATCAGGTCTTCAAGGGACAGTTCTCCTGTTTCCTTTATGATCTCGGTGCGCCTTTCATCTCCGTATCTGTCCTTTATCTCAGTCAGTTCCTCGACGATCACCGCATAGAGTTTTTTTTCGTCCGCCAGGATCCCTTTCAGGCGTTTTATCTCCTTTTTTATCACCTTTAATTCTTCTTCAATCTTCTCTCGTTCGAGCCCGGTCAGTCGCGAAAGGCGCATTTCAAGGATGGCCACGGCCTGTCTTTCGCTGAGTCCGAACTTCTTGATCAGGCCCGTTCTGGCGGAAGACACATCGGGCGACTTCTTTATGAGATTTATTACAGCGTCAATATTATCCAGGGCTATTTTGAGCCCTTCCAGTATGTGGGCCCGTTCTTCTGCTTTGATCAGATCAAAACGCGTCCTTCGTGTAACGACCTCTACCCTGAAGTCAATAAAGTGCCCGAGGAAGGTTTTCATGTCGGCGAGCAGGGGCTGATTCCTGTGGATGGCCAGCATCTGGACGCCGAAGGTTGTTTTCATCTGGGTCATGGAGTAGAGCTGATTCAGGATCACTTCGGCGATCTCGTCCCTCTTCAGCTCAACAACGAGCCTCATCCCGTCGCGGTCAGATTCATCTCTGAGGTCTGAAATGCCTTCCAGCCTCTTTTCTTTAACCAGGTCTGCGATCTTTTCTGCCAGTTTGGCTTTATTGACCTGGTAGGGTAGTTCCGTAATAACTATTCTGGTTTTGCCTTTTGTCTGCCTTTCGATGACTGCTCTGGCTCGCACCTGTATGTGGCCTCGCCCTGTATTGTAGGCATCCACAATACCTCTGGTCCCGTAAATAAAGCCTCCGGTAGGGAAATCGGGCCCCGGGACTATTTGCAAGATGTCCTTTATTGTTGCGTCCGGGTTTTCGATGAGCAGGATACAGGCATCAACCAGTTCATTGAGGTTGTGGGGCGGGATATTGGTCGCCATCCCCACTGCGATCCCGGAGGTCCCGTTTGCCAGCAGGTTGGGGAACCTTGCGGGGAGAACAAGGGGCTCCGCAAGGGTTTCGTCGTAGTTAGGCCCAAAAGCTACTGTTTCTTTCTCGATATCCTGGAGGAGTTCACTTGTCAGCCTTTCCATCCGGATCTCGGTGTAGCGCATTGCGGCCGCCGCATCACCGTCAATGGAACCGAAGTTGCCCTGGCCGTCTACAAGGGGGTACCTGAGCGAAAAAGGCTGTGCCATACGGACTATGGTATCGTAAACGGCCGTATCGCCATGAGGGTGGTACTTGCCGATGACATCACCAACTATGCGCGCCGACTTTTTAAAGGGCTTGTTGTGTACGTTATTCAGGTCCTGCATTGCAAACAGAGTGCGGCGGTGAACCGGCTTCAGCCCGTCACGAACATCCGGCAGGGCCCTGCCCACGATCACGCTCATAGCGTAATCCATGTAGGAGCTCTTCATCTCCTCTTCGATGTTTCTTTGTTTTATGGGAGCATTTATCTGCTGTATCAGATCACTCATATATCCAGGTTCCTGACGTTGAGGGCGTTGGTTTCGATAAACTCCCTTCGGGGTTCCACGGTGTCTCCCATCAGGATAGTGAAGATCTCATCTGCCTGCACTGCATCTTCAATGGAAATCCTTATAAGTGATCGTTTTTCCGGGTTCATGGTCGTCTTCCACAGCTGCTCGGGGTTCATCTCGCCGAGGCCCTTATACCGCTGCATGGTAACCCCCTTCTTGCCCCGGTCAAGCACGAAGGAAACAAGCTCGTCTATCCTGCGGGTACTTAAAACATCTTCACCGTCTTCAGTCAGGACCACCTCATCTCCCAGAGTTTTCAAACTTCGGCCGATCCGCAGCATCTCCTGATATTTGGGCCTGGTGAGTAGCTCCGGGTTGACGGTCGTGACCCACACGGAACCATTCCTCCTCGTCTTGATCTTCGCTACAGTACAGGAGTGTTCCTCATCCTCTAACAATTCAACCTCCATGGGGGTTATCTCGGGATAGACCTCCTTGACATAAGTCTGAACGTTGTTCAGCGCGCGACCCAGTTTTTTCCTGTCCTTGAGAATATCTGCCAGAAGACCTTCCATTGACATAACGGAAAGGACCCTTGCATCAATACGTCGGCTTTCAAATCTTTCCATGATCTCGGCATACCTGACTGCGCGGTTAATAGTGTCCAGAAGGGTTTTGCCCTCAAGCCTTTCACCGTTGGCGGCGGACGAAAGGGTCAGGTTTTTAACGCCCATTTCTATGAGGAACTTTTTCATATCGTGCTCATCCTGCAGGTAGCGTTCTTCTTTTCCCTTCTTGATCCTGAATAGGGGAGGCTGGGCGATATACAGGTAGCCTCTCTCCACCAGTTCTCTCATCTGGCGGTAAAAGAAGGTCAAAAGCAGTGTTCTAATGTGTGATCCGTCAACGTCGGCATCCGTCATGATTATTGTTTTGTGGTACCTGAGTTTTGCGGGATCAAAATCATCGACCCCCACCCCTGAGCCAAGTGCTGTTATAATGGTGCGGATCTCCTGGTTGGACAGCACCTTGTCGAAGCGGGCTTTTTCAACATTTAATATCTTGCCTCTGAGGGGGAGTATGGCCTGGGTTCTGCGGTCTCTGCCCTGCTTGGCCGATCCTCCCGCAGAATCACCCTCCACCAGGAACAGCTCTGCCAGAGCGGGATCCTTTGCCTGGCAATCGGCGAGCTTGCCGGGAAGGTCCGAGATCTCAAGTGCTCCTTTTCTTCGCGTGAGTTCCTTGGCTTTTCTGGCTGCGTCCCTGGCCCGCGCGGCTTCGCTGGCCTTGGCGACTATTTTTCGCGCAACCGTTGGATTTTCCTCCATGAAGCTCGACAGGCCCTCATTAACCTGTGTTTCGACAAGTCCCTTGATCTCGCTGTTTCCCAGCTTCATTTTCGTCTGGCCCTCGAACTGCGGGTTTGGGAGCTTCACGGAGATAACCGCTGTCAGGCCTTCTCTGATATCGTCGCCGGTCAGACTGTTCTTAATGTTTTTCAGAAGGTTGTTAGATGAGGCGTAATTGTTGACAGTTCGGGTCAGGGCCGCCTTGAAACCCACAAGGTGACTGCCGCCCTCGTGAGTGTTGATGTTGTTGGCAAAGGAAAAAAGGTTTTCCGCATAGCCGTCATTATACTGAAAGGCGATGTCAACAGATACGTCTTCCTTGCTGCCTGTTATGGAAACGGGCTTTTTGTGAATTGCCGTCCTGTTCCTGTTCAGATGCTCTACGAAAGAAATGATCCCGCCCTTGTACTGGAAGTCGTTCTTCCTGTCTTCCCGCTCGTCCACAATGCTGATGTGGATCCCGGCATTCAGGAATGACAACTCCCTGAGCCGCTTGGAAAGGATGTCAAAAGAAAATTCCGTTGTTTCGAAGACTTCATGGTCCGGCAAAAAGGTTATCTTGGTTCCATTTTTTCGGGTTTTCCCGATGGATTCCAGCTTGCCGGTGGGTTTGCCGCGCTCGTAGGACTGACGGTAGACCTTGCCCTCGCGTCTGATCTCAAGCTCGAGCTTCTCCGACAGGGCGTTAACTACCGACACCCCAACGCCGTGGAGTCCGCCGGAGACTTTGTATGCGGAGTTTTCAAACTTGCCTCCGGCATGGAGTGTGGTCATTACCACTTCGGCGGCGGGTTTTTTAGCCTCCTTGTGACGATCCACCGGGATACCGCGGCCGTTGTCTTCCACCACCACGCTGTTGTCGGCCCTTACAGTGACCAGGATCCGGTCGCAGTACCCTGCCATTGCCTCATCGATACTGTTATCAACAACCTCGTACACCAGGTGATGCAGGCCCTCGGTAGAGGTGTTACCGATGTACATAGCCGGTCTGCGCTGCACTGCCTCAAGGCCCTCGAGCACTTTGATCTCGCTGGCCATGTAAGCCCTGGTCCCTTTTCCAGTGCTGGTTTTTTTCCGTACCGCAGGCTTCTTTTTCTTTGCGGCAGTGGCTTTTTGTTCCTTGCCCTGGGCCTTGTTCGCCGGATCATTATCAGGCAATATCCTGCCCTCCTTGTTCACTGACCCTTCTGACCATTCCGTTCTCCACTGACATTACATAGCCCTCTTTTTCTGACAGGAACATATAATCATCACCTGTTGTGGTGACAACAAACTGCGCCTTTATGTCGGTGATCATTTTTGCCAGGGCCTTTCTCCTTGTCTCGTCGAGCTCTGAAGCAACATCATCCAGAAGTATCAATGGAAACGATCCTCGCGATTCCTGAAGTACCTGCGCAACAGAGAGCTTAAACGCCAGCACAGCACTTCGTTTCTGCCCCTGGGAACCGTATCGGGCCAGAGAGTTACCGGCCAGGTTAAATACAACATCATCTCTGTGGGGTCCAACGGTGGTGTGTCCGGCTTTCCTGTCGGTTCCTTCGGCCTTCGTCAGACTTTCTAAAACTGCCGCTGCTGCCTCTTGCACAGAGGTGGCGCCAGGTCGGGATGTTGGAAGGTACTGCAAGGTCAGGTTGCCGTCAAGGTCAAGTTGCGCGCCTGTTTGTTTCAGGTACGGCTCCAATGCCTCCAGGATCTCGACCCTCCTGCGCACTACCGGCGCTGCTGCTTTTGCAAGCTCGCTCGACCAGCTGTCCAGTTCCTGTCTGGTGCCGGCCCTGCTCCTCAACAGGGCGTTTCTGTTCTTCAGAACCCTCAGAAACCTCCGGTATTCAGCAGAATATCCATCCACCCACTGAAACACTGCCCGGTCCAGGGCTCTTCTTCTGCCTGCGGGACTACCGGAGACTAACGATACGTCCTCGGGTACAAAACTTACAACCCCGGACCACCTGAGATATTCTTCCGGAGATATAATTTTTTTATCGTCTACGAACTGGCTGCGTCCATCCGGAGCTAACGCAAAAGAAGCAAGCCAGTCCGAAGTTCCGTTTATAAATTTTCCAGATACCCTGCAGACATCGGCACCCCGTTGTATCATCTCCGACCTTGTAGCGGACCTGAATGACTTGAGGGTGCCTAAATAACCCACTGCTTCCAGAAAATTGGACTTGCCCTGTCCGTTTCGTCCCACAAGCAGGTTGAAACGAGGATGCAAATTTACTTTCTGCCCCTTAAGGTTCCTGAAATTATTCAGTTCGGTCCAGAGGAGCTTCATTGTCAGACGCGCATGGGCATGATAACCGCTATGTAGTCCGGATCGCTTTTCTGGGTTATCAGGCAGGGACTCAATTCGTCGGACAGTCCGAGGGAAATTTCCTCACTGTCCATCGTCCCGAGAGTATCCAGCATATATTTGGCGTTAAAAGTTATTTCAACCTCCTCGCCGCCATATTGAATCTGCACCGACTCCGTAGCAGCTCCGAGGTCCGGGTTGGTTGTGTGAACAGTCAGCTCGCCCTCACTGAAGGCAAACCTCACCGCCCTGGATCTCTCCGACGACAACAGTGAAACCCTCCTGATGGCAGCCACGAGGGAGGCTCTTGAGATAACTGCTTCAGACATCTCACCCTGAGGGATCACCTGTTGATAGCTCGGGAAAGACATGTCTATCAACCTGGTTGTCAGAACAACGGAATCTTTTTTGAATATACCGTGCTGCTTGCCAAAGTCGAGATCAATAGTTCCATCACCTTCGTCCAGGAGCCGCTTGACCTCGTTAAGAGACTTTCTGGGTATGACAACACTCTCGCCTGGTCTTATTTTCCCGTCTGCTTTGCGTACAACCATGGCAAGCCTGTGCCCGTCGGTAGCGACCATCCTGACGCGGCTCTGGCCCGACTCTTCTTCCATGGAGAAAAGAATACCAGTCAGATTGTACCTGGTCTCGTCCGTAGAGGCGGCGTAAATGGTCTTTTTTATCATCTCCTTAAAAACGGTAGCGTCCAGAGAAAAGAGGTTAGCCTGGTCGTAGCCGGGAAGACTTGGAAAGTCCTGGGCCGGCAGCCCCTTAAGCTCGAAGTTAGATGTCCCGCATGTGATCTGGGATGTGTTGTCTTCGTTAACCTGGACCGTTATTTCGGATTCTGCGGGCAGTTCCTTGATGATCTCGAAAAGTTTTCTTGCTGATACTGTTACGGCCCCCTCGCTTTTTGTCGCCGCATTCATAAAACCGCTGAGACCAACTTCCATGTCCGTCGCCTGTAGTTTGAGCTTTTCACCAGTACCGTCAATAAGAACGTTACTCAGAATGGGTACCGTGTTCTTTCTCTCCACAATATTTTGAACCCGTGAGAGTCCCTGGAGAAATTCTTCCCTGTTCACAGAGAAAGCTAGCACAACTGACCTCCTGTTCTGTTAACCTGTTCTTTTCGCCGACAAAACAGGCCATCAAAAAACCAGGAAAACGTCAACCTGGTGAGATATTACCTGTTTTTCCAGAGAAAGATAAAGCTCCCGCTATTACCTCTTCGTATACGAACGGATATTGATGTTTTTTCCGGGGTAAATACACCACCGTTAAGTACTACTTAACACTTCTATGATTATAATTAAAATATAGTAGTAGGTAAAGAAGTAACTGTGTGTTCAGTGGAAAGGGCTGTAAATACTTAATAGTTAAAAACAACTACTGTGGGGGCGTCTGTGGGAGGATCTGTGGAGATTCTGAAAACATTCCACAGCCTTGCTCCCGAAAAAGTTTTCCACAGACTTTTCAAGAGATTATTCCAATAGGTTAAGAACAGGTTTTCACCAAACAGGATATTTCACAGCATAGAGCGGTGCACAGAGCTTATACTTCTTCAATTTTTTTCGTTAGCGAATCTATGGTTTTATTGTAATCTGTGTCGTTTGAAAGGATATTTTCAACTTTTTGAAGGGCGTGAATTACCGTCGTGTGATCCCTTCCACCGAAGTGCCTGCCGATCTCCGGAAGGGAAAGATCAGTTAGTTGTCGCGTCAGATACATTGCGCCATGACGGGGCAGGATAAAGGTTTTGTGTTTTTTCTTTGACTTCAGGTCGCTGACCTTCAGGTTGTAGAAAGAGGCGACCTCTTTTTGTATCTGGTCTACTGTTATGATCCTTTTTTTCTGTTCCAGAAAGTTTTTGAGTGACTCCTGGACCAACCCCATTGTAACCAGCCTGGCTTTTTTTATCGTAGCGAATGCAATGATGCGCAGCAAATAACCTTCCAACTCCCGGATATTCGAAGTTGTGTTCTCTGCCAGGAAAAGGGACACATCTTTTGGAAGAGAGATCCCGGAGAGTTCGGCCTTCTTTTCAAGGATGGCCACCTTTGTCTCCAGGTCCGGGGGCTGAATGTCTGCCACAAGACCCCACTCAAAACGGGACCTTAAGCGTTCCTCCAGGTCCGGTATCTCCCTCGGAAACTTGTCAGAGGAGACCACTATCTGTTTGTGGGAGTCAAAGAGAGTGTTGAAGGTGTGAAAGAATTCTTCCTGTGTTCTTTCCTTGCCTGCTATGAACTGGATATCGTCAACCAGAAGGACATCCATGTTGCGATACATCTCCCTGAACTGAACCATCCTGTCAAAGCGAAGAGAATTTATAAGGTCGTTCATGAACCTTTCTGACGAAAGATAACAGAGCTTTGCAGAGCGGTTCTGTTGTTGTACAAAATGACCAATGGCATGCATGAGGTGGGTTTTTCCAAGGCCAACACCTCCGTAGATAAAAAGAGGGTTGTAAGATCTTGCAGGGTTCTCTGCCACGGCCATTGAAGCGGCGTGAGCAAACTGGTTTGACGAACCAACAACAAAAGAGCCGAACGTGTATTTGGGATTAAGGCTTCTGTTCCCGTTGTGGTGCCCGTGGTTTTCCTGGTGATTCGCTGCAGGGTGTTTGATCGCCCCTTCTGTAGTGTTTGCCGTTGGAGGGACGGGCGCGGGCGCGGAGACAGATTCAGAAACAGTACCATCACCAATAATTATTTTTATTCCCATGCTGCCGCCGGAAAGGGACTGGATGATCCTGGTGAGCGTGGTCATGTAGTTCTCCTCTATCCAGTCACGGATAAAGGAGTCGGGCGCTTCAAGGATCAGGGTTTCGCCGTTGACTTTCCTTGGTTCAAGGGGACCGAACCACGTGTTGTATATGTGGGTGTTTACCTCGTCTTTGAGGGAGTCAAGAACTCTATTCCACAGGTCGGCAGCAGGCATTTTCCGTTTCTTTACAGTGAGTTCGCACCGGTGGGGGGATGCACATGCCCCCCGTATTTACACACAGGGTATTCCACAGGTGTGGAAAGGTCAAATTATATTTTAAAAACAACAGGTTAAGGGCCTCAAAGGCGGTACTGGCAGGTCTGTCTCCCGATACCTGTAGATTTGTGGAATAGAAGCAAAAAAAAAAGTGTTATCGGTAACTTAAACCATCCACTCCGCGGTGGAGATACACTCCTGATGCTTCGTCCACCGGGCAAACTCGAAAGCGATTGTTAGAATGACTGGCTTTCTCCCGACACCCCGGAAAAAGGGGTGACTTTCTGTATAACAGATGGTCTCAGAAATGGGCAAGGGAAATTGACGATGTTTGATGAAAAACAGATATGTTTTTCAGGAAAATGGTGCTCGATCATTAACAATATACACTATGTAGTAGAATCGTTGATCGGAGGCCACTTGAACTAATTAGTCGGGACACCCTTCGGGGGCCCTTCCCTGTGCGCCGGGAAAAAGGGCATTGCTATTTGCCCGCAGCGAAGCACACAAGGTGTGCGAATCAGAAGTATATGCCAGGCCCTTTGCCAGACTATGTCCTTGAACAACACGGTTTTCTCTGATATATAGTTGCGTTCCGTTTTCGTTTACAGGTAAATGTGCTATCCATAAGGATCATAGCGTCCGGCGAGTGCCGGAAAAAAATATCGGGAGGCAGGGCCTTGAAGAGAACATATCAACCGAGCAATATATCCCGCAAAAGAACGCATGGGTTCAGACTGCGCATGAGAACTAAATCCGGCCGCCTGGTTCTGAAGAGGAGACGAGCCAGGGGCAGAAAGCGCCTTTCCGTCTGACCAGTAAGGCTAAAGGTCTGGGTTTTCCCAGGGCCGTGCACCTTCGCAGCCGTCAGGATTACCTGAGGGTTCAGAAAAAGGGCAGGGTTGCAAGGGGACGCCTCCTGATCCTGATATCAATGGAAAACGGATTGCCCGCTACAAGGTTCGGCCTGACCGTATCAGGAAAGCTGGGCAACGCTGTAAAAAGGAACAGGCTGCGAAGGCGGATCAGGGAGATAGAGCGAATTAACAGACACGAAATCAAACCAGGGTTCGATATTATTGCAATAGCCAGGGTTCCAGCTGGGACAGCAGATTTTTCAGAGATAGAAAAGGAGTATCTCGCTCTGACAGAAAGCGCGGGACTCCGCACAAAGGAAAAAGGAAGTTGAACCATTTGTTTATAAGGGTAATTTCTTTTTACAGAAAGTGGGTGTCTCCGGCCAAACCGGCATCGTGCCGCTTTCTGCCAACTTGTTCCGAATACGCTATTGAAGCGCTCGAACTACACGGCTGCCTTAAAGGTACTGCGCTGACCTTCAGCAGGCTTGCGCGGTGCCATCCCCTGGCCAGGGGCGGGCTGGACCCCGTCCCCGGTCACGGTGTTCGGAAGGAAATATAGATGCAGGACCAATCAAAAAGGCTTTTTCTTGCCATAGCGCTCTCCTTCGGTTTCCTTTTCTTTTATCAGATGTATTTTGTCGGCCCTATGCAGGAAGAGGCCCGGAAACAGCAGGCCGTAGAGACTGAGGCTGTAAAGACCCCACCCGAGGTCGAGACAGAGGCCGTTAAACTTGTAGAGACAGCCGGGACAGAGTCGGCTGCACTCGAAGCCAGCGAAGAAAAGCTTATAACCGTAGATACGCCTTTTTTCAATGCTGTACTGACAAACCGGGGCGGAGTGCTTAAGAGCGTAGTTCTTAAAAAGTTCCTTCTCGACAAGAACGATCCGACCTCCAGGGTACAGCTTGTCAAAGAACCCTCCGGAACCGATCTGCCCCTTGCCGTTGAGGTGACGGGGGTCGGAGGACCGCTGGGATTTGCCGGAGCGCTTTACCAGGCTGAGGGCAGCGACCTGTCTCTGGAAACAGGACAAAAAGGCTCGGTGTCTTTCCGGTACAGGACAAGTGACGGGCTGGAGCTTTCAAAGACATTCAGTTTTTCAGGGGATTCTTACTCAGTTGACACACGGGTAAGGGTTGCCAACAGGAGGCCGGAATCGGTGTCAGGCCGCCTGGCTCTGAACTGGGCCCCCGGCCTTGAAGTACTGAACCAGAAATCAGCCAGCCGGATGACCAGCAGATATGGATTTACCGGCGCTGTTGTTCGCACTGATGGAAAATCAAAGAAGATCAAGGGTAAGAAGCTGACAGGAACGGAGTTCTATGAGGAAGTGCCTGACTGGGTCGCCAGCCAGGACATGTACTTTGTGGCTGCCATGCTGCCAAGAAACGGCTCGGAAAGAGCTTTTGTAAGAAAGATGCCCGACGGGAGGGTGGGCATCGGGATGTATAAGCAGCTCAAGCTTGATCCTGGTACTGCGGTGGAAATGAAGGTCCTGACGTACATGGGCCCCAAGGAAATGGATTCCCTCAAGGCCGTGGACCCGTCCCTTACCGAAACCATCGACATGGGCATGTTTGCCTTTATTGCCAAGCCCCTCATGGTCCTACTGAACTATTTCTACCGCTATGTGGGCAACTACGGTACCGCGATCATAATACTCACCATTATCATCAAGATCGCCTTTATCCCGTTTTCTAACGCCAGCTTCAAGTCCATGCGCAAGATGTCCAGGCTCCAGCCCCAGATGAAAGCCCTCAGGGATCGCTACAAGAAGGACAAGGAAAAACTCAACCAGGAGATCATGGGTCTGTACCGGGAACACAAGGTCAATCCGGCAGGTGGCTGTCTGCCGATCCTCGTTCAGATACCTGTGTTCTTTGCCCTCTACAGAGCACTGCTCGGAGCTATAGAACTCAGACACGCACCGTTTATATTCTGGATAACCGACCTCTCTGCAAAAGACCCGCTTTACATAACACCTATTGTGATGGGCGCTACAATGTTCCTCCAGCAGAAGATGTCACCGGCAACCGGTGATCCGAGGCAGCAGCAGATCATGTTGTTCATGCCGATTGTCTTCACTGCGCTGTTCGTCAACCTTCCTTCCGGTCTTGTCCTCTACTGGACAGTGAATAATATCCTCACTATTGGCCATCAGTACTTTATGCTAAAGGAAAAGAAAGAGGAGGTTGCAGAGGAGCCAGCGCCAACCGGGAAAAAGGCAAAAAAGAACAGGCAGTAAAAACGGTTTCTCTCCAGGATAGTGCCGCACGAAGATACAATTGCCGCAATTTCAACACCCCCGGGCGGAGGGGTGGGAATGGTAAGGGTAACCGGTCCAAACGCGACCTCCCTGGGCATGCGGATATTTACGCCAGCTGAAAAGTGGTCCGGTACCAGACCTGCTCCCTACCGGGCTTTCGTCGGCAGAACACACCCACCTGATAACCCTGCAGAATCCATAGACCATGCGGTCTTTACCTGTTTTCAGGCCCCCAGATCCTACACGGGGGAAGACACGGTAGAGATCACTACCCACGGCGGGGCTGTTATTTTGCGCGCGGTGCTCCAGGCGGCTGTGGATGCAGGCGCCAGGCTGGCGGACCCGGGAGAGTTTACCCGCAGGGCCTACATGAACGGCAGGCTCGATCTTGCCCAGGCAGAGTCGGTGGCCTCCCTGGTGAGTGCGGCAACTGACGAGGCCAGGAAAGTCATGCTCAGGCAGCTTGACGGGGCCCTTTCCACCGAGACAGCGAGAATAAAGGAAGCCCTGGTGGAGGCAAAAGTCCTGGTGGAGTCAGCAATAGACTTTCCCGAGGATGTACCTGAAACGGACACCGGGACGATCAGAGGGCTCCTTGACCTGTCTGCCGGGCTGGCTGCTGAACTACTCCTGACCTCAGGGGTAGGCATTGCTCTTTCCCGGGGGCTGTCGGTCGCCATAGCGGGAACGCCTAACGTTGGCAAATCAAGCCTTCTGAACGCCCTGCTGCAGGAAGAAAGGGCCATTGTTCACGAAATGCCGGGCACAACGAGGGATTTTATCGAAGGGCAGGTGGACATTAAAGGGGTGGTTCTGAGGGTACTGGATACTGCCGGGGTCCGGGATGACGCTGGCGCTGTCGAGGTTAAGGGGATCTTGAGGACCAGGGAGATACTGCGCTCAGCAGACCTTATAGTAGTGCTCCTTGACGGATCAAGGGAGGCGGGGTCCGGTGACATGAGCCTTCTCAGGGAAACAGAGAACAGGAAGAGAATTATAGCGGTCAACAAAGCAGACCTTCCGCAGGCCGCCCCTGCCAGAGAGGATGGCGTGCTCAGGGTTTCAGCAAAGACCGGCCAGGGATTGAAAGAGCTGAAGGAAGCCATCTATGAAAAGTGTTGCGGCAGCTCGCTTCCCTCGGGAGAGGCTGTCGTGACTTCACTTCGGCAAAAAAGTGCTCTCGAGGATACTCTGGCCTCCTGCGGGAGGGCCATAGAGTCTCTTTCCTCGAGTGCCTCACCCGAACTCCTGGCTGTGGACATTGACGCGGCCCTTTTGAGTCTCGGAGAGCTGGTTGGAGACGTAACGTCTCAGGAGATCCTGGACAGGATCTTTTCGAGTTTCTGCATAGGAAAATGAGTTGATATTTCCAATGGGTAACACAGTGCGGTACGAGCAGTTGGCAAAAACAGGAATAATTACATAATTGTAATACAAGGCTGGAGTTCGTGGAGATCTGTAAATTAATAAATGCAGCCCCAGTAGGGCGAAAACAGGACCGAAAAGCTGCAGCAAACGAGGGTGTTTCACGTGAAACAAACCGGCATGGGAAGGACACAGGAAACCTTTCGTCACCCCACAAGCTTTGATGTGATCGTAGTCGGAGGCGGCCATGCCGGCTGTGAGGCCGCGCGGGCTGCAACGGGTATGGGGATGACAACACTCCTCCTCACTATCTCCATCGACCAGATAGCGCACATGTCGTGCAATCCCGCGGTGGGAGGGCTGGCAAAGGGGCACCTTGTTAAGGAAATTGATGCCATGGGAGGCCTGATGGCCCTGGCTATCGACGAAACCGGTATTCAGTTCAGGCAGCTGAACACCCGGAAGGGACCTGCAGTGAGATCCTCTCGTGCCCAGGCGGATATGTACAGGTACAAAACGTGGGTTAGGTCCTTGCTTGAAAGTAAGGAGGGCCTGCACATCAAGCAGGGTATGGTCGAGGGTTTTCTGTCGGCTGGAGGCCGTGTGGAGGGTATTTACACCCAGTCAGGAGAAGAGTTTACTGCAGGCGCTGTGGTCCTGGCCACCGGTACGTTTCTCAACGGCCTGATCCACGTTGGCATGACGAGACATCCTGCGGGGAGGGCGGGAGAATTTCCTGCACTGAAGTTGACAGCTGCCCTGAAGGACCTGGGGCTGCGAGTTGGACGGCTCAAAACTGGCACAACGCCAAGACTGGATGCAAAAACGATTAATTTCGACCAGACAACGGTGCAGTACGGCGATCCGGAACCTATACCGTTTTCCTTCAGGACGGGGACAATAGATAGAGAGCAGGTGCCATGCTGGATAACACGGACCAATGAAAAGACACATCAGGCAATAAGGGACGGGCTGGATCGATCCCCGCTTTACGCTGGTGTGATAAAGGGAGTAGGGCCCCGGTACTGCCCCAGTATAGAAGACAAGATCGTCAGGTTCCCCGACAAAACCGGACACCACATATTCCTGGAACCGGAAGGCCTCGACACGAGGGAATATTATCCCAACGGGGTGTCAACAAGCCTTCCGATCGACGTACAGGTAAAGATGCTGAGAACCATCCCCGGCCTGGAGGAAGTTCAGATCATGAGACCGGGTTATGCTATTGAATATGACTTTGTCCTGCCTCAACAGCTCGGCCTGAACCTGGGTGTAAAGTCAGCACCTGGCCTTTTCCTCGCGGGGCAGATTAACGGCACCTCAGGTTACGAAGAGGCAGCAGCGCAGGGTTTCATGGCCGGAGTGAACGCGGCCCTTTATACACAGAAGGCCCCGGCCCTCATCCTCGGAAGGGAAGAGGCCTACATTGGAGTGATGATAGACGATCTGGTTACAAAAGGGACCACCGAACCTTACAGACTGTTCACCTCCAGGGCGGAGCACCGGCTTTTGCTCCGGGAGGACAATGCCGACCTGCGTCTCATGGAAAAAGGACACATGCTGGGGTTGATAAATGACGACGAGATCGAAAGGACCCGCGATAAATCCAGAAGGGTTCAAAGGGGGCTTAAGGAACTCGTGGAGAAAAGGGTATCTGTCGACCTTGGCGCAGGCTTTGCGGAGCGCGGAACAAGCCTTACCAAGGTACTTCGGCAGCCGAATGTTAAGGCTGTTGATCTTAATCGGTACAATCCAGAGTTCGAGCCCGATCCGGACCGGGATGTATCCCGCCAGATAGAAATACAGGTAAAATATGAGGGGTATATAAGAAGACAGGGCGCCATGGTGGAGAAAATACGAAGGATGGAGACCCTTGGTATACCAGAAGAGTTCAGTTACGCGGCGCTTAAGGCGATCTCCAGGGAGATAAGGGATAAACTGGAGCAGGTAAGGCCGGCAAACCTCGGCCAGGCGTCCAGGATACCCGGTGTTACACCTGCCGCGATCTCGGCCCTGATGATCTATCTGGGCACAGAGAAAAGACCAGGGCCCGGGGCTGATGCGAAGCAATAAGATTACAGACTGATGAAACAGGCGGATCGGCAGCAGAATGAATAAAAAAAAATTTAAATCTGAAATGAAAACGCGTGCTCTTGCGATGGGCATTGACCTTGCCGGGTCCAGCCTGGCCAGGTTCACAATATATTACACAGAACTAAAAAAATGGAGTAAAAACGTCAACCTGGTTTCAAAGAAGGAACCGGATTGGCTCGGCGTTCACTTTCTGGACTCACTTGCTCCACTTGCCCTCGGCCTTATCCGGGGAGACGAGAGGGTGGCAGACTTGGGTTCCGGCGCCGGATTCCCGGGCCTTGCGCTCAAGATCGCGGTTCCATCACTGGACCTCGTGCTGGTTGAGTCGTCAGGTAAAAAGTGCGCCTTTTTAAGGCATGTTTCCAGAAGCCTTGGGCTTGAGCAGGCAGCAGTTCTGGAAGGCCGTTTCAGCGTTGTAGCGCCGTCGGAATCAGATGGTTTTGACCTCATTGTATCAAGGGCATCCGCCAAGCCTTTAAGGGTGATAGATGAGGCAATGCCCAGTTTAAAGACGAAAGGTAGAGTCCTGATCTATACGTCCAGCAGCCTGGCAGATGAAAATGTTGGTAACTCGTACAGCTATAAAGTTCCAGGCACCAACCGGAGCTGGGTTATTTGGGAAGTGGTTAAGTAGTGA
>CAYVSA010000036.1:0-14114 GCA_964454175.1 uncultured Pseudomonadota bacterium
GTTAAAGCCCATGGCGTATGCGATGAGCTCCGCGATCTTCTGGATGGCGGCATTCTCGATATCAACCTTGGAAACCTTCCTGATGATCTGAAAGACAATGATCATCAGTGCCGGACCAGAGCAGAAGGCCGATGCTAAAAATCGCGGTGCCAGGATGGAAGCGTTCCAGAATGGCCTTGCAGGAAGACCGTTGTACAGGAAGGCCGTCACAGTGTGGATACTCACAGCCCAGGGTATCGATATGATCACCAGGGGCTTAACGACCGCCATGCTGTATTCCATATTGTGGGCTATCCTGTACATTACGTACAGGACGATGGTCAGGTTCAAGAACAGATATCCGTTAAGGACGATAACATCCCAGGCCAGCAGCGATGATGGGAAATTCATCGTTCCTAAAAACGGCAGCAGATGCCATGCCCTCTCAGGCCGCCCTATATCCACAACGATGAAGAGTATGCACATGGAGATGGCGGTGATGGCCATGATCTCACCGAAAAGTACGATCTCCTTGATGGGCTTGAAATTGTAAATATACGCTGGGATGACGAGAAGGACAGCCGCAGCGGCCACTCCCACCAGGAACGTGAAGTTCGACAGGTAGAGGCCCCAGGAGACCGGATCCCTCATGGCCGTTACAATGAGGCCATTCTTGAGCTGCATTACATAAGTGCCCGCCCCGACAAGTATGATAGTGGAAAGGAATCCCACCCATAAATAGTAATTTCGGGAACCCTTCACGACCTCTCTGGCGGTGATCATAAAATTCTTTATCAGATAAAACATAAGCGACCCCTTAACTCACGTTGCGAAGAAGTAGTAGAATTTGGGATTAGTGCCCACATCTTCCTTGAGCCTGAAAACGCGCTTGTTCTGGATGCAGTACCTGATCTCGCTGTTCGGGTCCAGAAGGTTTCCGAACTTCCTGGCGCCCACAGGGCAGATCTCAACACAGGCTGGATACTGCCCGTGTTCTTTCCTGGTCCTCTGTATGCAGAACGTGCACTTTTCAACTACACCCTGCATCCTCGGGCGGTTTCCAAGATAGTGTGTGTTTGTGTTGATCTCCTCGTCGGATATATTGGGAGCCGCCCAGTTGAAATGCCTCGCCCCGTATGGGCAGGCAGCCATACAGTATCTGCAGCCGATGCACCAGTTGTAATCGACGACGACTATCCCGTCGTCTTCCTTCCAGGTGGCGCGGGTGGGACAAGCTCTGACGCAGGGCGGTTTTTCGCACTGCTGACACTGGGTGGGCATGTAAAAGTGCTCCTCTTCAGGAACAGTTTCAGGATTGTAGTACTTGTCCGCATTTTCGAGGTCACTAACCCACTTGCCGCCCTTCTTGAACTGGAGCACCTGTATCCAGTGGACCTGGGGGTCCCTTGACTGATTATTTTCCTTTACGCATGCATACACACATCTTCGGCATCCTATACACCTGGAAATATCAAGGCCGTAGCCGAAAAGCACTCCCGGAGTCGGGCCTTCGGTGCCCACCTTGAACTCTTTTCCGTATTTTTTCGAGTACTCGCCTTCCAGCCTTTTTATTACCGCATCACGCTCCCCGGCATTCATCTCCGTGAAGTGCTTCTGGAAGAAGGCTTCCCACACAGAGGCAGCAGCATCCTTCGCTGGAACCGACAGTGCGGCCGCACCCAGGGCTGTACCCTTCAGGAATGACCGCCTGCTGAGTCTGTTCCCACAATGCTGTGGATCGCTCTTTTTTTTCATATTATTGGAACCTCTACTTTATGTATGCGGGTTTGATGGGTGGCGGCATCGGTTTGATAGGCTTGAAGCGCGGCTGATGGGGATAGTGACACTGTACACACAGTCTGTAGAGCTTCTTGCCGTTCCACTCACCGGTCCTTTTGCCGTGGATGCCGGCCTTCCAGTCCCTGAATATGGTACCGTGGCACTGACCGCAAAGGAGATACGACTCCTCGAAACTGATCAGTTTGCCGCTAGCAAGACGGAGCATGTCTCTGTTGTCGGGGTTATGGCAGTCAAGACACCATCTATTCTCCTCGTCATGATTGACAAGTTTTATCTCTTCGTGAAACTCGGTGAGTTCGCGTCTCTCTGGATTGACATCCATATCGTCGTGGCAGTCTGAACAGGGGAATATGTCTTCGGAAAAAGGCGGGGGGGTGACGAAAAACTCCGGGATCTTGTGTTTGATGATCGCTACTTCAGATTTCCCGCCTGACTTCCCCTTCTCATGCTGGGCCAGTGAGGGTGAGGAGACAACCATGATCAAAGCCATGGCTGTGTATACTGCTGCTGACAACTTTTTCATAACGCTCCTTCCCCGAATCATTATGATAATAATCGGCATTGCCGTAGGTATCAGAAAGGTTGAATTGATAAGTTGTTTTACCACGCCCAACCGTAAAATACAGGCCTATTTTCCAAAGTGCGTATCTTAAACTTGACCAAATTAATTGTAAAGAAAAAATTGGGTGGAGAGGCAGAGGATCAGATAAAGTTCCAGGTTCCAGGTAAAGTTGAAAGTTCAAGGTAGAAAGCTGAAAGATCTGGGCCTTGGGACCTGGGACTGAAGCAAAGCGACAAAGGACTGGAGCAAAGCGATACCATAAACCAGGTAGAATATCAGACCTAACTCTCTTTACGATGCCAGCGCCCGAGGATCACGGAGCCCAGCGCGGCGGCTATTCCAAAGGAAAGGACCGAGAGGACGAGTGGCACACCGCTGGCGCTTAACAGGTCTATGAGGAATACCTTCAGGGCTCCGATCACAGTCACCAGTATGGCGACCGATCTGATCTCGTAGTCTTTCCTCGAATATGCCTTCAGGATCAGCCCTACTGCCCCAAGGTTGATAATAATGGACTGAGCGCAGGTAAAAGCGTTGGCAATGTCCCCCTTCATCCCGGAAAGGATCCAGTAAACACCGGTCCTTGCCGTGAAAAAGGCGCCAAGGAGGGAGGCGAAAAGGACAAGCAGGGCACTTCGGTCCCTTTTGTCGAAACGGACGAAATATCCTGACTGCGCTGCTGGAGGACGTCTGCGGCTGAGCTTGAAGTGCGAGAATGTCACTACAGTGAAAAGACCTGCGGAAACCATCCCAACCGGTAATGACATTCCCTTGACTGAAAATACGCCAATGCCCGCAGCAGCGATTATTACCGTAATTTGTATCAGATAGGATGTGATCCTGACTGCATCTTTATCCCATTTCCCTGACAGCATCAGGTATCCCAGCCCGAGCGCAGATATTACCGGCAGTGCGAATAAAGCGTCACTGAATACAAGGGGCAGGGACAGTGCAAAAAGACAGGCAGCGGGGAAGGCAAAACTGTTAACACCCTCGCCTTCTGTCTCCGTTCGCATGGCCAGAAATACTGCGACAGCAGATAAACCTGCCCACAGGATGATCCCGGCTGCTCCGAGCACGACAACCCTTCCACCCGAAGAAGCAGCGACAACCCAGGCAAAAATGAATATCAGAACTGAAGCGAGGGTAGGCAGCAGATCGTTGTAGAGGCGCGCATTTTCAGGCCTGAACCGGATGGTGGAAAGGAGGGCGGTGGAAATGTAATAAACCAGGAAAAGCACGAGGATAGGGAAAAACCAGCCGATATAAAGCGCTGCAGGAACATCATCACCCCGTCTCAGGACAACGGAGAGCTTGAATGCCCAACTGCCCATAACGAATATTGTCACGAAAAAGGCAAAGATCCTCAGCCACCAGCACCTGGAAATGTTCAGGGCTGTGTAAGTAATAACATTGACAAAAAGGAGTACGAGACACAGGTAGGGTATTATCGGGTCTGGAAAGTCAAGGGGAAGTGCAGTGACTACAATCCCGAGAGCGGCAACAGTCACCGGCACCGCTACTTTCTGCCACCTGCTGACAGTGGTTAGAACAGTTCCTGCTATCATCAGCATGGGATAGGCGGTCAGTGATGAGAGGGCACCGAAATGGGCGTGAGTCTCCAGGACTACGGTAAAGAGCAGAAGCGCTCCGCTGATGGCAAATATGGGGGCTGCCGGACTGGACCTTCTGTAAAGAAGCCAGCCCCCGGCGATCAGGATCCAGGCATAGCTGATCCCCAGCACGGAACCGAACTGCATTCCAACGAACCCATTGTCGGTAAGTGTTCTGAGGATCAGGGCAATAACCAGGAGAAAACAGATTGTTGCAATGCGGGACAGGATGGCCGTCATGCCCCCCATGGTCCAGAGTCTCTCTCGGGGGTCTGCTTCTCTTGATCCCCGCGTGCTCCGAGGACTCTTACCAGCTGTTTTCCCCTGAGCCAGGCCAGGGGAGGATTCGAGAACATCCACACGACGCTTGAGAGTCCTTACCTGGGAAGCAAGTTCTTCGACCTTTGTCTCGAGGCCCTTTCTCTCGTCAACCAAACTCTATTCTCCAATTCCCAATGCTCTAATGTTCCCTGCCTCTTGCCCATAGCCCCTAGCCTACAGCTTACAGCCTATAGCCAGTCGCCTGCCCTGAGTCACGCCATAGGCGTGATCGAAGGGCCTTTTGTCTAATTAAACTCATGACAGTCAGCGCAGAAATCGCCCGCGTTGTGGTCTTCCTTGTCATCGTGGCACTGGTAGCAGGTCTCCCGACTGTCAACGACCCAGCGGTGCCTGACGTGACAGGTGGTGCAGTCCTCCCCGGCGTGGTCTTCTACCTCGATATGAAGACCGGTCAGATCATCGTGACACTCCGTACAGTCAATAACCGGTCTGACTTTCTGCTCGTCAAGATGGCAGTCGTAGCAGTCGAAAGTACCCATTCCAATATCAGAAGGATGGCCGCCGTCCTCGACACCTTTTTCCTCATGACAGGTCCCGCAGTCTTTGGAGGGCGGTATCCCGCCGGAGTGACACCTGCTGCAGTTCATTTCGGCGTGTTTTCCCTTCAGGTCCCAGGGGTGGAAGGATTCCCAGTTCTCGCCTTCCGGGTACCCCTCGGCCCAGTGTTTGGATGGTCCCCTCTCGGGCATCGTGTGGCAGATCACGCATTCACGCCTGATTGTCTTTCCATCCTCACTGACATGCCTGCCGTCGTGGCACCTGAAGCAGCCGGGAAAGTCACGATGACCGATATTATCGGGATACTCCTTCCACGAAACCTTCATGTCCGGGAAGAAGTTTTTACTGTAGATATGCTTGATCATATCAACCGCTTTGTCGATATCCTTGATGCGGCTCACTGCCAATTCCGGGTAGCTGCTCTTATAGAAGTCCTTTATACTCTTCTCGATAGCAGCGTAGGCACTCTCCCTTGACTCGTAATCTGCTACCAGGACGTTGACACCGATCTTCTTTATATAGGGTAATGATACATCTATGACGCCTTCAAGAAGGGCCCTGTCCATGCTCTCCTGAGGTGACCTGTAGTTGTGCGTCGGCCTGTTGTGGCATACAACACAGTCAACCAGCCGTGCGTCTTCGGACTCATGGCCCCCTTCGAGCTCCCCTTCCCAACCCTGAAGCTTGTATTCTATGACTTTGCCATCGGGAAACTCCTCCCAGACGAAGGGAATTACCTGAAGACCGGGGTCAGCTGCCGCAAAGGTGACATTTTTTTCCGCCAGCATGTGCCAGTGGATGCCCGAACCACCCTCTTCGGTATCGTCGCCTCCACCGATCTTTACGAGCATCGAGATGTCATGGGGCGTGTTTTTCTCGTCAAAGCTGTAGTGGGTCTTCACCCTCAGCTTGCTTCCGTAGAACTTGGCCGGCCAGTGACACTCCTCGCACGTCTCCCTGGCGGGCCTCAGGTGCTGAATCGCGGGAGGTATGGGTTTAGGGTAGCTGTTGAGCAGCACAGCGAACATCTGCCGCGTTCCGGCAAGCTTCGATTTCACGTACCACCCGGCCCCTGGTCCAACGTGGCACCTTGCACAGGTCACACGGGCGTGGGCGGAGTTCTGCGAGGCGGTGGCCTCGGGCTCCATGACCGAGTGGCAGAGTTCGCCGCAGAAGGTCAGGGATTCAGTGAAATGATATGCCTCATAAGCAATAACAGTCAGGAGGAGCGCCGCTACGACCATCGTCGCCACGAAAATAAAGAACCGCAGTCTATGGACACCCAGATTGAGGTCAAGGATCGGAAATCGGGGAATATCGGCATCAATGTGCTTCCTTCGCCTGTTGTGTTCATCCCACATTCCCCAGGCAAAAAGTAAAAATCCTGCCATGAAAAATATTGGCAGGATGAAGAACAGCAGCACCCCCAGATACGGTGAGTGCGTTGTTCGAAGCATGTCGATTATCAGCAATACTACAATGAAAAGTGCCGTCAGCGCGGACATACCCAGACCGAGGTAACTCAGCGGGTTGCGCCACAGGCCCCGTTGAATAAACCGTGTCTTTTCGTCGGTCATATTACCCCCCCTCCTGGAGTAACTATTCACAAGTTAAAGCTTTTTAATATGGGACTTGATCTGTGCTATTTTGCACAATACTTCGACTTCGTCAAGTATAATCATGGCAACAACAGTAGAGAAGTTTTTCACAAGCTCCATATACGCTATTTTTCTCTATTTTTTGGGGATTTTTACAGATACACACCTTTAAACAGGCATTAAAAGTGTATTAAGTGAAAATCAACAGGTACTGAATAATTGTCAGTTTACAACCCTACATCTATTAAAAAAAGTTGAAAGTTGAAGGTTGAAAGTTGAAGGTTGAAGGTTAGGGCCTTGAACGGAGTCCCGGGACCCATGTCCCATGAACAATTGTCAATAATCCAATATCCAAATCGATGGTTGACCTTGGACCTTGGACCAGGGACCTTGGACACCGGCATAAGACCGGCAGGCGAGGGATCGAACCAGGATCCCTGCATTTTTTGTATCTCTTACCTGAATATCACCAACTAATTGGGAGATGATCCCTAATTTCTAATGCTCCAATTTCCATTTTCCACTTCACCACCCCGACACTCCCTTACCCCCTTACCTACAAAACCCTCCCCGCCTCTTCCTCTCTGAGAAGCTTGTACTCAATGGAATCAACCAGTGCCTGCCAGGAGGCTTCGATGATGTTGTCAGACACACCCACGGTCGACCACTTACTATCCTGGTCTCCCGACTCGATGATGACCCGGGTCACAGCTGCAGTTCCCTTGCCCTCTGGCAGAATCCGGACCTTGTAATCGAGGAGCCGGATATCGTCCACAACCGGGTAGAACTTGGTAAGGGCTTTTCTCAGGGCCGCGTCCATCGCATCCACCGGGCCCTGGCCTACAGCAGCCGTGTGCTCTGTATTCCCATCCACGACAACCATGATCGTAGCCTCAGCGAGGGGGGGCTTGTCCCACTGCCTCTTTTCATCGATCACCCTGAAACCTTTCAGTTCGAAGAAACGCCGGTGCATCCCCAGTGCTTTTTTCAGAAGAAGCTCAAAGGAAGCTTCGGCCGATTCGTACAGGAAGCCCCTGTTCTCCAGGTCCTTTATCTGCTCCAGAACTTCTGCTATGGCGGGGTCTTTCTCATCAACCTCCACGCCGAACTGCCTGGCTTTGTATATGACGTTGCTCCTGCCGGAGAGGTCGGAGAGGAGGACTCGCGTTGCATTGCCGACCGTTTCCGGCCTGATATGCTCATAGGTCTCTCTGTTCCTCTGCATAGCTGAAACATGAACACCGCCCTTGTGGGCAAAGGCGCTGCGCCCGACGTAGGGCTGGTGAGAATACGGTATCATGTTGGCTATTTCTGCGATATTGCGGGACACCTCCCTCAGCCTGGCCATCTGCTCGCTGCCGATGTTGGTCGTAAGTCCCATTTTCAGAGAGACGGCCGGTATTATGGAACACAGGTTCGCGTTGCCGCACCGCTCACCCCAGCCGTTAATGGTGCCCTGTACGTGCCTTCCGCCCAGTTCCAGGAGCACGAGGGAATTGGCTACCGCGCACTCCGAATCGTTGTGCATGTGGGCACCGATCTGCGAATCGGGAAGCTGTTTATTGACCGCATTAACTATCTCCAATATCTCTCCGGGCATGCAGCCGCCATTTGTGTCGCACAGGACGAGACAATCAGCACCGGCTTCGTCCGCAGCTTTGAGCGTATCGATGGCGTAATCGGGATTATCCTTATATCCGTCAAAGAAGTGCTCGGCATCATAAAACACCACATCTGCGTTCGCTTTCAGGAAGGCAACAGAGTCGTTGATCATCTCGAGGTTCTCCTCGAGAGTTGTCCGCAGCGCCTCGGTGACGTGAAGGTGCCAGCTCTTGCCGAAGATCGTCACGACCTCGGCAGCTTTCAGGAGCGCCTGGATCTGGGGATCGTCTGCGGCCTTGATCCCTTTTCGGCGTGTAGACCCGAAAGCGGCGATCCTGGCGTTGGACAGGGAAAGCCTTTTGGCTTCATCGAAAAAATCCATGTCCTTGGGGTTGGAACCGGGCCATCCGCCCTCAATAAAGTCAACTCCAAGCTCATCAAGTCTGTGGGCAATGGTGACCTTGTCGGCAAGCTGAAGGCTGATCTCCTCAGCCTGCGTCCCATCCCTGAGTGTTGTATCGTATATGACGACTTTTTCCCTACCCGCTGATTTTTTTCTGGCAACCATTTTATAACCTGCCTGTCTTTTCCGTTAATGGACCCTCAGACGGTTTCAGCGCCCAGGTCGAAGGTTTCGTGCAGGATTCGCACTGCAAGCTCCGTGTACTTGCTCTCAATTATGCAGGAGACCTTGATCTCGGAGGTGCTTATCATCATGATGTTGATCCCCTCACCGGCAAGTGCCTCGAACATGGTGGCTGCTATGCCCGAATGGCTTCTCATCCCTGTGCCCACAATGGAGACCTTGGACACCTTGTCATCAGTAATTATCTCCTGAGCCTCGATGTCTTTGCTGACTTCCTCGATAATGTCCACGGCCCGGGTGAGATCCGATTTGGTCACGGTAAAAGTAAGGTCCGTGAAGCCATCAACACTGATATTCTGTATGATCATGTCGACATTGATATTAGCAGCTGCGATGGGACCGAATATCTTGGCAGCTATGCCAGGTTTGTCGGGAACTCGGAGGATAGCCACTTTCGCCTCATTCTTGTCGTAGGACACTCCCGAAACCTTTACCTTCTCCATGGAATTTTCCTCCCTTGTCACCCATGTTCCCTCGTTGACTGAAAATGTGGAACGCACGTGTATGGGGACATCATAGTTTTTCGCAAACTCAACGGACCTGATCTGCAGGACTTTTGCGCCAAGACTGGACATCTCGAGCATCTCGTCATAAGAGATCCTGTCTATCTTCCGTGCTGAAGGAACGAGGTTGGGGTCTGTCGTAAAGATACCTTCAACGTCAGTGAATATTTCGCAAACATCCGCGTTCAGGGCAGCTGCCATGGCAACTGCAGAGGTATCCGACCCTCCCCTGCCCAGAGTTGTTATGTCTCCCTCGTCGTTGACGCCCTGGAAACCAGCTATTACAACCACCCTGCCGGCTTTCAGGTGCCCCAGGATCGTCCCGCTGTCTATTTTCCTGATACGCGCCTTCTCGTGGGCTGAGTCAGTGTAAACCGCAACCTGAGGCCCCGTCATCGAAACTGCATCCACACCCATGGATTTTAGAGTCATGGCCAGGAGGCCGATGGTTACCTGTTCACCTGTGGACACCACAACGTCGTATTCCCTGGGATCCGGCCTGGGGGTGATTGATGTGCAGAAATCCACCAGTTTGTTGGTCTCGCCAGCCATGGCCGAAACAACAACTACAATGTCGTTTCCTTCGTCACGGCCGCTTTTTATCCGTTCGGCGACCGTTCCAATCATTTCCACATCGGCAACGGATGTTCCACCGAACTTTTTGACTACCAGTGCCATTACGACCCCCGTTGATGTCCTTGTTGAAAAAGTGTTTTCGGCTCACACTTCAAAAGTTAAAGTTCCAGTTTATAAGGCTCCCCATGAGTTCGTGGCCCTTTGGATATTTGATCCCTGTGAGCGCAGCGTTACTTTCTGAATAGGCCAATCCGGAGCCCGCCGCCTTCGAGGATGTGTCCAGCGCCGCAAAGGGAACAGGCTCATCAGAATGTGTTTTTATCTCCAGGGGAGTGGCGTGGTCGGGCAGCACCATCAGCCTGCATCGACCCGCCCTGGGAAGACCTTTCAGAACCCTTCCTACAACCATGGAGTCAAAATCCTCGATGGCCTGTATTTTATCCCGGAGCGAGCCGCCGTGAGACGCCTCATCCGGTGCCTCTACATGAACGTACACAAGGTCAACTTTCTCCAGAGCTTTGAGCGCCGCATCCGCTTTACCCTCGTAATCCGTGTCCAGATAGCCGGTTGCGCCGGGGACATCTATCACATCCAGGCCCAGAGACACGCCTATCCCCTTCAGCAGATCAACTGCCGTGATGATAGCTCCGGTTTTGCCGTAGCTCTCGGCAAAGGAAGGGAGTCGCGGGCGCTTACCCTGGCCCCAGAGCCAGATGCAGTTAACAGGAGGCCGGCCGTTTTTTTTCCTTACTCTGTTCACGGGGTGATCTGCAAGCAGTGACACAGCTCTTTCCATGAGGCCAATGACTTTTCCAGACGCGGGCCCCATGGGCCAGCCCTCACCAATGGCCCGGTCAGTAAGGTCATGGGGCGCCTCAACCGTGAGGTTCTCATTACCACCTCTCCAAACGAGCAGGTGTCTGTACGACACCCCGGTGTGGAGCTCGACACCCTCTGAGGCGAGTCCATCAGCCAGTGTGTCAACGATAGATCTGGCCTCTTCATCGGATGGGTGGCCTGCAGCAAAATCAACCATCACGAGATCCTGCTTCAGTTCGTCCGCAGGTATTTCGGTGATAATGGAGCTTCCATTACGGACCCCCAGTGTAACGAGGTTGCACCTGAATGCTACATCGTCTGCAGCCATGCTGACACCCATCCCGGCCGCCTCCAGGGGGGACCTGCCCGTGTATATGGCAGCGGGGTCATATCCCAGGACCGACAGGTTAGCTATGTCGCTTCCCTTGACCATGCCATCCGGGATAGTTTGAGCAAGGCCCAGCACTCCGCCAGAGGAAATTGTGTCCATATTGGGCGTCTTTGCGGCCTCAAGGGGAGTCCTGCCGGAAAGGTCAGAAAGGGGCCTGTCAGCCATACCGTCCCCCAGCAGTATCAGGTATTTACAACTGCTGCTCATGTGATCTCTTCCCACGGGATCATACGCATGAGAAAACTGCCGCCCAGTACTGCGTCGTTTGTATCTATTTCCTTGAGAGCCTCCACCATGGAGGAAAAAGCAGCCTCATGTGTCAGCATGAAAAGGGGAACTCCCCTTCCCTCTTCACCCTCTCTACCCCTCTGGATCACTGAGGCTATACTGATGCCGTGGGCTCCGAGGATCCCTGATACAGATGAGAGAACCCCCGGCTGGTCGTGGGCATTTATCCGCACGTAATACTCACTCAGGGTGTTCTCCACCAGAGATAGTTCTTTTCCGTTATCTTTACCCTGCATGAAACCAGCTACCGGTACCCGCCCTACTGCACCAGAAAGGATGTCCCGGGCACAGGATATTATGTCTGCGACCACCGCACTTCCCGTGGGCATGCTTCCCGCGCCGCGTCCATAGTAAAGTGAAGGCCCCAGATTATCGTCCTGGACGTAAACTGCATTGAACACCCCATCCACTGCACTGAGGGGGTGGCCATAGGGGACCAGGGTCGGGTGTACCCAGGCTTCAACACCCTCCTTCACGCGGGACGCCGAAGCAATGAGCTTGACGCAATAGCCGAACTCATCCGCCATTTCCAGGTCCAGAGGCGTGATGCTCGAAATCCCCTGATAGGGGAGAACGCCCGGCGAAACAGGCGCGTTAAAACACAGGTTAGCCAGTATGGACAGCTTCTGGGCCGCATCAGTACCCTCCACATCCATAGATGGGTCCGATTCTGCGTAGCCTTTTTCCTGGGCCTCCTCCAGCACCTCGCTGAACTCCTTGTTTTCCCGTTGCATGCGCGTCAATATGTAGTTGCACGTACCGTTGATTATTCCAGTGACGGACTTGATCCTGTTGGCCACCAGGCCCACCTTCAGGGTCCTGATCAGCGGGATGCCGCCGGCGACACTCCCCTCAAATCCCAGAACGACCTGTCTGTCCTCTGCCGCACTTACGATCTCGGACCAGTGAGCAGCAAGGAGGGCCTTGTTGGCGGTGACGACATGCTTGCCAGCTCCCATTGCCTCCAGTATGAGGCCTCGGGCCGGCTCAATGCCCCCGATGAGTTCCACGACTATCTCCACCTCGGGATCATTCACCACATCCTCGGCCTTGGTGGTCAGGACTCCCGACTCCAGGCCCGAGGACTTGAGACGGCCCTCATCGAGGTCAGCAGCACGCACAACCTTAATGGGCGCGCCAAGGCGGCTCTCCAGAAGGTTCCCGTTCTCCTTCAGGATCCGGAGTGTTCCATTGCCGATGGTGCCGAGACCTATGATCCCGACCCTGACAGGTCTCATCAGCTTACCTTTCCAACTCCTTCAGCCACAAGATCGCCCATGGCTGAGCAGGAGACCAGACTGCATCCTTCACTCATGATGTCACCCGTGCGGTAGCCATCTTCCAGTACATTTTCCACAGCCTTCCGGACGGTTTCGGCGGCTTTATCGGCACCACAGGTTATCTCCAGCATCATGGCAACAGAAAGGATCGTCGCCAGTGGATTTGCTTTATCCTCACCCGCGATATCCGGTGCGCTCCCGTGGACCGGCTCATACATGGCACACTGCTCCCCCAGACTGGCCGATGGCAGCATTCCGATAGACCCGGTCAGCATGGCTGACTCGTCGGAGAGGATGTCGCCGAACAGGTTCCCGGTGAGGATCACGTCGAATTGGGACGGGTTCCTGATAAGCTGCATGCTGCAGTTGTCTACGAACATGTGGTTGAGCTCGATATTCGGGAAGTCCGCAGCTACTTCAAGGACAACTTCACGCCACAGACCGCTCACCTCCAGAACGTTAGCTTTGTCTACGGACATGACCTTGCCCCGTCTTCGGCCGGCAGCTTCAAAGGCCACCCTCGCCACCCTGGCGATCTCGCCTTCTGAGTAGAACATGGTGTTGAAGCCTTCACGACCCGCATCGGTGGTTCGCCTGCCCCTGGGCTCACCAAAGTAGATGTCCGATACCAGCTCCCTCACAACCAGGAGGTCTATTCCGGAAACCACTTCGGGCCGGAGAGTAGATGCATCAACGAGGGGTTTGTGAACCTGGGCCGGCCTCAGGTTTGCGAACATATCAAGTATCTGTCGCAGGGCGAGGAGGCCCTTTTCCGGACGCTTGTCTGTGGGCAGGTCGTCCCACCTGGGACCGCCAACAGCCCCGAGAAGTACCGCATCTGCCTCCCTTGCAGCCTGAATAGTCGCCTCTGACACCGGAGAACCCTCTGCTTCGATCGCAGCCCCGCCTACGAGGGCCTTTGAGAGTTTGAACTCGTGTCCGAAAATATCGCCGACTGCAGCAAGCACTTTCACTGCCTGGGCTGTAACCTCGGGGCCAATACCATCGCCTTCCAGTACAAGTACGTCAAAGCTGTTTCCTGCGCTCATTTACCGGTCTCCTTAAGTACATAGGGTATCAGCCCTCCTGCTTCGATAAGCTCCATCATAAAGGGAGGGAACGGTTCTGCCTTGTGCTCTGAGCTTCTCGTAATATTCCTGATCACACCAGATGAAGCGTCCACTTCCAGTTCGTCACCGGTGGTGATCTCTGCTGAGGCCCGGGCAGATTCAAAGATAGGAAGACCCATGTTAAAAGAGTTGCGGTAGAAGATCCGCGCAAAAGATGCCGCTATCACGCAGGACACACCTGCCGCTTTGATGGCTATTGGTGCGTGCTCCCTGGAGGATCCGCAGCCGAAGTTCTTTCCGCCAACGATAATATCCCCGGCAGAAGCCCTGGAGGAAAAATCAGGATCAGCGTCTTCCATACAGTGTTTTGCCAGTTCGCCCGGATCGGATGTATTCAGGTACCTCGCCGGGATGATGGCGTCCGTGTCCACATCGTCCCCGAAACGCCAGGCGCGGCCTTTGAATTTTGCTTCGTTCATTTAATCTCCTTTGATTCCTTACACCCAATACAATAAATCATTCATTTCCTGTCCCGCAGGGTAGTCCC
>CAYVSA010000036.1:14214-20448 GCA_964454175.1 uncultured Pseudomonadota bacterium
AACCTGGAACCCGATCTACAGATCATCCGGCGCGCAGATCGTACCCGCAACCGCGCTGGCCGCGGCCACGGCGGGACCGGCCAGGTAAACCTCGCTCTTTGGATGGCCCATCCTCCCCACAAAATTCCTGTTTGTGGTCGCCAGGGCCCGTTCTCCTTCAGCGAGAACGCCCATATGGCCGCCCAGACAGGGCCCACAGGTTGGCGGGCTGATAACGGCACCGGCATCGAGGAAAATTGTGAAGAGGCCGGCATCCATGGCGCGCCTGTAGATAACGGGCGTAGCCGGGATGACTATGAGACGGACCCCATCGGCAACCTTCTTCCCTCTGATTATTGATGCAGCAACATCCAGATCCTCGTAACGGCCATTTGTACAGGACCCGATAATGACCTGGTCGATGGCCACATCGGCGGCTTCTCCCACCGGCCTCGCGTTCTCGGGAAGGTGGGGAAAAGCTACCTGCAGCTCAACAGAATCACCCTCGATATCGATCACCTCATCGTAGCTGGCATCCGGATCCGAAGAGTAGAAGGTGTACTCACGCCCGGCCCTTTCCTTCACATAGTTTTCAGTGACGCTGTCGGGAGCGATTATCCCGTTTTTAGCACCTGCCTCAATAGCCATGTTGCACATGGAGAGCCTGTCTGACATTCCCAGGGAATCTATTGCACTTCCCGTAAATTCCATGGACCGGTAAAGGGCGCCGTCAACCCCGATCTTGCCGATGATGTAGAGTATGAGGTCCTTGCCTCCCACCCACGGCCTGAGCTTTCCGCTGATATTGAACTTCATCGCAGAGGGCACCTTGAACCACGCCTTGCCGCTGATCATAGCTCCAGCAAGGTCGGTGCTTCCCACTCCCGTGGAGAAGGCTCCAAGGCCGCCGTAAGTGCATGTGTGGCTGTCGGCTCCAACGATAAGGTCTCCCGGGAGAACGACCCCCTGCTCTGGTAGTAAAGCGTGTTCTACGCCCATTTCTCCAAGCTCGAAGTAGTGTGTTATGTCGTAGTCGTGTGCAAACTCCCTCAGAACCTTGCACTGTTCAGCCGAGGCGATGTCCTTGTTGGGCGCAAAGTGGTCTGGAACCAGGGCGATCCTGTCCTTGTCGAAAACCTCCTTGATGCCTTTTTCCCTGAGTATCTTGATCGCAATAGGAGCTGTGATGTCGTTGCCCAGCGCCAGATCAACATCGGCCATGATTATCTCACCGGGAGTCACGCTGTCGCGGCCGATATGGGCCGAAAGTATCTTTTCTGTGATGGTCATTCCCATGGGTTTACCTCAATATGAGTCCCATGACCCAGGACCCAAGTCCCAGGGATCAGCCTGGGTCCTGGGACCTGGGACCTGGGGTTGTTTTTACAATGTTGGTTTCTCCACATCCCTGTCACGTGTGCCCTTACGGTACTCCAGCTTGTTCAGGGCATTTACAAAGGCTCTGGCGGAAGCCACGATGATGTCAGAGGATGCGCCCTGGCCTATGATGGTCGTTCCGTTCTCCCTGATCCTCACCGTCACCTCGCCGAGGGCATCTGCACCGCCCGTGATCGCCGAGACAGTAAAGCGCATGAGTTTTGCCTTGCTCCTGGCTATTTTTTTTATCGCCTTGAAAACGGCGTCCACCGGACCATCACCGAACTCCGCCTTCACCTTGATCTTGTCGTCTACTTCCATCTCCACCGTTGCTGACGGCACCACCCCTGAACCGCTTGTGAATGTAACGGATACCAGTTTGTACCGGTCAGGGAGCCGGAATATCTCGTCGGCAATGATCGCCTCGATGTCCTCGTCGTAGACAGTCTTTTTCTTGTCGGCCAGGCGTTTGAAAGCCACGAATGCTTTTTCCAGCTCTTCTTTATCCAGTTTTATACCCAGGTCGACCAGCCTCTCCCTGAAAGCGTGCCGCCCCGAGTGTTTTCCCAGCACCAGAGTGCTCTCCTTGATGCCGACGGACTCTGGAGTCATGATCTCGTAAGTCGTTTTTTCCTTGAGCATGCCGTCCTGGTGAATACCTGCCTCGTGGGCGAAAGCGTTGGCCCCGACGATGGCTTTGTTCTGCTGAACCAGTATCCCCGTAATGGAAGAAACCAGTCTGCTGCTCCTGTTGATCTCGGTGGTCTTTATGTCAGTGTGAACCTTAAGGTGGTCGCGCCTGGTCCTGATGGCCATGACGACCTCTTCTAAAGAGGCGTTGCCCGCCCTTTCCCCGATCCCGTTCAGAGTGCACTCGACCTGCCTGGCTCCATTTGCAACTGCTGCCAGAGAGTTGGCGACAGACAGGCCCAGGTCGTTGTGGCAGTGAACCGAAACAACTGCCCTGTCAATGTTGCTGACCCTTTCTCTTACGGTAGCGATCAGCCTGCCGAACTCGTCGGGTATGGCATATCCCACTGTGTCAGGTATGTTGACCGTAGTCGCTCCGGCGTCGATCACCGCTTCGATCACCTCGCACAGGTAGGACACGTCGCTCCTGGCGGCGTCCTCTGCAGAGAACTCCACGTTCGGTGTATAACCCGCGGCGTGGGCAACAGCAGCAACTGCCGCCTTGAGCACCTCGGCGGGTTTCTTCTGCAGCTTGTGCCTTATGTGGATGTCCGATGTGGCGATAAAAGTGTGGATCCGCGGGTTTTTTGCGTCCTGCAGGGCGCCCCACGCCCTGTCAATATCCTTTTTGCTCGCCCTGCAAAGACCGGCGACCTGTGGTTTTTTCACCACAGATGCCACTGCCTTGACCGCATCGAAGTCACCTTCAGAGGCTATGGGAAAACCAGCCTCGATAACATCCACGTTCAGCCGTTCGAGCTGTCTGGCCACCTGGACTTTTTCTTCCAGGTTCATTGAGGCTCCAGGGGACTGTTCCCCGTCCCTTAACGTAGTATCGAAAATAATTATCTTGTCAGACATTCCTTGTTCCTCCTTCCGGCCCCGGAAATTCTCCGTAGACTGGCAGTAACTTTAAAACTCGTGTACGACCGGAAAGTTTCCGGCTGCAGCCTGCATTACTTCCGACAGATCTTCTGCCGGGAGGCAGGAGCGCTTTACCGGGCATCTTCCGGAGCTTATCAAACCAAGGTCACTCTCGCTAAGTTCCATTTCGCGCCACCACCTCCTCTCCACTGTCTTCCAGGATATCCTCGTCTTCCAGGTTATAACTCTCCATTTTCACTGGAACTCCCGCGCCGATCTTCCTCAGTATCCATCCCCCGATCACCGGTCCGAGAATGGCATATGAGGTGAAAAAGGCAAAAACGAAGATCTCCGGTTGGCTGGCAACCAGCACCAGTATAAGAACAACCCCCGCCAGAGCGTGGAATGCACGCTTGCGGGGTATAACGACCTGTTTGAGGCTAGGATAGGGAACTGTGCTCACCATTAAGAAGGAGAGGATGTAGATCCCGGGTATCATGGCGATCCTCAACAGGTCGAACTGCGCTACTTCCCCCTGGATCAGCAGCATACCTGAAGCCACAATGGCCCCTGCCGCTGGTATTGGGAGACCTGTAAAATGTTTCTGGCCCACCCGCTGGGTCTGGACGTTAAAGCGCGCCAGTCTCAGGGCTCCGCATGCCAGGTAGAGGAAAGCCCCGAGCCACCCGAATCTGCCCAGGGGTTTTAAAACCGCCACGTACATGAGCAGGGCAGGTGCGGCGCCGAAGCAGATAATATCTGACAAACTGTCGTACTGCACACCGAAGGGAGATGCTGTCCGTGTGAGCCGGGCAACCCTGCCGTCCAGGGCATCGAACATCATAGCGGCAAGGATCGCCACCGAAGCCCTTTCAAACTCACCGTTAAGGGTCGCCACAATTGAGTAGAACCCCGAAAAAAGGGCGAAGGTGGTAACCATATTCGGGAGCAGGTAGACCACCCTGTGTCCCTGTCTCTGCTGATGGTGATCCTGGTTCACAGCAGTGCTCCTATAACTGAGATCCCGGCCCTCACTTTGTCGCCGGGCTTGACCATTATTTCTGTCCCCGCAGGGAGATAAAGGTCTACCCTGGAACCAAGGCATATCAGGCCGAAACGTTCCCCTGCGATCACTTCATCGCCAGGTTTTAATCTGCAGATAATTCTCCTGGCAACCAGACCGGCAACCTGGACCATCATGCTTTTGCGGCCCTGTCCGTCCTCCATGAGTATTTCGGTCCTCTCGTTTTCAAGGGACGCATTCTCCATGTGGGCCATCCTGAACCCCCCCGAAATGTGTTTGACGTCCACAACGCGCCCGTCCCTGGGAACCCTGTTTACGTGGACGTTAAATACACTCATGAAAACGCTGATCCTCAGTGAATCATCACCGGCATGTGTTCTCCGTCCAGTTCTTCCCACGAATACAACGCGGCCATCGGCTGGTGAAAGGATGTCGCCGGGGGCAATGTCAGATGACCGTACAGGATCCCTGAAAAAAAGTGCTGTAGCAGCTGCCGCCAGGGCTAACACTACCGTCAACACAGTCAGCCCGAATACTCCGGAGGCCGCTGCACCTATCGCCAGCACAGCGGAAGGCAATCTGCCCTCGGACGCGATCAACGCCAATATCCGACCTCCATAACGCTCCTTCTATTACAGCGTTTTTTCATCAACGACACGTTCTGCTCGGGCCGGTCCCCCGGCCTCGGGCAGAATCCCCATGTCCGAACAGATCGGCTCGGACACGGGGAGGTGGATCATTCGTCCTCTTTGACTGCCGACTCTTCCTTGAGCCACGGCATGAGGGATCGCAGTTTGCGGCCGACTTCCTCGATGGGGTGCTCGGCGGCAGATTTTCTCAGCGAGTTGAAAACCGGACGGCCAACCTGATTTTCAAGGATCCATTCCCTGGCGAATTCTCCAGACTGGATCTCTTCAAGGATGTCGCGCATCTCCTCGACGGTGTCTTCGTCGATTATCCTGTCGCCCCTGGTCAGATCACCGTATTCGGCAGTGTTGCTGATGGAGTAGCGCATCGTTGAAATACCACCCTGGTACATGAGATCCACAATAAGCTTAAGCTCGTGCAGGCATTCGAAGTAGGCCATCTCAGGTGCATACCCCGCCTCTACCAGGGTCTCGTACCCGGCGAGCACCAGTCTGGTGACACCGCCGCACAGCACTACCTGCTCACCGAAGAGGTCTGTTTCCGTCTCCTCGCTGAAGGTAGTTTCCAGTATGCCCACGCGCCCGGCGCCGATACCCACAGCATACTCAAGTGCTGTCTGCCTGGCCTTCCCCGAAACGTCCTGCTCCACAGCTATGAGGGAGGGGACTCCCCTGCCCTGAGTGTATTCCCTGCGAACCAGATGACCTGGACCCTTGGGTGCGATCATTATTACGTCCATGGTGGCCGGAGCTACTATCTGGCCGAAGTGGATGGAGAACCCGTGAGCTACGGCCAGGGTGCTCTGCTTTTTCATATTCGGCGCCACAGCCCCTTCAAACACGGACTTGTGATGCTCGTCCGGTACGAGGAGCATCACCAGATCTGCCCATGCAGAAGCCTCTTCGATAGAAAGAACCTCCAGGCCCGCCCTGGATGCGGCTTTCCTGCCCGGGTCGTCTTGCAGCAGACCGACTTTCACATCTACCCCGCTGTCGGCAAGGTTCTGCGCCTGGGCGTGGCCCTGGCTCCCGTAGCCGATGATGGCGACCTTTTTCCCCGCAAGGGGCTTTCCCTTTACATCCTTGTCAGTGAGCACGTTCATGTTACATTTCTCCTTTCCATCAATTCGCGGTCAGCAGCCTTATCGCCGCAGCCCGTTCACATTTCCCTGGAGATAGCGATCTTTCCAGACCTCACTATCTCCTTTACACCGAAGGGCCTGATGAGCTTTATGAAGGCTCCGATCTTGCCCTGGTCTCCGGTGATCTCGAAGGTATAAGAGTTCGGTGATATATCCACGATCTTGCCGCGGAATATCTCGTTAATGCGCAGGATCTCTGCCTTGTTTTTTTCCGTAGCGGAGATCTTGGCCAGGATCATTTCCCTGTCCACAAAGGAAGTACTCGTCAGGTCTGTGACCTTGATGACGTCTACCAGTTTGCGGAGCTGTTTAGTGACCTGCTCCACGATCCTTTCGTCTCCCCTGGTAACAATAGTCATGCGGGAGATCTCCGGGTCAATGGTCTGCCCCACGCAGAGGCTTTCAATATTGAACCCTCTGCCTGAAAATAGTCCCGAGACCCTTGAAAGCACGCCGAATTTGTTCTCCACTGTTACGGATATGGTGTGTCTCATGATCAGCTCCATGTAGC
>CAYVSA010000037.1:0-12382 GCA_964454175.1 uncultured Pseudomonadota bacterium
CCGACCGTGTCCCTGGTCCAATGTCCAACGTCCAACGTGTTAAATATAACCATATAAGAACAAGACCATTCCTCTGGCCGGAAGGCCACAAGTGAACCTGCCCTGACCCCATAATTGACCTGTTCACAAAGTGGTGAGAAATTTCATAGGAAAAATGAATACTTCTGTTGACTTTACTGGTCCAATTTAGCGACACTGTGCCCTGACAAATTAAGGGGGAGTTAGCGCAACAAAGGATGGTTGCTTGTGAAAGAGACAGAAAAAGACGTTAAGTACTATCGTGATCTACTGAACTACCTGCACGAAGACATCCTTGTGATTAACAGGGATTACGTAATTACCGATGCGAACAACAACGTGCTCCAGACGTCAGGTTACTCAAAGGATGAGGTCATCGGTAAACGCTGTTACGAGGTGTCCCACGGAATAAGCGAACCCTGTTCGGGTGATGACCACCACTGCCTGCACAGGGATATCTTCGAGACTGGTGAGCCGGCAAAAGCACTTCACCAGCACAAATCCAGGGATGGAAAGAGCAGGTGGGTGGAGATCATGGCCTCCCCCATGAAGGACGAGGAGGGCCGGGTTACTCACATGATAGAGTCGGTAAGGGATGTCACCGAACTGAAGCTGCTTCAGCAAGAATTAGTACAGTCCCAGAAGATGGAGAACCTTGGAAATCTGGCCGGGGGAATAGCCCACGACTTCAATAATATCCTGTCAGCCATCATGGGGATAACTGATATAGCGATTGCCCATGTTTCTGAGGGAAAATCGGTCCTGAAGGAGCTTAAATATCTTAGCGAACTGAATGAAAAAGCTGCAAAACTGGTTCATCAGATTTTAGCTTTCGGCCGAAAGCAAGCATTAGTTCTGGAGCCACAAGATCTGAATCAGAATGTGGAGTTGCTGGTTAAACTTCTCGGCCAGATAATGCTGAAGAAAGTGGAGTTTCAGGCTGAGCTTGAAAAGAACCTTTGGCTGGCAGAGGTGGATTCCGGCCAGGTCGATCAGATACTAATGAACCTTTGCATTAATTCCGGGGATGCTATGCCTGATGGAGGTAAAATAGAGATAAAAACATGTAATGTTGAACTGGATGATGCCTTCTGCCTGAAACACCATGAATTGCAACCTGGTCGGTATGTCCAGATAACAGTTTCAGATAACGGAAGTGGTATGAACGAGGAAACTCAGAAAATGATCTTCGACCCTTTTTTCACCACTAAAGAACCAGGAAAGGGGACAGGTCTCGGATTATCTGTTGTCTTTGGGATCATTAAACAGCATATGGGCATGATCAAGGTTTCAAGTGAGGTCGACAAGGGCACAATATTTGAGATGTATTTCCCTGCATGCGATTAATATGCAGTTTCTAAATCCTGGTTAATCACAAGAAACCCTGTCCAACCGCAGAGGTCTTTTTCTATGATCTACATCGACGCCGACGCCTGTCCTGTGAAGGAAGAGACATACAAGGTAGCTGATCGTTACTCTGTTAAAGTCTGTGTAGTCGCCAACAGCTGGATGAGAATTCCCCATAATGAACGGGTGACGCTTCGGGTAGTTTCCGGTGATTTTGACGCTGCAGATGACTGGATCGCAGAACACGCAGGACGGGGTGACATTGTTATCACCGGCGATATTCCGTTGGCGGCGAGGTGTATTGGATCCGGTGCCAGGGTCCTCGGCACCAGGGGAAGCGAGTTTACGGAAGCGGGGATCGGCGACGCCCTGGCCATGCGGGCCTTAAAGGATCATCTGCGCCAGTCAGGGGAGATCACGGGGGGGCCGGCTCCCATGGACAAAAAAAGCCGTTCCCGGTTCCTGTCAAAGTTAGATGAGATCATCAATGCCATAAGGCACGAATAAAACACTGGGACCTGACCCCAATTTCACCAATTTCATGTATAATCATTAACCATATGATCAGCAACGAAAAAAAATCGGCAGGCCTTGATTTCATCCGCCAGATAGCCGCCGATGACCTTGCATCTGGAAAGCACAAAACTGTTGTGACAAGGTTCCCGCCGGAGCCAAACGGCCACCTGCACATAGGCCATGCCAAGAGCATCACCCTCAATTTCGGCCTTGCAGGCGAAATTCCCGGAGGGCAATGCCACCTGCGCTTTGACGACAGCAACCCGGAAACGGAGGACATGGAGTACGTTGAGGCTATCAAGGATGACGTCAAATGGCTGGGCTACGATTGGGGAGATCACCTTTACTTTGCCTCGGATTACTTCGAGAAACTCTATGATTTTGCCGTGCGGCTCATCAGGGCCGGAAAAGCATACGTGTGCAGCCTTTCAGAAGATGAAATACGCTCCTACCGCGGTACCGTCACGGCACCGGGGACAGACAGCCCCGATCGCGGCCGGAGCGCTGAAGAGAACCTTGATCTTTTTTCCCGCATGCGCAGCGGTGAATTCTCCGATGGAGAGCACGTACTCAGGGCGAAGATAGACATGTCTTCGCCGAACATGAAGATGCGCGACCCTCTTCTTTACCGCATCCGCCACGCTCCCCACTACCGTACCGGCGACAAATGGTGCGTCTACCCCATGTACGACTTCGCACACTGCCTGTCTGACGCCATTGAGGGCATCACCCACTCCCTTTGCACCCTGGAGTTCGAGAACAATCGCCCACTCTACGACTGGATAATTGATAATGTCCCGGCGCCATCGAAGCCTCGCCAGATCGAGTTCGCCCGCCTGAACCTCAACTTTACGGTTATGAGCAAGCGAAAGCTAATAGAGCTGGTTGAAGGCAGGCGCGTCTCCGGCTGGGACGACCCCCGCCTTCCAACTATTGCCGGTTTGAGGCGAAGAGGCGTGACGCCGGAGGCGATCAGGAGTTTCTGCGGACGTATCGGAGTCGCAAAGGCCAACAGTGTTATTGACGTCGCTCTGCTGGAAAAAGCCATCCGGGATGATCTGAACCCGGCGACACCGCGTGTAATGGGGGTTCTTGATCCCATTAAAGTGGTAATTATCAACTACCCTGAAGAGCAGACGGAAGAACTCGAGGCGCCCTACTTCCCTGACGAACCTGAAAAAATGGGATATCGTAAAGTGCCCTTTTCCAGAGAGCTGTATATTGAGCGGTCCGATTTCATGGAAGACCCACCCAAAAAGTTCTTCAGGCTGGCCCCCGGAAGGGAAGTCAGGCTCAGATGGGCCTATCTGGTAACCTGCGTTGAGGCGCAGAAGAACGATAAAGGAGAAGTGACCGAGATTCACTGCACTTACGATCCCAATACCAGGGGTGGGGATGCTCCCGATGGACGCAGGGTGAAGGGGACTATCCACTGGGTTTCCGCCTCTCATGCCCTGTCTGCCGAAGTCAGGCTGTATGATCGGCTTTTCAGTGAACCTGCACCCGACAGCGGGAAGGATTCGGATTTCAAGCAGCACATCAATCCCCACTCACTGGATGTCGTTGAGGCAAGGGTTGAGAAGAGCCTTGAAAACGCCGGGCCCGGGGAAAGGTTCCAGTTTGAGAGGACAGGTTACTTTTATACGGACCCTGAGGACCATACACCTGAGCGCCCCGTATTCAACAGGATCGTTCCCCTCAGGGACTCTTGGGCGAAGATCGCAGGTAAGTCGAAGTAGAAGGTTTCCTGTTTCTGGTTTCTAGTAAACACTGAGCCAAGTGCCTTTCTCCGCGGTTCTCAGCGCTAAGGGCTGAATAGCTCTCACTGCGGCCATCTGCGTTAAAGCTCTTGTCTTCTCAAGTTACCTGTTTTTCAATCTCTGATCTCAGATTTATAATTTGAAAACATTCTCCCCTTTCGGATAAACTGTCAGAGCCAAGAGGGGGGTGTATGAATTGGGGACCTGAAAGGCCTTCGCCGAAAGACGCCTGGATTATCTGTGGTGTTGTGAAAAAATATGCTGCAGCAAAAAACCGTTTGCTGAGGCCGGCATGCCTCGCCGTTTTGCTTCTTGGGCTCTTACTCTTTCTCTCCGCTGGAGGCCGCCTCGCCGCGGGCACGCTAAGCGACCTCGACCTTGCAAACAGAGTAGAACAAACTGTGCACACTGAAGAGTTTATTGAAAACCCGCACGGTTTTTCCTGTGATGAGTGCCACACCCTTTCTGGTCTGGAACAGGAACCCCCCGAATACGCGATCCCAACAAACTCGATAGAACTGTGCCTTGGCTGTCACACCCCTTCTCACCTTCATCCCGTCGGTGTCCCGGCAGAAAACGCTGCCGACGACATCTCAAAGGTCTGGCTTCCCCTGGGTAAGGGTGACCTTGCCGGCAAGGTCGTCTGCCTGACGTGCCACTACATGCACGAAAATAAATATCGACATTATATCTTGCGAGGTGATTCTGGGCCCACATGGGACAGACAGGATTATATCTGCAAGTGCTGTCACGCAGGCCAGCTTTTCAGCCGGTCCCCACACGACCCCCAGAGTAAGGCGTGCTCCTTTTGCCACACTTCGATCCCCGAAAAGGGGCAGCCGCTGAGCGAGATCCTGAATAAAAACGTCCAGGCCGGCTGCGATTTTTGCCACGGCGCTTTGGATAAGGCCCATTTTCTGTCGGTAAACCCCTTTGCCGACCCTGAAGTTACCTGGAGGTTCGATAAGGTCGGGATACCGATGCTCAACGGCAGGTTTACATGTATAAGCTGTCACGACCCCCACGCCTTCGAGAGCAGGAAGGAGAAGATGCTTCGCCCAAGCTATCTCGTGCTGGCGTCCCGGTCCAACCACGTCGACCCCCACTGGAAGGAAGTGATGTGTATCGCCTGCCACGAGAAGGCACCGGAAAAGGGCCAGCCTAACCTGAGATTCCGGGGAAACATCAACCAACTCTGCGACAGATGTCATAATGGCCAGTTCGCCAGAAGGGATATCCACCCCGTGGGAGTCATTCCTTCAGGGAAAGTTAAAGTACCCGACAACATGCCCCTGACGGGCGGAAGGATAACCTGCAGTACCTGCCACAATTCTTCTCTTCAGGAGGGTGGTGAGAAGCGGGGCTCAGCGTTGGAAACCAACCCCAAATTCATCAGGAATGGTTTTAAAGTCAGGAACAAGTTCTGCTTCAGGTGCCACATCATAGGAGAGTATGGGAAAATGAACCCCCACAAGCAGCTGGATTCCACGGGCAGGATCAAGGAGCAGGTCTGCCTCTTCTGCCATACTTCCCAGCCGAACGTGAAGGTTATGGGGATCGAGCATGTTGGTTTTAACGCTGAGTCCCTGGATGAGTACTGTACTTCCTGTCACGACAGGCCGGATTTTCAGGAAAACCACCCAAGCGGGCCCCACCTCGTGGAACCAACAGGAGATGTCCTCGATGCTATCACAACGGCGCCGAGGAGGATCGGTGTTGAGCTTCCCCTCTATCGATCCCGAATTACCTGTGCTACGTGCCACAATCCCCACCAGAAAGGTGTAATTCGCATCGAGGCAGCTGCAAAAGGCGCTGACTTCCCGTTTCGCCTGAGACTCGGGGACAGTTTCCTGATCTGCAGGGGATGTCACACGGATAAGTGAAGGGGATGCTTGACAAAATAGAATATATATACTAATAAGTATATTAAACCTAATTTAAGTATATATACTAATTAGATTAGTTAAACTAATTAGTATAAAAAGACTAATTAGAATAAGTAGCCTATATCTACTGGGTGGTCTATGGGAAAGTCATCAGAGACAAGAACCAGGATACTTGAAGTGTCAATCAGGCTGTTTAACGCGCTGGGAACGGGGAAGGTGTCTACAAACCGGATCGCGGCCACCGCCGGCATGAGCCCGGGCAACCTCTACTACCATTATTCAAGTAAGAAGCAGATACTGCATGCAGTGTTTGATCGCATTGAAAAGGGGCTCAGGATGCTTTGGGCGGTGCCGGAAGATGGAGTCCTCAATTCTGGCTACCTTCGGCCCGCACTTTCGGGAACGTTTACCCTGATGTGGGAGCACAGATTCTTTCAAAGAGAGCTCAACATGCTCCTTCACGGGGATGAAGACCTGAAAGAACGATATCGTTTAATGAGGAAGCTTCAAGCCGAATCCATCAACACCTATTTTACCAGCCTGGCAGACGATGGCATCCTTTCCAAACCCTCGAAGCCGGAGGCGTTTGAGAACCTCCTCGTCTTATGCCAAATGGTAATTGACTTCTGGCTTTCGGAAGTTGACATGGGAGGGCGGCAGGTAAATTCTGATACAATTGGAGAAGGAGTAAACCTGGCCCTGGAAGGATTCCGCCCGTATTTAACAACCGAGGCGTATGGGGAGCTGATCAGTACGGATAAATAGGTTTCCGGTGGGTAGTTTTCAGCTGGGCTTGTAATCTCGAATGCCTCACACGGTGCCGATGGTGCTCTTTCTGAGAGTAACAAGGGCGTTTTTTACGAAATTCTCTATCTTGTTTCTCTCAACTTTATCCAGGTCCTGGAAGTCTACCCCAACTCCCATATGACCCTTCCCTGATACGCTGGCAGACCACTGAACTGTAACTTCGGCTGTAACGGGGTGGTCAGTGCCGGGTACAGAAAAGTTGACGTCGAATCTGGATCCGGGGTCCGGGGGTATGCCCATTTTGATGAAAGCCCCGCCTGCGGATATGTTGGTAATGACCGTCTCGAGACTCGTGTCGCCGACCTTTATGTCACACTCGATCTCTGTCGGAACCCTCTTGTGGTCCCGTTGGGCCACCACGAGGAGCTCTTCAACCGCGGCCAGGAACGCTTCTTTACTCAGAGGTTTGTAGAGGAACCCCTCGCAACCTGCTTCGGCGCACCTTTCAAGGGCTTCATCGTTCCTGTTGGATGTGATTATAAGGACAGGAATGGCCGCAGTCTCAGGGTCCTCTTTCAGCCTGGCGCAGACCTCATCGCCGTTCATGTCGGGCATATACAGGTCAAGCAGAATGAGGTCAGGCATTACCGATCGTGCTGTTTTAAGAGCGTCTATCCCTGATGTGGCGGTGTGGATCTCAAAGGTTTCCCGAGTGAGGAAGGACTGTTCCATGCTGAGAAACAGTGCAGCATCGTCTACCAGGAGCAGTTTCGTTTTGATCAATTGGTGTCCCCTGCCGTTGGTCTGGTGTTCGTGAACCATGTCCCGCATCATGCCTGAATGTTTTCAGAAAAGAACAAGGCCAGCGGAACTGGTATGTAACAAAGCCTACAGAAAGTATACATTCAATGAGAGGAGGTGGCCACCTCCCTGGATAATAATGCCTGGTGATGGTTTATCAGCTGGATCATGGGTTTGACGGATCAAGGCCTTCGGAAAATAAAGACGCCGCGTTGGCGTAGGCGATCTTCTCAGCGGCCTTTCGATCCAGAGTTCCCAGCAGTCTTCTCACAGCTTTGATCTCGTCAAGGTACCGGGATGTTGTGAACCTGCCGACCCGGCCGAACTTGGCGTCGGTCCCCACCATGAAGCGGTCAGGCATCAGTTCGAAAAGCTTTGCCCAGTCTTCATATATTTCCCCGTTCCTGTTCACGGTCGGCTCAAGATTTCTCCATTTACGGTGCCTCGTGAATATCTTGAAATTCATCATAACCTTCGGATAGCGTTCGAGGATGCGGCGGGCATTGACAGGATTTGTCATTCCCGTGTGGGAGATTATGATCCGCAGGTCAGGATTGCGCTTCATTATGAGCTCGATAGCCCCGAAAACTTCATCTTCCCTCGACCTGCCTTCAGGCTCAACGGGCTCTGCGTGGAGATCAAGGATTGCGCCCTTTGATGCAACCAGGTCGACAAAAGTTATAAACGGATTGAATGTGGGCGGGTATTCGATCACCATCTGGTGGCCGCTTTTTCTGAAGTGAAAAAGGCCGATCTCACCAACTCCTGAATAGTTGCCGCTCTCCAGGTCATCCCCAAGCTTATTCAGTATTTTACTCAGTTCATTTTCCCGGTAACCTTTCCTGTAGGCCTGATGAAGCCAGTATGTGATAAAGCTGCTCCCGGTAAAAAGTTTTATGCGGCCTTTGCCGGTTTTTTCAAGGAGCAGTTTCTGCTTGATCGCGGTACTGTGGTTTGGCATTCGTCCCTCGTTGGGCGTGGGCATGAAGATGGCATATTGTACGCCCGACCTCTCGATAACCTCCACGATCTCCCTTAGTGCCGACCTGCTGACACCACCCTTTCTGGGAGGGTCAAGGTGAACGTGGGTGTCGATGACAGGGCCGTTGTAGCTCGAGTTGAAGGGCCTGGCGGGCCTGGTCAGGTCCGTGCGTGTGTGGTCAACTACGATCCCCGGTTCCGGCAGGCTCAGTGGTTCAGGTCCTGCGGGCAGGGGACCGGCCCAGGCAAGCAGAATAGAAACAGTAACTGCGAAAAACTGAAGGTATGGATATACACTTTTGTATCTCATCAACGTATCCCCAGTTGAAAAGACAAAATTAAAACCCCCTGAGTGTTCATACTTAACACGGAGGGATGAGTGAGGCCACCGCCTTTTTCAAAATGCGAGGTATATCCGGTCAGCGTCCCGGCCCGCCAGGCCCGGATCTTTCAGGAGCTTTCAGGAGAAAGAGGAGAGGCAGTACTAACGTGAGTAGCATTGCAATGAGCAGGAAGGCGTCATTGAAGCCGAGCATGCTGGACTGCATTACCAGCTGCCTGTATATCCCGGCATCGGGGCTGAACCCGAATGCGCCCTTGAAGGCCAGAACAGCTCCTCCTTTTGCCCGGGAAATAGCATAGGGCAGGTCAAAGGGTGTCAGGTGCTCTACGAGCCTGAACTGATGAAACTGGGCCCTTCGCGCAGCCATTGTAGTGGCAAAGGCGATGCCGATGCTGCCGCCCATGTTGCGGATCAGGTTGTACAGGGAGGTAGCCTCACCCATGTTCGGTCTCGGGATGTGGGACAGGGTCATTGTAGTAAGCGGGATAAAGATACACGCCATGCCGAATCCCAGGCTCACCCTTGGCCAGACGAAGGTCCAGAAATCGGTTTCAAGATTGAAAAGAGACATGTAATAGGTGGTACCGGCGCACACAGAAACGCCCAGCGCCAGAATTCGTTTGGGGTTTACCTTGCTAATCAGTTTTCCGACGATGGGCATCGTGACGAGGCTGGCAATGCCCCCAGGGCCGAGGATCAGACCGGCCTGCAGGGATGTGTATCCCATAAGCACCTGCAGGAAGATGGGCAGCAGAACAATGCTGCCGAAGAGGTTGAAGAATACGAAGAACATCACGATGCAGCCGCCGGTAAAACTCCGATCCTTAAAGAGCCTCAGGTTGACGATGGGGTGCTCTACGTAGAGCTCGTTTATCAGGAGGAACCCAAGAGCGATGAAGGCCAGGATTGTGATACCGCTGATAGTGGTAGACGCGAACCATTCGTTCTTCTGCCCGGTATCCAGGACGAACTGGATGGAACCCAGCCCCACTGCCAGCAGGATGAATCCCAGGTAATCGATGGTCATCTTCTCACGTTTCAGGTACGGCGGGTCGTGGATGAGCAGAATGCTGAGGATAATGGATAATATCCCGATAGGTATGTTTATGTAGAAGATCCAGCGCCAGCTCCAGTTGTAGGTGATCAGACCGCCAAGGAGCGGTCCCATGATGGGCCCGACCATGGCCCCCATCCCGAATATGGCCATTGCCACGCCGTGCTCTTCCCTGGGGAAAGCCTCAAGGAGTATTGCCTGGCTGACGGGAACAAGCCCGCCGCCGCCCAGTCCCTGCATGATACGGAAAAAGATGAGGCTCTGCAGGCTCCACGCTGCACCGCACATGAAGGAGCTGATAGTGAATATGGCGATGGAGGCTATCTGGTAGCGCTTCCGCCCGAACAGCCTTGAGAACCAGCCTGACATGGGTATGACAATGGCGTTGGAGACAAGATAGGCGCTGATAGCCCAGGTGGCCTCATCGATGCCTGCAGAGAGGGAACCCCTGATGTGGTCGAGAGAAACGTTGACGATAGAAGTGTCTATGATCTCGATGAGGGTGGGCAGCATGACCGCCAGGGCAACGAGCCACTTGTTTACCTGCTTCTGGGTCTTTTCCGGCATGGTGGTAGTCTCTTAAAACTGTCGGACAGGAACTGAGGTATGCATGCTGGAGACTCAGTCGTTGACCAGGATTGTCGGGACAACTGACATTCCAATACGGATGTACTGACGAACATCCTCCAGATTATCAAAGACGATCTTTACCGGGACACGCTGGACCACCTTTACATAATTTCCGCTGGCGTTTTCGGGCGGAAACAGGGAAAAAGCGGCCCCTGTGCCAGCCATGATGCTGTCAACCGTACCCTTGAATTTCCTGCCGGGGAGGGCGTCTATCCTCAACCTGACTTTCTGGCCCGCTTTTATACTTCCGAGCTTTGTCTCCTTGTAGTTGGCAACGATGTAGGCGTCCTCTAAAGACACAACGGACATCAATGGCTGCCCCGGCTGGACGTGGTTTCCTGCTTCCACTGATCTTCTTGTGACGAAACCCGAGACAGGAGACTTTATTTCTGTGTAGGTGAGGTTGAGCCTGGCAAGGTCAGCCTGAGCTTTACGTCGACGGGCCATCTCCTGCTGGGTCTCTATGGATACCTTGCTGCGGCGGAGAAGAGTCTCCTCTGCCTTGAGGGCCGCTCTTGCCTGCCTGATAGTGCTCCCGTGGGCATTCAGGGCTACCGTGGCCTGATCCCTGAGTCTTTTGGCGGCATTCAGGGACGCGGAAGCAGCGTCGAACTGGGTCTTTGCCCTGTCGTACTTCTCTCTGGGAATGACCCCCTTTTTCAGGAGGTTTTCCGCCCGGGCAAGGTCGATCTCAGACTGAGACCCGGCAGCGGCCCTGGAAGCGATCTCCGCCTCCCGGACAGCGACCATGGCCTCCAGTTCTTTCTTTTTAGCTCTTGCTCTGTCCAGACTGGCTGCCGCTGCGGTGATCTTCACCTTCTGCGCCTCAACCAGTATGGAAATCTCATCCACACGCCTTGCCTCGGCATTATAGGAGGCCTCTGATTCAGCCAGCTTGTGGGTGTAAACGGCTTTCTCAAGGGTAATGAGGGTACTGCCGGCTTCAACCTGCTGGTTGGTCATGACCATGACAGCCTCAACGTTACCGGGAATGCGGGAGGAGATGAGGTGGATAGCTCCCACCACGAATGCGTCGTCGGTCTTGATGTGGGTTTTAGCATAGCTTCTGATAATGAAAAGGGCGACCAGGCCGATTGACACTACAGATCCGAATATAATGAACCCCTTGCGCTTTCTGCTGTTATTCCTGGCCTTGTTGTTTTCTTCTGCCATTTTATTCCTCCGAATTCCCGGGTCGTGCCGATAAGGTCCTGCCCGAACTGGCCTGTTGATCATAGTAATCTCTAAGGTCAGTTCCTGTACCGAAAAGAAGGACTGCCTGGGCACGGTGCCTACTGTAAACTGCTCTCCAGTAATTCTGCTCGGCCATGGCCAGAAGGGCAACCGCGTCCTGGACGCCGGATGAAGTGCCAACACCTTCTTCGTAGCTCAACTCTGCCAGGCGCAGATTCTCCTTCGCCTGGTTGACGGATTTTTTACCTACTGCGACTTTCTCATCTGCTGTACTGAGATTAAGGTACGCTTCAGTGATCTGGACCTTGACCACATCAAGCAACCGGCTCTTTTGGGCTTCGGTGGCATTAAGCTGGGCCAAAGCCCTGGAAATTTCAGCGCTTTTTGAACCGCCGGAGTAGAGGTCAAAAGTGATGCCTGCAGTCACAGTCCAGTTGTCTTCATATACCCTGTAGCTGTTTTCCTGGAACTCATATCCCCCACTGGCAAACAGACGCGGATAGCGATCTGCTCTCAGGGCGCCAAGCCTGGATCGTGCGGCATCGACCTCGAAAGCAGCTGCTTTCAGGTCGGGCCTGTTTTTGACTGCGTCAGCAAGTGCGCTGTTGATGGATACAATTTCAGTTGATTGTTCATGGATCAGATCCTCGGGCTGAACGGGCTGGTCCAGGGGCCTTAAGGCAAGGACGTTGATCCTGGCTTCGATGGTTTCTCTGGCTGTGTCGGAAGTCAGTTTTCTCTGTATGGCATCGGCGAGTTTGACCTCCGCCTGGAGTACATCGTTTACGGTAACTACACCTTCTTCGTGGAGTGCCCTTGCATCCTTAAGATGGACCCTGAAAGCTGCAACTTCTTTTCTGGTGACCTCTGAGAGCTTACCTGCCTCAAGCAGGTTTATGTACGAGAATACGAAGTCAAAGGCAGCAAGGTTCCTGGTGCCCTCTGTCCTGTCCTTCTGGGCCGCCGCCGCTGACCTGGCTGAATCAATGGACCTGCCTGTCCTGCCGAAATCGTACAGGACTTGGCTGGCAGAGAGGCCGTAGGTGAGAAAATCCTTTTCTGACAGGGGAATGGTGCTGCCAAAGGAGGAGATGGCCAGGGGCTG
>CAYVSA010000037.1:12482-13936 GCA_964454175.1 uncultured Pseudomonadota bacterium
AGGTAACCCCTTTCAGACATCAGTTCCAGTGTAGCTTCGAGGAGGCGTTCTTTCGTGTGTTCCGAAGTAGACATGATATCCTGTCATTTTCCTGGGTTCGAGTTGAGGTGAGTTGGTCGTCTCAACAAATGTCAAGAGTAAGTGCTTACTTACATATTATTTGCAGCTCGATTTGTCAACAAATACTGTAGCTTATCTTAATTGAGCAGTAATACTTTGGATCTTGGATATTGGTCGTTGGACACACTTTACCTATATCATGCCTTACTCGCCTCGATGTAAGCCGACACTACATAATCTCCGGCTTTTGTTCCCGGGGCCCACTGGTTGAGGAGTTCACGGCTTTTGTCCTTGGGCGTGATCCTTATGTCATTAAACCCGACTTTTTTGAGCATCTTAGCTGTTTGAGCTATCGTTTCGGCACCACCCACGCAGGCGGATACAAGGTCCAGATCTTCCTTTATCTCGTCGGGAAGTTCAGTGGTTGCGAGGATATCCGAGATGGCGATTCGGCCGCCCGGCTTGAGAATGCGAAATGCTTCGCTGTAAACGCTCTCTTTATCGGGAGAAAGGTTGATGACGCAGTTGGACATGATAAGGTCCGCGCTGCTATCTGCCACTGGAAGGTGCTCGATCTCCCCCAGTCGGAACTCGACGTTATCGGCACCTGATTTTTCCGCATTGACCCGGGCTTTTGAGATCATCTCCGGGGTCATATCCACGCCGATAACATGGCCGGTTTCACCAACTTCTTTAGCTGCAAGGAAGCAGTCGAATCCGGCCCCACTGCCGAGGTCAACTACGGTCTCACCGGTTTTAAGGAATGCCAGCGCCACCGGGTTACCACAGCCAAGGCCCAGATTTGCACCCTCTGGAACGTTCCGGATATTTTCATCAGTATAACCGATAGCAGATGAGATCTCCTCCGGGGTCGCACTGGCACAGCTTGATATTTTTCCCGTACTCGTTGACGGCAGGCCATGCACAGGGCTGCAGCAGAAGGCCTCCTTATTCTCAGTACCTGGGGAGGTATCTGCCGGGCCGCAGCAGGATGATGGGCGGCCTTCTTCATTGACTTTGTTATCGGTCTTGGCAACCTGCGAATAATTGTCCCTTACCGCCTGTTTGATTCTTTCCTTTTCCATGATCTAGGTTCCTCCGAATCAAATATATGTATTGGATTGTTGTACAATTTTCGAAATAATGGTGAAAAATGTGATGGATGCCGGATTAGCCGGTCATCCATCACCTACCGCTTGCGGGTGCCAGAGCACCCAATCTGCAATCTCAATCTGGTGTCAGAGCAAAATCTGAAATCTGGTGTCAGAGCAACGATGGCTGTCGCAGCAATGACGGATAAATCATTCACTCGTTTTTTCGGAACCAGGACAGCACATGCTCTGCATTTTCTCCATCATCTGTTCCCTACCCATGGTGCCAGAGCCCTCCTGACT
>CAYVSA010000037.1:14036-20063 GCA_964454175.1 uncultured Pseudomonadota bacterium
CTGCTTCATCATTCCGGACATTTTGTCGAAATCCATCTTTGAAGGATCGAAGTCAGGACCGCAACAGGATGATGTTTCCATGTTTTTCTCTTTACCTTCTGCCATCTGATTTCACCTCCTTCCTCATTGAGTGTTATTTTTCTGACGGAACTCGTCCTCAAAAGGATATGTTCTGACTAGAATTTCATTGTTCTACAAATATCGAAAAATCTTCCCAAAAAAATATTCGTTTTTACGCGAAGAATCTCTGCAGGATACCCAGCGCCTCCGGGTTGATCCTGCACTCGATCTTCTGCCCGTTCCTGCTAATCATTATCAGGCCAGCCTGGCGAAGCTCCTTGAGGTGATGGGATATCGTCGAGGGTACTATATCCAGGTCCTTTCCCAGGTCTCCGACGCAAGCGCACCCTATCGTTTCAATGCTGCTCTCAATTTCGCTGGCACCGGGTACTACACCAGGAGCGCAGCAATCGACCAGCGACAGGAACATCTTCAGCCTGTTGGGGTTTGAAAGGGCCTTGAAAAAGTCGGCCATTTCCTCGATCTGCTTATCTCGAAAGTTCGACATACATCGAAATATAGTCCACCTCACTTAATCTGTCAAGTTTTTTACATCTGCTCTGATACCATTTTTTTGGGGTGGTTTTTTCTATGGGAGAGACAAATCAGGGATGTGATGATGAACGTAAGATCGTTAAAACTACGATACATTATAAGAATATTACTATGACATTGGTTTTTCAAGGATGAATTACAGCTGATCAATTCACATTTGCTCTGACACCATAATTCCACATTTGCTCTGACACCATAATTTGCTCTGACACCATAATTCCTGACACCATAATTCCTGACACCATAATTCATAAAACCTGGGACCTGGAACTCGCACCAAACACTACCATCCTCCACCGCCCCCTCCCCCGCCTCCTCCTCCTGATGAGCCACCGCCACCTGAACCGGAAGATGAGCCAGGCGCAGTTGAAGAGGACGATATGGCCGAGCCCAGTGATGAGCCCAGGCTGGAGGAGAAATCGGCGGTGTGCATGTTGTTCCAATCAGAACCGTGGTACCAGCCTGGAGAGTAGCCTTCGCCAGCCTCCCCGGCTGCAGAAAGGACGTCTGAGAACTGTTCGGACCACTCCTGGTCGACATCCATGGCCAGGGCATAGGGCAGGAACTGTTCAAACAGTTCAGGGGTACGTTCAGGAGGATTTATGAACTGCAGCCTGTCCTCTTCTGCCGCCTTCAGGTACATCCTGAACCCCTCTATCCTGTCCATAGTCTTTCTCCCGAGGAGGGTCGGTGCCTTCATAAGATTGTAGAAAAGGCAGTTGATGACTATGAGAAGCACCAGGAGCAGTGTGATAGATGGGGAGGCGATCTGGGTGAGCATGCCCAGCGCCATGATTTCGAAAAATGTGAAGGCAACGGCAATGAAGTAGTTCCGGGAGAGCCAGAGTCCCACAACTGCTATTGTCCATATCGTCAGCCACACTGTCATGAACAGAAAGGCCGATTTTACCTTTGCACCAGTCAGCCCTGCGGCAACAAGGATGATCACTGAAAGAACGATCCCCGGTACCAGGTGGCGCCTGTTGGTGTTAAAAAGGGTCTTGTGGTAATCGCCAGCCATCTGCTTCTTCAGTGCTGTAATTGACTCCGATATTCTTGTGTGGTTCTTATTTTTCAGTTTCAGAGTACTGCTTTTGCGGCTGCCGAAAAGCTTTTTGGCCACCCTTGCCTCACCTCTGGAGAGTCTTGACATATCAGGCTCGGGGTTTCTGGTGAGTGTATAATCTTTGCCTTTGTTGGTAATGGACAGGAAGCCCTTAACAGCCAGGTCGATGACCGCTGAGGTGAAAGTCCTGTTATCAAATCCCATCTCCCTTATAAACCGGACAGCCGCCGGGGAAAGGCCGTCAGGGGGAGAATAGCGGGCTATTATCGTCCCTTCCTCGGGATCGCGCCCAACCTTTTTCCAGGTGGAGTAGTAAAGACCAAGCACCAGCAGGAGCCCTGCCAGGCTAATTGCAAGATCAAGGTTGTCTACAAGCAGGTAGGCTGTTTTTTGACCCTGTCCCGGTTCCTGTACGAATCCCTTTGGAAAAGTGACTACTATAGTTAGGCCTTCGTAGGGTTTTAGGGGGCGTGTAGTGGCAAAGATAACAGCACTGTCGGTATCTGATTGTGCTGTATAGTCCTGGGCCTTGCTTCCCGTGGGTCCTGTGTAGGCTATGGTACCAATGGATCTTCCCGGTATGCCGGAAGGAAGCGTTACCCTGGCCGAAGCCCTCTCTATTGGAAACACCCAACCGTTTCCAGTGACGTTCCAGTAGAGCTCGTCGTGGTCGGCAAAGAAACCCAACTGTCGGTCAGTCCTGTAGGTTATGGAGTAGACATATACGCCGGGTTTCAAATACCGGTTCTTGTTGCCGATGTAGAGCCTTGTGCCGTTATCCCGGGCTTTTGTATGGTGATCTTCCGGTCTGCCGTCTTTTTTAACTTCCAGAATGTCGAAGGTCGTCCTGTAGATATTACCGTAACTGTCCTTGTATCTAGTGGGAAAATCCCTGAATATGCCTCGCTTTATCTGGTTTCCCTCTGCCCTCACAGTTATCTCTTCCACCACTGTCATCGAACCCTTCTCGTGGACGGTGATGTCGCTTTCCATGGAGAGGATCTTTTCTGCGGCTCCTGCCTGAAGGGGATGAAAGATAAAAACAGTCAGTAAAAGGAAGATGGTAACTGCCGCGCTGGGCAGCCTGTGGGCCATCAGAACTTGACCTCCGGGGTCTCCCGCTGGGTGGCGAGGTCGATCTCAAAGTACTCGGCTTCGGTAAAGCCGAACATCCTGGCAATAAGATTGGAAGGAAAGGAGGCTACCATGACGTTCATGTCCCTCACGGTGCCGTTATAGTAGCGGCGGGCAAACTGGATCTGTTCCTCGATCTCTCCCAGGTTCTTCTGGAGGCCGAGGAAGCTCTCACTGGCTTTCAATTCGGGATAGGCCTCAGCCAGGGCGAAGATGCTCCCAAGTGTCCGGGAGAGGGCATTTTCCTCCCGGGCCCTTTTGGCCGTGTCATCACTCGTTTCAGCCCTGCTGCGCAGCTCCGTCACCTCGGACAGAACCTTGTTTTCGTGCTGGGTGTAGCCTTTGACGGTCTGAACCAGATTTGGGATGAGGTTGTGCCGGCGCTTGAGCTGGACGTCTATGCTGGACCAGGATTCGAGGGTGCGGTTTCGTCTAAGTACGAAACGGTTATAAGTGAGAATAGCCCAGGCAACAGCAAGTATGATAACTGCGATCACTATCCATCCGAACATCACGACCCTCCCCGGAAAAGAGTGGACCCGAAAGACGCCACCTGCTCACAACACGGCAATCTAGCACAGGGAAAGTCCAATATAAAGATGCATGTATTTTGAACTCGGGATCTAGAGGCTTTGAAGGTATTTTATAAGAGCATCTACCTCAGTGTCGCTTAGGTAGTTGTATGGAGGCATGTCGGTCCCGCCCTTCTGGATCTGTGATCTTATGGTCTCCTCGTTAACCGGCAGTTTCTGAACCGGTGTCGTCTTCCTGGAAAATAAACCCTTCAACCCGGGGCCGACTTTCGTTTTCGTGCTGTCCTGATAGTGGCAGATCCCGCAGTTATTTTTGAAAATATCCGCTCCCAATACTTTCGCCTCACCTTTTCCACTTCGGTTGATGGCGCCCCCGTAAGAGACAGCCCGTGCTTTGACGAAATCTTCCGGCCCGAAGGGGTGTTTCATTATAGGCGAGTTGTAGCAGCGGTTGTCAGCAGCCACAAAGTACCAATTCTCAGGTTTGACTGAATCTTCAGGGTTCCTGATCTCAAGGCTGTATTTGCCATCCGGATAAGTTTTGGTCCATGGAAGCACCATTCGTGGTGGCTTCATCCTGTAGGCTTTACCAGTAGCGGCATCAAGCGCAAGAACCTGGTGGGAAAGGTTGTGGTTAGGGTCCGCTGCCTGCAGAGAAATTACGGTTGTGTTCCCTTTTTCGGTAAACATTACATTGGAAATTACAGGAGCCTTCTTAACAGCCGGGTTCGGAGGAAGTGAGAATTCAAAATAATTGTCCCTCCTGTCTTTCACCTCGATACTCAGTGGAAAGTATATGTGATCTGTTGCGTAAATGTGGATGCCGTAGCCGCCGGGCCCGTCCACTGCAATTATGAACCTGCCCGCTTCGTCAGTCAGGCCGCCGAAGCGGAAGTTCTTCCCGTAGAGACGTCCCTTCTCGAGAAAGACTATGGCAGAAACCGGGCCGCCCTTTGCCGATGTCACTCTGCCGCTTACAGTTGTTTCGAGCCGCATGCCAGGGTCAGAGCAAAAGGCTGTATCTGCCGTCAGGACAAAAACCATGCAGGTGGCAATGCTGAAAAATATTTTCAGTCGGCTCCTCCTCATTTTTGATCACCCTGCCTGTTACCGGGAACTCCGGAGTGTGAAAGCGAACCAGGCTTCATTTTAGAGCCCTGGGCCAGCTGGGCCATGTACGCTGCAAGGGCGGTGATCCGGGTTTGGCCCGAGATACCGGACTTTCTTCCGGCGTGGTCTGTCAGAAAGGTGTCCAGCGAAACTACTCTGCCATGTTCAGGTGAGTATCTGGGATAAGTCGTCACGGTCCGGTCAACTGGTATATATACAGTCTGATCGGAGATGTCATCTGCCGTGTGGCATCGGCGACAGGCGGAAGGTCCGTCATCAAAAAAAAGACTTCTGCCAGACGCGGCGGCTTCCCCGAGTTTTTCCAGGTCCATAGCGGCAGGTCGGTCCTTTCTCGAGATCCCGGGATCGACTCTCGTTGCGTCACCCCACCACGCGATGTAGGCGGCGATATCGTCAGCATAGTTCTCCCGTGCCGTCGGTTGGAGATCTGTGTGGATGGCCAGCGTTTCCAATACCACATGGCGGAGTGTCTTTACTTCATAGATCGTTCCGTCGAAAACCTCCACCTTTGGATAACCTGAGGCCCATCCGACAATCTCCTCGTGGCGCAGATGACAGTTAACACAGGCCACACCGTCCGCCGCAAAGCTGGTCTGGAATATTTTCCAGCCCCTTATCACACTTTCCCGAAAGTTGGGCTCTAGGTCAGCGATGGGCCGTCGAATTTCACCGAGATCAAAGCCCTCGGCTCTGGTATCAGGTGCGGGCAGCAACAGAGTGACGGCGACAATACACAGGAGCAAAGACCTGTTCATCATTATTAACACCTCGAAAAATCGCTCCGCATTCCCTTCTCGAATAATTTGTCATATCATCCATCATTCGGTGTCGACGTAAACGGGGGAGAGCGTCGCCCTCCCCCAATAGAAATGATCAGAAAAAACGGCTGGGAGTTACTTTACGGGGCCCGTAAAGACCCAGTCGTTCATGATCTGTGCACTGTGGCAGTTGATGCACCCCTTGACCTTGCCCTCTTTCTGGATCTTGCCATCGGCCGCGTACTTGGCCCAGAACCAGTCTCCTGCATTCGCGTCGTAGCCCTTAACGCGATACATTACTGTTACCGCAGCGAGTTTCTTCTCAGGAGTATAGTTTTCCTTGACGATGAAGGAGCCGTTGGGGAAGCTGCCCTTCTTCTTCGTGATGGTCTTGAGGGCTTTTTTTGAAACGTACGTTGTCAGATACGCCCCGTGGGGGTGCTGGCCCTTGTAGAGCTTACCCTTGTCTGGCCAGAGGGGCCACTCGGTGTAGGGGCTCGTTTTGGTGATGTAGTTGTAAACCGTCTGGCCGTCTGCCATGTCCTTGTCACCGCCTGTTTTCATGGAAAAGGACTGGGCGATCACTGGCAGGGTCAGGAATGAGCCAACTACAAGAAATATCACTGCCCTTTTAACTGATCTCATATGGACCTCCTTTGTTAGTAAACTGTTTGTGCGGGCATGCTGAAAGTCGGTTTGGTGACAGGTTGTGTGGGTTTGTCCGCAGTTAATGTAAAGTGTAGCAGATTTTTTTGCAGGTGCATTGACGGGGAGATTTTCAGGGTACAAT
>CAYVSA010000038.1:0-3604 GCA_964454175.1 uncultured Pseudomonadota bacterium
CTGGATCCCCTTGATGTGGACATCAAGCTGGCGAGGGGCGAAGCGAGCGGAGCGCTCCGTCTTCACGGCACAGCCGCACGTCCGATCCTGGCCGGGCGTCTGGAGATGAACAGCGGGATCATTATCTATCGAGGTCACAATTTTGAAGTGACCCAGGGATCGATAGGATTTTTCAATCCGGAGAAGATCGAGCCGAATTTCGATTTCTCTGCCAAGACAGAGGTTTCGGGCTTCGACCGTGAAGGAAGATTCCGTGATTACGTTGTCGAGTTGACCGCATCGGGAATGCCGACCAAATTCAAGCTGGAGTTAAACTCCACCCCCAGCCTGAATCAGATCGATATTATTTCCCTTCTCACGTGGGGAGTGGTCGGGGAAGAGGCCTTTGCGTCCAGGGGCGGTCTGACGGCAGTTGAGGCGACACTCCTCCTTACAAAGGAACTCAAGGGCAGGTTTGAGAACGAGGTGGAGCGACTCATTGGTTTTGATCGTTTTGTGATCGATCCTAATGCAGTGTCCTCTTCCGGCAAGAGGCAGCCGCGGATAAAAGTTGATAAGAAACTGGGAGACAGGCTTTCGCTGACAATGGCTACACCGGTCATTGCGGGCGAGGGGCAGGAAGTCCTGCTGAGATACCGGGTTTCAGACACTTTTTCACTGGTTGGCGAACAAAAGAGCGAGACCGAGTTCGGCCTTGACCTTGATTTTCAGTTCGAGATCAAATGATGAGAAGAGTCTGCCTGTTTTTCATATTACTCTACCTGGTATTGGATGCAGGAAGCATTAAGGCCGATGTAGTGACGCCTCTTGTGAGTCTTTCAGGGATGCCGGTAGTGTCTGTCCTTTCCGGGGATGCCGAGATCTCCACTGAAGAATTTCTCGCACTGCTCTCCATTGGCGTCGGGGATCCGCTGATCCCTGAACGAGTCAGGGAGAGCGTTGTCAATCTCTACAGGACCGGACGTTTCGAGTCAGTTTCCGTCTTTGCCCGTCAAGTGCAGGGCGGTGTGCAGATCGTCTTCAGATTGACTCATAAACGCTGGCTGGGAGATATCCGGTTTGATGGAAACCTGAGTGTAACCGACTCCGATCTTATCAGGAAGATACTTTTGAGGCGTGGCGAAGAGATCGTCCTCGAGGATCTGGAAAAAAGCAGACAGAATCTTGAGGAGTACTACAGGTTCAGGGGATATTACGGTGTCGAGATAGCCTACAGAACCGTGACCGACAAGCTTCACAGGACCAGCATTGTCTTTCAGGTTACTGAGGGTCCACACAGTGAGGTCAGGAAGATCATTCTTGAGGGAGACCTGGAGTTGTCGCGTTTCAGGTTCCTAAATCTCATCTCGACGAGACTGGGAGGAAAACTGGTTGGCAGCAGGCTGGATAAGGATGTTAAAAGAATAACCAGTTACCTGAAAAAGCGGGGATACTATTTTCCCGAAATCAGCTATTCAACTGATGCTCTGCCTGGAAAAACCAGCACCGTCAGGTTGATCTTCAAGGTGATCAGAGGCCCGCGATATTCAGTGAGTGTGACAACCTCAGGAAGTCGTAAAACAAAAAAATTCGCCAAGTGGATAAAGAAGATATTCCTGGTTTCCAAAAACCAGGATGTGGCCATGGAAGAATCCTACGACAAAATTAGAGAGCACTTTCTCGGTATGGGATATCCTTTTGTTTCCCTCGACTGGACCCGCGAAGAAGAGGGCCCTGAAGAGGTAAAACTCGTACTGAATATTGACGAGGGATGGCACTCAACTGTTGGCGAAATAAGCGTTTCAGGGGTAGAGGCTCTCGAAAGTGAAGATGTCTCCGGTGCTCTCGGGGTCGCCATGGGAGACCCCTTTGTAAGGACAACTCTGGACTCGGGCCTTGAGAGTCTGAAAGGAATATTCAGAAAGAGAGGATATCTGTCGGCCAGATTGAGCCTTGAAGCCTTGAGGTTCATCCCGGAGGGGCAGGAACGAAAAGTGCCCCTGAATATCACTGTCAATGAAGGTGGTCAGACACTGATCGGTGATATCGAGGTGGAAGGCAGTGTTTATTCAGTTTCTCAAATCAAGGAGACAATGGGGATCAGTGAAGACACCCCCTATGTCCCGGAAGAGATTGTGAGAGGCAGGGAGAGTTTGCTGAGCAGACTTTCCCGTGATGGTTACCTGTACGGGTCGGTGGCCATGAATGAGCCTGCGATCAGCGGAAAGCAGTCCGTGGACATACATGTACAAATTATCGAAGGGCCAAAGGTTCTCCTGGGATCGACGGTAATAACCGGCAACGAGGAGGTAAAGAACAAGATTATAAGATTGGCTCTCGATCTTCAGAGGGGTGAGGTGCTGACTCAGGAGAAGATCCTGGAGGCCCAGGAGCGCGTCTATAGACTGGGTGTTATGAGTTCTGTGGAGATCAGACTTGCTGAACCGGAGATCCAGGCCCAGTCAAAGGACATTATTGTAAGGGTCAAGGAGCGGAAGCGCTACGTCGTGGGCCTAAAGGTTGGTTATGGAAATGAGGATCTGCTCCGAAGTGAAGTTTCTGTGACCAACCGGAACTTTGCAGATATGGCAAGGTCCATCAAGCTCCGGGTGAGGGGCTCCAGCCGGGAGAATTTGACAAGTCTGACTTACCATCAGCCGTGGTTTCTCGACAAGAATATTGAGTTTTCGGCTTCAATTAGCGATCTCCTTGAGGAGAGGGAGAGTTACACGCGGGACACGGAAGTTATTTCGGTTGACGTGAAGCGAGAGATGTCAAGCAAGACTACGGCTCGACTCGAATACAGTTTTGAAGGGCTGCAGCTCTCGGACGTTTCTGCAGGCGCTGTTCTCTCGCCCGAAGATGAAGGTAAGACTGATGTAGCTGCGATCATACCAGAGATAATATATGACAGCAGGGACGATTTTTTCGATCCTGCGAGTGGAGTTCTTTCAAACATCCGGTTGGAAGTAGCGTCGAAGTCCCTCGTCTCGGAAGCGGAATTCTACAAAGTAGAGGTTGGCTCGCGAAGGTATATCTCTCTTTTTGACGATATGGTCCTGGCCGCTATCCTGCGTCTGGGACTTGTAAAGAGCTACGGTCAGAGTGAAGAAGTTCTTATCAGCAAGCGATTTTTCCTGGGCGGGCAGAACTCTGTGAGGGGATATTCTCTGGATACTCTGGGTCCGAGAGATTCCGCGGGCGAACCCATCGGCGGCAACTACATGATCAACTTCAACACTGAGCTGAGATACCCGTTCTACAGGTCCATAAAGAGTGTATTCTTCCTGGATTCCGGCAGCTTATGGCTCGACCAGAAGCCCTATGACGATAAGACCCTGAGAGTTTCCACCGGGTTGGGCCTCAGGTGGTCATCGCCCATCGGGCCTCTGAGCCTGGACTACGGCTACAAGCTGAATCCGGCGACGGATGATGAGGATCGGTTTAGGATTCACTTCTCGATCGGACACGCCTTCTGATCTCTTTGCCGGAGAGCCTGTTCAGAGTCCCGATAGGGAGCCATCTGCTTTTCAACCCGGGTCCTGGGACTTGGGCCCTGGGACAGCCGGGTCTTGGGACTTGGGCCCTGGGACAGCCGGGTCTTGGGACTTGGGCCCTGGGACAG
>CAYVSA010000038.1:3704-18982 GCA_964454175.1 uncultured Pseudomonadota bacterium
TCTTGGGACTTGGGCCCTGGGACAGCCGGGTCTTGGGACTTGGGCCCTGGGACAGCCGGGTCTTGGGACTTGGGCCCTGGGACAGTAGTACGCCCTCAGTCCGGCGTACTTTGGCCCAGCACCATCTGAATGCGCTCGAACGCGACGGATGGGTCGAGGCTTTTATCCAGGAACCCTGCGGCGCCCATATTCTTAACTATCTGAATATCGTCATGGCTGTCGTGTACACCCGTCATTACAATAACGGGTGGATAGGGCTTCCCAGAATTCTTGAGGGTTTCCAGGACACCGAAGCCTGATACGCGCGGCATCTGGAGGTCCAGAAGTATGAGCTGATACTTATCGGGAGCGGCGTTGAAAAACTCCAGGGCTTCCTGGCCGTCTTCAGCAGTTTTCACCCTGAATCCGTGGTTGATCAGGAGGTCGGACATCAAGGCTCTGAAGAATTCGGTGTCATCTGCAAGGAGAATGTATCGATCGTCAGCAGGGGCCGCGACAGGCTGTGCAGCCGCTGCGGTCTCCTTCATCCTGCCGTAATTTCTCCACCCTTCCGGCAGGTTCACGGAGATCTTGGACTGACATCCGCTGCACTGGATACGAAATCCCTGGTTCGGTATCCTGACTGGGTCAAATACATACTCTTTTGAGCAAAGTGGGCATATAAGTCGCATGATTTTGTGAAAAGTAGCAGGAAGTGCCATACTGTGTCAATTCAAATGGGACAGCGATGTCCATAATTGACAGCCTCAAGCTGTATAGCTTAGACTTCCAGCATTATGTTTAATCAAATAACCCGCAAAACTATCGTCTTTCTGCCAGCACTTCTCGGGGTGCTTGTACTCGTGTCAAGTCTGGGTATATGTTCTACAAATGCACTCGCAATACATAGGCAGTATCCTGATTGGGTTGAGATTGACAGAATTGTTGCCACGGTTAATGCCAATCCGGTTGTGCTGAGCGAAATAATGATGGAGTATGAATTTGGGCTGCTTTCTACTTCGGATGGAGAGGCAAAGAGCATTGACGACCTTATTGAGCCATACATCAACAGGCTTCTCATCCTGGAGGAGATCAGCGAAGTCGGCGGTTTCAGGGTCTCTAAACTCCAGGTTCAGGGTGCTTTCAGGGCCTACATGACGCGTTTCGGGGGGAAAAAGGGCTTTGAAAAAAAAGCAGCTGAATGGGGCACCGATGCCGCTGAGATCAAAAGGCGCCTGTCACGCGCCCTCACCGCTTCTCTTTATACAGAGAGCAGGATCCAGTTCTTTGTGAACATACTGCCATCGGACGTGGAGGAGGCCTATGCAAAGGAGCCCGAGAGGTGGGGCGACGGTACTCTTTTTGCCCTCTGGAACCACATCAAGGAAACTCTGCAGCAGGAGGCCTTTGTCAGGGAGAGGGACCGATGGTTTGCCAGCCTGAGGGAACGATATGATCTGAGAATGGCCAACGGTGACAACGGCGGGTCGCGATGAAATTCCGTTTGACCGTGCATGGCGTTTTTGCAGCAGCCCACAGGCTGGTTGGAAGCGGCGGGCGCTGCGAAAATCTCCACGGACATAATTTCAAGGTCGAGCTGGTCGTAGGCGGGAACAGGCTTAACGATAAAGGAATGCTGATCGATTTTTCCGATCTCAAGGTTGTACTGGGCGGGATCCTCAAGGATCTGGATCACAGGGACCTGAACACCCTGGACCAGTTTTCCAATAATAGCCCGTCCTCTGAAAATATTGCTGAATATATATTGTCACGCGCTGCCAGGGAGCTGGATGGAATGGGGGCGACGGTACTTTCCGTTAAAGTGGCAGAGTCCGATACAGCGTCGGCTGAGGTCTATGCCGGTCCCGGATTTCAGGGTACCTGAACAGGCAGGGGCAGATCACACAGGTTTTTCAACAGCTGCAGGCAATTGAGTTGACAGCTGTCGAACAGCCGGAAAGGTATTGGGGACATGGAAATTATTGACGGACACGTGCACATCGGCAGGAGTCACCTCCCGCTGGAACAGGTAAATGAGGTTCTTGCGAAAGCGGGTGCTGACAGGGCGGTGGTGTTCGCCGACCCTGAAAGCTCGAATATCCCGGACGACAATAACTATGTCCTCGAAGTGATCGGCAAGAGTGATCACATTCCATATTTTTACATAGGAGGAAATGCCTACAGCACGAGTCGGCCGTTCCCGGAACTCCCGGACCCGAAAATCCTTGAGCCCTATAAGGGCATCAAATGGCACTGCTGGTTCACACCGGGGCATGATTTCGGCGGTACCCGGCTTGGAATGAGCGAAGAGCAGATCGAACACAGCCTCACGGAGCCGAGGATGGCCGCCCTCATGGGCAGAGTCCGGGAGATGGGCATACCGGTTAATTTCGAAGAGCATTTCGATATAACGGTCAGGTTCGTGGAACTCTATCCAGAGGTTAATGTCATCATACCCCACATGGGTGGTTTAAATGGAGGGACAGAGAGGATACTCAGTGCTCTGAGGTTTAAGGAGAACGTTTTCTACGATATAAGCCTGGCTGGCCTGTCACCCGAGATGGTGAGCAGTATGGGCGCTGAAAAATTTATCTGTGGGTCGGATTATCCCTATGGCAGCCCGGCATGGACCATTGATCGTCTTCGGAACATGAGAATCTCTGATGACAACAAAAGAGCTATCTTTGCTGGAAACGTGCTCAGGCTCTCGGGCCTGGAGTGATAGTTAACATATCTTTGACCAGGATCCAGGATCCAAAGTCAGTCAGATTTATATATTATACTTGCTCCGGATCTTGACATTGGACATTGAACGCTGGACTGCACCAGGACAAAGGAGACACGATGAGAAAAGAGTCGCTGCAGTTCCTCAAAGATCTTGCCGAGGCACCCGGTCCTTCTGGATTTGAAGGGCCGGTTCAGGAAGTATGGGTCAAAAGGACCAAGCCCTTCGCCGACGAGGTGCGGGTGGACGTTCACGGGAATGCCATAGCATCCCTGAATCCCAAAGGTGGGCCCAGAGTCATGATAGCAGGTCACTGCGATGAGATCGGGTTCATGGTTAAGTACGTATCTGACGATGGCTTTATCTCTTTTTCGCCCATCGGAGGTATAGATATTCATCTTGTACCTGCCAGAAGGGTGATAATTCACACCAGAGCCGGAAAGGTGCCGGGAGTCATCGGGAGGAAACCGATCCATCTGATGGAGCCGGCTGCCAGGACAAATCAGAAGCTTGATTGGCACAGCCAGTGGATCGACATCGGCGCGAAAGACCGCAAAGAGGCTGAAAAAATGGTGTCTTTAGGAGACCCAATTACATATCCTGATGGCTTCTGGCCCCTGGCAGGCGACAGGGTTGCCGGACGCGGATTCGACGACAAGATGGGCAGCTTTGTGGTTTCAGAGGTGGTTCGTCTTCTTTCTAAAAAAAATATCAGGGCTTCCCTGTTCGCCGTCTCAACCGTCCAGGAAGAGTTAGGTTTAAGAGGAGCGACCACGAGTGCTTACGGGATCGACCCTGACGTGGGGATAGCTGTTGACGTTACTTTCTGTTCCGACCATCCAGAGGTGGACAAAAAGCAGCTGGGTGAGATAGGCTTGGGGAAGGGCCCCGTAATTGCCAGAGGGGCCAATATCAACCCCAGGGTATTCGAGGGTCTTCTCAAGGCTGCCAGGAAAATGAAGATCGATGTCCAGGTCGAGCCGTCTCCCCGTGCGACCGGTACCGATGCCAACGTCATGCAGGTAACCCGAGGCGGTGTCGCCGCAGCCCTGGTCAGCGTTCCCAACAGGTACATGCATACGCCTGTTGAGGTTGTATCTCTGCAGGATCTTGAGGAAACTGCCAGTCTGCTTGCGGCATACATCGAGTCTCTGAAGCCTGGCGATGACTTTACACCCTTTACTGTAAAGTGAGGATTATTTCAGGGTCGGCCAGAGGCAGATCCTTAAAGAGTCCCGCGGGGCTAACCGTCAGACCCACATCTGACAGGGTCAGAGAAGCCCTTTTTTCCATCCTGGCTGACAGAGTTGCCGGGGCGGGGGTGCTCGATTTGTTTGCAGGGACCGGTTCTCTGGGTCTGGAGGCCCTGAGCCGGGGTTCCAGTTGGGCAGTGTTCGTGGACAGGAAGCCGGCAGCGATTAAATGTATCAGACAGAATGTTGAATTGTGCGGCTTCACCGACAGGGCGAAGGTGGTTTCCGCCCCGGTGGTACCATACATCAGGACGAAGGGGCCCCCCGACGGGGTTGGCCTGGTATTCGTCGATCCGCCCTATTTTTCGGACGAAGGAACTAATACCTTGATGGCAATTTCCAAACGTGCTAAATCCCTCTCGGAATGCCTTGTCGTTTATGAGCATTCACCTGGTAACCCGCCGGATAAAGTACCGGATCAAATGGAGATCCAGGACAGCAGAACTTACGGTGATACAGCGTTGACGTTCCTTCAGGTACTGTAGAGCAAAATTCCAGGTTTCAAGTTTCAGGTTCCAGGTAAATCAATACCCTTGAAATGTAGCTTGGAACATGAAACCAGGAACCTGATACACTTATTGATCAGGAGGTTGAAGTGGAAAAGATGGCAATCTATCCCGGAACCTTTGACCCCATCACCAACGGTCATGCAGACCTTATCCTGAGGGCGACAGCAATATTTGATCGAGTTCACGTACTGGTGGCCGCCTCAACGAAAAAAAAGCCAATGTTCAACGCCGGCGAACGGCTCCAGATGGTCGAGGATGCTGTAAAAGGTCTCGATGGAGTAGTTGTTGAGATCTTCGACGGGCTCCTTGTCCAGGTAGTAAAAGAGCTGTCTGCAAATATCATCATCAGGGGGCTCAGGGCTGTCAGTGATTTTGAGTACGAATCCCAGATGGCTCTCATGAACAAGCGGCTTCGGCCGGAAGTGGAAACCTTTTTTATGATAAGCAAGGAAGAGTATGCTTACGTCAGCTCCAGCTTCGTTAAGGAGATAGCAGGTCTGGGGGGCGATGTAGACAGCATGGTCGCGCCAAAAGTGGCCTCCATGCTCAAGGCAAGGTTCAAGTCATAATAATTTGCAGCGGCTCTGACTGGCAAAACGGCGACCGCACTTTTTCAGACAGGGGAGCTTTTACTCAAATACCACCAGGTTTGCCCCGGATCCGGACCTGTTCTGGATGTGATCAGGGGAACAGCGCAGACCCGGGCATGCAGCCGAAACTCAAAAAGCAGGGGGAATAGACATGCAGCTAGCAAGAAGAGTAACTCAGATCAAACCATCACCGACTCTTGCCATTACCGCAAAAGCGAAGCAGATGAAGGCAGAGGGGCTCGATGTGGTTGGATTCGGTGCAGGAGAACCTGATTTTGACACTCCTGAAAATATCAAGCAGGCGGCAATAAAATCCCTTAACGAGGGATTTACCAAATACACACCGGTGCCTGGTACCAACGAAGCTAAAGACGCCATCATTGCCAAGCTCAAGAGGGACCAGGGCCTGGACTACGAAAGGTCCCAGGTGGTTATTTCCTGTGGAGCCAAGCATACGCTCTACAACATCGCCCAGGCTCTTTTCCAGGAGGGCGACGAAGTCCTGATACCTTCGCCCTACTGGGTATCCTATCCTGCCCAGGTGATCCTGGCCGGCGCCGAACCTGTGATCGTTCAGACCTCACAGGAAAACGGTTTTACAGCTACAGTCAGCGAACTCGAGAATGCCTGCACTTCAAAGACAAAAGCCCTGATCTTGAACAGCCCCAGCAACCCGACGGGAGCAGGTTATACAAGGGGCCAGATGGAATCCATCGCCGAGTTCGCCAAAAGCAAGGGCCTGCTGGTCATTTCGGATGAGATATACGAGAAGCTGGTTTACGGGGATTTTGAATTCACCAGCATTGCCCAGCTGCCAGGGATGCAGGAGAGGACTGTTCTCGTCAACGGGCTGTCCAAAGCGTACTCCATGACCGGTTGGAGGCTCGGATACGCTGCCGGTTCAACGGAACTGGTGGCCGCAATGACAAAGATCCAGAGTCAGAGTACTTCAAACCCAACCTCGTTTGCCATGCCGGCGCTTGCCGAGGCCCTCAACGGTCCACAGGATTCGGTTGATGCCATGCTCGCCGAGTTTGACAAACGAAGAAAATATATTGTTGAGCGTCTCAACAGGATGGATGGAGTCAACTGCTTTGACCCGGTCGGGGCTTTTTACGTATTTCCCAATTTCGGTGAACTTCACAAGAGGTCTTTTTCCGGCAGGAAAATCGGCGACTCGACAGGTTTTGCAGACTACCTTCTCAGTGAGGCTAAAGTAGCTGTTGTCCCGGGAGTGGCATTCGGAGACGATGAATTCGCAAGGCTTTCCTTTGCAACTTCAATGGAGAATATCGAAAAGGGGATTGACCGTATCGAAGCCGCGGTAGAAAGGTTGGAGTAGTTATGAAAATAGTGAGATTCGCGGCAGGAGAAGGCAAAGACGACTCCACCCTGTGGGGAGTTATTGAAGGCGAATCGGTAACTGCTCTTTCAGGTTCCCCTTTTGGGGGGATCGAGACCACTGACATGTCTTTTCCCATCAGCAAGGTCCGTCTTCTCAGCCCTGTCATCCCCGGAAAGATAGTAGCCATCGGGTACAATTACATCGGCCACATCGAGGAAATGGGTGTGGAAATCCCCAAAGAGCCGCTCATTTTCCTGAAAGCGTCCAGTGCCGTGATAGGAGCCGGGGATGAGATAGTCAGGCCCCCGGAATCCGAAAGGGTGGATTTTGAAGGTGAGTTGGCTGTTGTCATTGGAACGCCCTGCAGGAGAGTTGCTTCGGCTGATGCAGACGAAGTTGTCTTTGGATACACGATCCTCAACGATGTGACAGCAAGAGATCTGCAGAGGAAGGACGTGCAGTTCTCTCGGGGCAAGAGTTTTGACACATTCAGCCCCATCGGTCCCTGGATCGAGACTGATTTTGACCCCTCAGCCTCCAGCCTGTCTTCATCGGTCAACGGTGAGATCAGGCAGGAAGCAGCCATATCATCCATGGTGTTCTCACCGGCAGATCTTGTGTCATACGTCAGCCAGTCCATGACCCTCCACCCGGGAGATATAATAGCAACCGGTACCCCTTCCGGCGTGGGGCCCCTCGTGGAAGGCGACGAGGTCAGTATCTCGGTAGACGGCATCGGCGTTTTGACCAATCCGGTGCGGAACGAAACCCCTTGAGTGAAAAACTTCAGGGGTCACCGGGTTTGCAGCCCTGTTCAGTCCCCCTGGCCCTGACAATGGGAGATCCCTCCGGGATCGGCCCTGAGATCATATCCCTGGCCATGGAAAGGGAGGATCTCGGACAGTGTTGTATGGTGATCGGAGATCTTGCCCGACTGCGTATCGGTGCCAGGAAGGCCGGGAGCCGTGTGAAGTACAGGTCTGCCAGTGATCCTGAGGCTGCTTCCGGATACGATGGTGAGGTCCCGGTGATGGATCTGAAGAATGTTCCTGAAAACCTCAGATTCGGAAACCTTGCCGGGGAAGCCGGGGAAGCTGCCTATCAGAGTCTCGTGACTGCTATAGATCTCGCAGTTGATAAGAGGGTAGCCGGTATCGTTACAGCCCCCCTGAACAAGGAATCACTACACATGGCAGGGCACAACTATCCCGGACATACCGAGATCCTTGCCGAGAGGACCGGCGCCTCCGATTATGTCATGATGCTGGTCGCAGGAAGTATGAGGGCCCTTCACGTTACCAGCCACATCAGGTTTTCCGAAGTCCCCGAATTTATTACTGTAGAAAGGATACTGCGAGTACTCGAACTGGGCCGGGAGGCCCTGGTAAGGCTTGGTGTGGAAAAACCCAGGTTCGGGGTGGCGGGGCTGAATCCCCATGCAGGGGAAAGCGGCATTTTCGGCGACGAGGAGACGGAGATTATAGTACCGGCAGTGGAAAAAGCCTCAGAGCTGGGTATTGACGTCACCGGCCCGGTACCTCCCGATATCGTATTTCTCAGGATGAACAGGGGTGTGTATGATGCTGTTGTTGCCATGTACCACGATCAGGGGCACATACCACTTAAGCTGTTTGCTTTCGAGTCCGGTGTCAATGTCACCCTCGGCCTTCCCATAATCAGAACATCTGTTGATCACGGCACAGCTTTTGACATCGCGGGAAAGGGTCTTGCAGACCCAGGAAGTCTTGTGGAGGCCATCGAACTTGCCATCTCCCTTTCTGAAGATAGAGTGTCGGAATGAAACTGTGTGGGCCAGTAAAGAAAAGAGTTAAGGACACAGCGTTCCTGGCTGGATTTTTGGCCCTTTTTTTCCTGACGACCGTTGTATTTCCGGGCGGCTCAAGCGCCCAGGAGGAAGGAGAAGAAGGCCTGACGATCGGGGTGGTCCTGCCGCTTTCCGGTGCCAATTCGGTCTTTGGGCGTATTCAGAAGAACTCAATGATAATGGCTGCTGAGAAGATCAACGCTGAAGGAGGGATAAATGGTCGCCAACTCATACTTGATATCAGAAACTCGGGTAATCGATCAAAGGCGGCTAAGGATATTGCCAGGAGCTTCATCGAGAAAAAGGGCTATGCGCTGATAGTCGGCGGATTCAGTTCCAGTTCAACGAGGTCCATTGGAGCTTACGCCGAGAAGATGGTTGTACCGTATCTGGCGATCACGGGGTCCTCGGATGCTATTACACAAAACGGCTATCGTTATGTTTTCAGGCTGAATCCTCCCATAGGCAGGTACAGTTCTGGCCTTGTGGAACTTATCTCCGAGAGGGTCAAGCCGGCGAAGATTGCTGTGGTTTATGAGAAGAGCAGCTTCGGAAAGGGAAATGCATCTGCGATCCTCGCTGCCGCAACTGCCTCTGGCTGGGATGTGGTCGTAAATTACGGATTCACCAGCGGCGGTCTCGGATTGGAATCTCTTCTGGAGGCTATTTCCGACAGGGAGCCGGATGTACTTTACATATCCTGTTATTCGAAAGACGCAGGGAGAATACTCACCGAACTCGCCGAGAGGAAAATATCTGTGGGTCTTGTAGCAGGGTCCTCTGAACTGGGAAAAGAGACTTTCGCAGCATCGGCAGGCCCATACGGAGAAAATGCCCTGGTTTCAGTCATCTGGGCGCCAGGACTTCCTTATCAGGGTATGGCTGAGTACGTCAGTGAGTTTTCGAACAGATTCGGCAAGGTACCCGATTACCATGGCGCCGAGGCCTATGCATCTATTCAGGTTGCAGCAAATGCCCTCAGAAAGGTGTCCTTTGTTGAGCCTGCGGCCGTGACCGAGGCTCTAGCCAGTACCGAGATGGATACTGTTTTCGGCTATATCTCCTTCGTAGAGTCCGAAGGCTATAATAATCAAAACATGCCGCCGACCTATGTAGTCCAGTGGCAGAATAGTAAAAAGCCTGTTGTCTGGCCCCCCGATTTTGCAGAATCTGATCTAATCCTGCCAGGAGACAAAGCTGCACTGGAAACGCTGTTGGGTGATTAAATGTGTCAGATCAGTCTCTACCTGAGGGCACCCGAATCAGTAACCTGCTAATCAGGTTGTAGACTCGAGAGGAAAGAGAAAATGGCACCTTTCACTTTACGACCCTGCCAGTTGATAAAAGTAACGGTTAGTGTTACTTATCCCAGTCTGGAACCGCTTTATTACATTATGAAAGAACGTCCCACTGCCCTGGGGGAATTAGTCATTTTACCTTATTGACCAACAATTGCCGGAGAAACACCCTGTCATGAAAAAAACTCGAAAAGATACAAATACGCCCCTGCTCGATCACATCGGACTGGAGCTGAGAGAGAAGAACAGAGGCCTTATTGGGGTGGGCAGCAAGATACCCATCAAGGATTCCTCGGCCCTCAGCCTTCTTTACACTCCGGGTGTGGCCGGACCTTGCCTGGAGATAGAAAAAGATCCAATACGATCCTATGAACTCACCTGCAGGGGCAACACCGTTGCAGTAGTGAGTGACGGCTCGGCAGTGTACGGGTTGGGCAGCACCGGGCCGTACTCGGCGCTCGCAATGCTGGAAGGACGAAGTGTTTTTTTTAAGACTTTCGCCGGCGTCGACGCAATGCCGATCTCCCTTGACACACAGGACTGTGACGAGATCGTGAATATATGTCTCAGGCTGTCGACCAGCTTCGGGGGGATCGTTCTGGAGGATATAGCCGCACCCAAATGCTTCACCCTTGAGAGGAACCTGAAAAAGGCAACCAGGATCCCCGTTTTCCACAACGATCAGCACGGCGCGGCTATTGCGGTCCTTGCAGCTCTAATTAATGCCCTGAAGGTCGTGGAAAAGAAAATTGACAAGGTGAAGATCATTATCAACGGGGCCGGAGCTGGTGGTATCGGTACAGCCAGGCTCCTGCTGGCCGCCGGCGCCAGGGACGTCGTCCTCTGTGATCGGTACGGCTCCATCTACCGTTACAGACTCCACCCCATGAACTGGGCCAAATCGGATATCGCCCTTCAGACCAACCGTCCTCGAAAGAGCGGTACCCTCGCAGAAATGATGGACGGCGCAGACGTTTTCATTGGTCTGTCCGCTCCGGGCATCGTATCCCCCGATATGGTTAAGAGCATGAACAAGGGTGCCATAGTATTTGCCATGGCAAACCCGATCCCCGAGATCATGCCCAATGAGGCACTCAAGGCGGGAGCTGCTGTTGTTGGATCCGGCAGGTCCGATTTTCCTAACGAGATCAACTCAGCCTACGTTGCACCCGGTCTTTACAGGGGGCTGCTTGACGTGCGTGCGCCGAGGATAACTGACCGGATGTACCTTGCCGCAGCTGAGGTCGTTGCCGGAATGGTGAAGGAAGAGCAGCTCAATCCATCCAACATAGTACCCCCCATCTTCGACTTCCGGATCGCTTCAAAGCTGGCTCGGGTTGTGGCAGAGGAAGCCATTGACTCCGGGGATGCAAGGGTAAATGTATCCCCTCTCCAGATCGAGGAGAAAACGCAGCGTATTGTATATGAGGATGAATACACTGTCCTTCCCAAACCGGTACCCGGCAAGAAAAAAATGGACCTTTTCGAAGAGTCCGTGGAACTTCATAACAAGTATCAGGGTGTCCTGGAGGTAAAGGTAAAAGTTCCGGTACGGGACGAGTACCTTCTGAATCGCGTTTATCTGCCCCCGGAGGCCACAGAAGCCAGTATCCTGATCTCTAAAGAACCTGAAAAAGTCTACGACCTGACCTGCAAGGGGAACCTTGTTGCGATAGTCAGCGACGGGAGCGCGGTCCTGGGCCTCGGAAACATAGGGCCACGCGCTGCATTGCCTGTTATGGAGGGCAAGGCCATCTTGTTCAAGACTTTCGCCGGAGTGGAAGCCTTCCCCATTTGTGTCTGCACCCAGGATGTGGACGAGATCGTAGACCTGGTTAAAGCGATCTCCCCGACTTTTGGCGGTGTGAACCTTGAGGATATTTCTTCGCCGCGCTGTTTTGAAATAGAAGAGCGACTCAAGGCCGAGACCGACATCCCGGTATTTCACGACGATCAGCATGGTACGGCCGTGGTGGTTCTTGGCGGCATGATGAATGCCCTGAAAATAGTCGGCAAGAAACTGTCTGACGTTAATATAGTCATGAACGGTGCCGGTGCTGCATCGATCGCAACTGCCAAGCTCCTCATGACCGCCGGGGCGCAGAACATCACACTGTGCGATATTAACGGCACGATATTCAAAGGCAGGAAAAAGGGCATGAACCGTGTCCTCGAGGAAATGGCGCTAATAACAAACGCGGACAGGTTAAAGGGGGGTACAGCCGACGCAATGAAGGGTGCGGATGTCTTTATGGGCCTTTCAGCTCCCAACACGGTTACCATGGAGATGGTTAAGAGCATGGCAAAAGATCCGATAGTGTTCGCTATGGCAAATCCCGTTCCGGAGATCATGCCCGAGGAAGCTGCAGCAGGCGGCGCTGCAGTCGTGGCTACAGGCAGATCGGATTTCAGGAACCAGGTGAACAATTCAATGGCCTTCCCGGGGATCTTCAGGGGGGCATTGGACGTGAGGGCCAGGAACATAAACGACAGGATGAAAATAGCTGCCGCAGAGGCTATCGCAGGGTACGTCGATGACACAAAACTCGAGCCGAACTACATAATACCAAGCACGATGGATTTCAAAATACCTCCCCTGGTTGCCGCTGCCGTAGCAAAGTCTGCGATGGAAACGGGTGAGGCCAAGATCACAGTGTCTCCCGATGAGGTTGCTGAAAAAACTCTTGAGTACCTCTATGAGGGCCATATGAAGTACATTGTCGGCAGCATCAACAACGAAGAAAAAAGCTGACCGACTGCTGCAGACCAACCTCCGGCAGCCTCCTTACCAATAATCAGATGGAAATCAGACCGCTGCGCGAAAAAAGCCGTAAAAAGATCAGGGAAATAGTCGGTCCAGATTACTGCTCCGACAGGACAGAGGACCTGTTCCTCTATGCCTACGACGCCATGAACCGCCGTTACCTCCCGGACATGGTCGCACACCCGGGTGGTCCTGATGAGATCTCCCGCATGATGAAACTCGCAAACACCGATGGTTTCGCGGTGGTGCCGAGAGGTGCGGGAACGGGTATGACGGGTGGTTCACTGGCTGTGAGCGGTGGACTTATTCTCTGTACCGATCGAATGAATGAGATCCTTACGATGGATGCCGGCAACATGACTGCCTGGGCCGAGTCCGGAGCCACTAATGGCAGCCTTCAGGCCGAGGCCGGCAAGGCGGGCCTCTTTTTCCCTCCGGACCCATCCAGCATGCATATATCAACCCTCGGCGGGAACGCGGCTGAAAACGCGGGCGGTCACAGGGCCGTAAAGTATGGCGTTACCAGGGACTGGATCATGGCCCTGGAGGTGGTGCTGCCCACAGGTGAAGTGATCAAAACAGGTTCTGCCGCCATTAAAAGCGTGACCGGCTACGATCTCACACGGCTCATGGTGGGAAGTGAGGGAACCCTGGGGATAATTACAAAGCTTTTGTGCCGTCTGCTTCCGAAGCCCGAGGCTGTGAGGACGATGATGGCCGTTTTCTCCGGGTTGGAGGCTGCCTCGGCCACTGTTGCAGGAATAATGTCGAGCCGGATCGTACCATCCACCCTGGAGTTCATGGATTCAGCGGCAATAAACTGCGTTGAGGACTACATGCAGGCCGGACTTCCCACCGATGCAGCGGCCCTCCTCCTGATAGAAGTAGACGGCGACGCTGTCCACGCAGATCACCAGGCATCCGTTATTGAAAAGGTCTGCGAGGAGTCGGGTGCACTTTACGTCAAGAGGGCGGGTGATGAAGGGGAAAGAGAAGCGCTGTGGAAGGCCCGGCGTTCCCTTTCTCCGGCTATAATGAAGATCAGGCCGCTCAAGTTAAATGAAGACGTGGCGGTGCCGCGGATGAAGATACCTGAATTGATAGTGGGTGTGGAGAAGATAGCAGGAGAACGGGGTATTAACATCGTTAATTTCGGGCATGCAGGCGATGGCAACGTACATGTCAACATCCTGGTAGATCCTGAAGACAGTGACGAAATGACCCAGGCAGAAAGGGCAGTGGAGGACCTGTTCGCCCTGGTTGTAAGCCTTGGTGGATCACTTTCAGGAGAACACGGTATCGGTATCGCCAAAGCCGCGTACATGGGCATGGAGCTTGACTCTGGCTCTATCGGTGTTATGAAGAAAATAAAGGGGGCGCTTGACCCGAACAACGTGTTAAACCCCCACAAGACCTTCGACTTCGAGGCTTCCTTAAAGGACAGGGAGCTTGTGAGGACGTATGAAAAGAGAAAATAAGGGAAAGTCGATATCACTGGAAGGGTTTTCCTCCTGCGTAAAGTGCGGAACATGCCACACTGTGTGTCCTGTCTTCTCAACGGTGCCGGCAGAGTCCCACTCGGCAAGGGGCAAGATGGCCCTGATAGAGGCCGCTGCCGATGGCAGCCTGGCCGAGTCAGACAGGTTCCGCGATTACCTGGAGCTGTGCCTTCTCTGCGGCGCCTGCCAGGAGGCGTGCCCCAACCTGGTCCCAACAGTACCGATCATGCTCGAGGCAAGGAGAAATGCAGCCGGCAAGGTCGGGATAAAAAGCGGCAAGGGTTTTATCCTCAAGCACATACTGGCCGCTGCCGGCAGGTTCAGGTTCGCTATGAAAACGGGCCATGCCCTGCAGTGGCTCATGTTTAAAAAAATCCCGGAGAACAGAGGGATCCGCAGGCGCCTGCCGCTTCCCGCCGTACACAGCGACAGAACGCTTCCACGGGTGGCTGACAGGTTCTTTACCGAATCCTTCCGGGGTACCGTTCGGGAAGGCACCGGTCCGAAGGTAGGCATCTTTTCAGGATGCATTGTGGAATATTTCTATCCGGAGATAGGCAGGAACATGGTTGATATCCTGGGGGACATGGACGTGACAGTTATAGTGCCATCAGATCAGACCTGCTGCGGTATGCCTGCCCTGGCGGGGGGAGCAATGGACATCGTCAGGGAACTGGCGGTAAAGAACCTTGAGGAATTCGAAAAGAGCGAAGTGGATTACATTGTCACTGGATGCGCTACGTGCGGGAGCAACCTGAAGGGAAACTACCAGCAGATACTGGAAGAAGCCGGCGTCGAGCCCGTCCGGGCCGAAGCCTTTGTCTCGAAAATGAGGGACATAAATGAATTGTTGACCGAGCTTGGGAAACCCGAGCCGTCTGCGGACAGGGTGATTTCGGAACACTCGGGCATGTTGAAAGTCACCTACCACCACCCATGCCACCTTGGAAGATCCCAGGGGATAACGGATGAGCCAGTGAGGATCATAGAGTCCACACCCGGTGTCCAGTATGTGACTATGGAAGACGCCCAGACCTGCTGCGGTATGGGAGGCTCCTTCAGCATCGAGCATTACGATATATCCCTAATGATCAATGACCGCAAGGTCAGGATGATCGAAAGCTCGAAGGCCGACGCTGTGGTGACGTCATGTCCCGCGTGCATCATGCATATAAGGGACGGCCTGGTGCGAAACGGGTTGGGCCACATCGAGGTCCTGCATGTCGTGGAACTCATGAAAAGGCAGGAAAAGGAAAAACTCCCACAAAGCGCCTGAATACCTTGACAAATAACATGCCCAATGTTATCAGGGGTCTGCTTGTTGCGGGGTGGAGCAGTCCGGTAGCTCGTTGGGCTCATAACCCAAAGGTCACAGGTTCAAATCCTGTCCCCGCTACCAAACAATAAATGAGGGCTCTTTCACGAGAGCCCTCTTTTTCGTTCGGAGTTTCTTGTTTCTAGTAAAGTCCAACATGCAATTTCCATTGCTCT
>CAYVSA010000039.1:0-18584 GCA_964454175.1 uncultured Pseudomonadota bacterium
CCTACCTTTGTGGTGAAAGAGGATGAAGAAACCGGCCAGATAATACTCAGCGGGATGGGTGAGCTCCACCTGCAGGTACTGGTAAACAGGCTTCTGGATGAATTCAATGTTCAGGGCAGGGTGGGCAATCCACAGGTGTCCTACAGGGAAACCGTGACCAGAAGGGTCGAAGTTACAGAAAAGTTCGAAAGGGAAGTTGCAGGCAAGGAGCATGAGGCTTCCGTTACCCTGAGTCTGGAACCTGACCCCGGAAGCGGTAAGGTAAGGTTCGAGGACCGTACCGGGGATGCCTTGATCCCGGCTGAAGTAATTGAGTACATCGAGGAGTTCGTGGAGGAGGGTTCTGGAAGCGGAGCCAGGGCCGGTTATCCCGTGATAGATCTAAAAGTCGCCCTCCTGAAGGCCACCTACAACCCGGAAAAGTCCAGCGAACTGGCTTATCGGGCCGCGACAGTAGGTGCCCTCAGCAGGGGCCTCAGGGATGGAGACCCGGTTTTGCTGGAGCCGGTCATGGCCGTTGAAGTCGAGTCGCCTGATGAATACACAGGTGAGATAATGGGTTCCCTCACCATGAGAAGGGCAGCTATTGAAGGAGTGAGGAGGCAGGGCCAGATAGAGGTTATCGATGCCCTGGTTCCCCTGAAGGAAATGTTCGGCTATACAACGACTCTGAGGTCGGTCACTCAGGGGCGGGGAACGTTCACCATGGAACTTTCCAGGTATAACCCGGTGGAGGAGGCATGAACTCGTATGTTGTCTTTACAGATCTTGACGGCACTCTCCTGGATCACGACACGTACAGCTTCCGGAGAGCGCTCCCGGCCCTCGATACTCTCATCAGGAGGGACATCGCCGTGGTACCTGTGAGCAGCAAAACTTCTGCAGAAATAAGACGCTGGATGAAGCTTCTTTGCCTTTCCGGGCCGTACGTCTTCGAAAACGGCGGCGGGGTGTTCATTCCTGAAGACTACTTTGCCAGTGAAGTGGAAGGGTCTGTGAGAGACGACTCAGGGATCAGGGTGTCAATAGGTGATGATATAAAAGTGGTCCGCAAGGCGCTCCAGAGGATCTCAACCAGCACCGGAATAAAAGCAGCGGGTTTCGGCACCATGACTGCAGACCGCATAAAAGCGCTGACAGGTTTGAAGGCATCAGAACTGTCAGCGTGCACAATGAGGGGATACGATGAGCCCTTTGTCCTGGATGATGATAAAGATACGGCGACTTTTTACCGAGAGGCCGAAAAAACAGGATTCACGGTGACCAGGGGCAGCCGGTTCCATCACCTCTCCAGCGGTTGTGATAAAGGGAGGGCGGTAAGGTTGCTCACCGGGCTTTACCGTAAGTCGGACCCGGATATTGTAACAGTCGGCATTGGAGACAGTGCCAACGACCTTCCCTTCCTCACTGAAGTTGACAGTGCTTTTCAGGTGATGCAGCCTGGCGGGGTTTACGATGACGGGATACCGGAGAATGGAATTAAAAGGGTTCCCGGTATCGGTCCGCACGGCTGGCGAATTGCTGTGGAGGAGGTCCTTTCAGTTGTCCGGGATTGAAAAAAAGATCGGGTACCGTTTCCGTGACAGCCACTTGCTGGATCTGGCCATGACCCACGCTTCTTCACTGAAGGAGAAAAAAGTGCCGGGCATGGATAATCAGAGGCTTGAGTTCCTGGGGGACGCTGTGCTCCAACTCGCTGTATCTCGTCTGCTTATGGACAAGTACCCTGACGCTGACGAGGGGGACCTCAGCTTCATGAGGATAGGGCTTGTTCGCAAGGAGACCCTCGCTGACATTGCGGTGGATCTGGGGATAGACAGAAGTGTGATGGTGGACAACAACCTCGCCACTATGGACTCAGCCGGTATTTCCTCTGTTGCGGCTGATGCTGTAGAGGCCCTGCTGGGAGCTGTTTACCTGGACGGCGGGTGGGAAGAGGCCTTTTCGGTGATAGAGAGGATCATGGACGACGTACCCCTGCCTGAGGGTGACCTGAGGGGAAGCAAGTCAGCCCTCCAGGAACTTATTCAGAAAAGATTCAGGGGGGAGATCCCTGTCTACTCTGTTATTGCCAACCCTGATGGGAGCGAAGAAAACCGGTTTCTTTCCAGGGTCTTCCATCGGAACAAACTGCTCGGGCAGGGTGTGGGCCGCAGCAAAAAAAGGGCGGAGGAGCACGCTGCTGAAGAGGCTCTTGACATGCTGAGAGACAGTTCAGAATGAAGAGTTTCAGGTCCGGGTTTGTTGGTATTATAGGCAGACCCAATGTGGGCAAATCGACACTTTTGAACCGCCTGTGCGGAGAGAAAATCGCGATAATCTCTGAAAAACCGCAGACTACAAGGAATCGCATACTGGGTGTCCTTCACAGGCCGGGCTCCCAGGTCGTATTCGTGGACACTCCCGGCATGCACGAGGAGGGTAAGGCCCTGAACAGGTATATGCAGGAGGTGATCGCAGCGGTGCCGGCGGACGCCGATATAATTATTTACATGGCGGACGTAACCCGCGAACACGGGAGGGAGGACGAACTCGCCCTTGAAATCCTCCCCCGGGGGGGCGAAGTGCCCGTGATACTGGCCCTGAACAAGGTCGACGCTGCCGGCCGGGACGAAGTGGATAGCAGGCTCAGCGTGCTGGAAGAGAAATTTCCCTTCAAGGCCAGCTTTGCAGTCAGCGCCCTTTCCGGGAAGGGGATCGAGGGTCTGCTGGATCAGGTGACTGAGCTGCTTCCCGAAGGGGTTCCCTATTTTCCCGAAGATATGGTAACAGACCAGCCGCTGGGTTTCGCACTATCAGAGATCGTCAGGGAAAAGCTTTTTGAACTGACCGAACAGGAGGTTCCCTACGGGACGGCAGTGGTCGTTGAGGAATTCTCTGCTGAAAAAAAAGATCTGGTGGAAGTTGCCGCAACGGTTTACGTGGAAAGGGATACTCAAAAAGGAATTATTATCGGCAAGGGTGGGAGGATGTTAAAAGAAATTGGCCGAGCTGCTCGGCTTGACATGGAACGAAAACTTGGCAAGAAAGTCTACCTCGAGCTCTGGGTGAAAGTGAAAAAAGGCTGGACGGACCGGGAAGGTCTCCTGCGTCAGCTCGGTTATCGATAAACGAGAGGATCGGATCATGTATATCAGTAAAGTTGACACTCTGCTTGACAGCATCAGGAAGCTCATAAGGCGTGGAGCCAATCAGAACCTCAAAAAAATAATAGGCAAACTGCACGCGGCGGATGTTGCTCACCTGTTTCGGTACCTCAACGAAACAGAGCAGCTATTCATCTTCAACACGATCGGTGACATTGAGCAGGCTTCGGAGATCCTGGGCCAGGTCGACTCTCCTGTAAGCGCCATGATCCTCACCAGGATGGAACGAAAGAGGGCCTCGGAGATCCTCAAGGCCATGGACCCGGACGATGAGGTGGGGATCCTGGAGGAGGTCCCTGTAGAGATCAGGGAGGAGATCCTCAGCTTCATGTCCGCCTCGGACACCGAGCGGGTCGAGGAGCATTTCCAGTACCCTGAAGACTCCGCCGGAAGGATCATGACACCTGGTTATTTTGCCCTCGAAGAAGAAACCACCGTAGGTGACACCATAAGGAAGCTTCAGAAACTGGGCGAGGGTTCCATAGAAATGGTCTTCTACATTTATGTCACCGACGCTCGAAATCACCTGGTTGGCGTCTGTTCTCTCAGGCAGCTGCTTCTGGTATCCCCTGAAGCGCGCCTCAGGGAGATCATGACCCAGGAGGTGTTGAGCGTTGACCTGGAAACAGACCAGGAAGAGGTGGCAAAAGTAGTCGAAAGGTACGATCTGCTGGCAGTACCCGTGGTTGACAGCGAGAACAAGCTCCAGGGAATCGTTACTGTGGACGATATTATTGACATCATCAGGCATGAAGCGACTGAGGACTTTCTGAGGCTGGTGGGAACCGGAGACGAGTATCTTTCCCGGTCCATATTCAGGCGCGCCAGAATGAGGCTGCCGTGGCTGGCCGTTGCGTTCCTGGGGGAGATCGTGGGCATCCAGTTCCTCCACATGTTCAACGCGACCCTGGACCAGATAGTGGCCCTGGCAAATTTTCTGCCCATCATCCTTGCCATGGGAGGAAATATCGGCAGCACTTCAGTGGCCATTGTTGTCAGGGGTCTTGCCACAGGAAGGCTCAACGTGAAGGAGCTGGGAAAAGTTATCATGAAGGAACTGGGGGTCGCGGTCCTCCTTGGCGCACTTTACGGGGCACTGCTCTTTGCACTGGCCTTCTTCCAGTTTGGCGACATAAACCTTCTTGGTTTTGTTGTGGGCTCCAGCCTGCTCATATCCATGATCATGGCGGCGGCGATCGGCACACTGATGCCTATAATGCTCCATCTCATGAAAGTGGACCCCGCCGTTGCGACCGGGCCCTTTGTCACCAGCGCAGTTGACAGCCTTGGCATCCTGGTGTACCTGGGCCTGGCGACCATGGTCCTGATCTAACCAGCACCGGAAGGTCCTTACAATGCCCTCATCCCAGCAGGCGTTAGAAGCGGTGGTGCTGTCTTTTACTGATGTGGGGGAAGAAGACAGGATCGTTACCTTCCTGACGAGGGAGCGCGGCCTTCTCAGAGCGGCTGCATCCGGTGCAAGGAGCCTCAAAAAGGGCAGGGCTGCATCCCTGGATCTTTTTGCAGTGACGATGGTTGATGTTCGGGCGCCAGGCAGGTCACGCAAGCTCTCCAGGGTCAGGTCGTCAAGCGTTCTGGAAGCCAACCTGCCCATAAGAGAGGACTACAGGCTGCTGTGCGCCGCTTCGTATATAGCGGAGCTCCTCATTCGAAGCGCCCAGGAAAATGACCCCGCTGAAGGTGTATACAGCCTGATGTTATACTGCCTGAGAGCCCTGCAGGGCAGGGTTGATCCCCACAGGATCCTGCTTATTTTCGAGTTGCGGCTTCTTGGTGAGATGGGCTGGGTCCCTGAGCTTGAAAGCTGCCTGATATGCGGGAAGGATGTCGGAGCAGGAGCTTTTTTCAGCCCCAGGGACGGCGGCGTAGTTCACGGGAAGTGCACCACCATGAACTCACTGAGTGTGGTTAGCGCAGGGGACCTGGCGTCTCTCAGGTTCATAGCCGGTAAGCCATTGGGATCCATGGGCAAGCTGGGTTTGACAGACAGGAAGGCTCGCGAGCTGTTTTATACAGTCCATTCTTTCACTACTCACCATCTTGGATTCGAACCCCGGACGTTGGCCACGGTCAGGAACCTCTCATCTGACCGGGGATGACTTAATGTTTATTGACCGTATTTCGTGTCAAAAAGGCCATAGTAGTAATTAAAAGGATTGCAAAGCTTGAATTGTGGCGCTTTTCCAGTTTATAATCCGTGCCTTGTCCGGCCTTCTGTCGGATCATAGACCTCTCGCCTGGTAGACATGGCGGCGGTGACCTTAACGAAGGAATCAAAAATGCCAAAAAAATCATATCAGCAGGTAGTGCTTGGACTGGAGTGGTTCTGGGCGGAAAAAGGCTGTGTTATACAGCAGCCATACGACCTGGAGGTTGGTGCCGGAACACTTAATCCGGCAACTCTCCTCAGGGCCCTTGGACCGGAACCCTGGAATGTTGCCTATGTTGAGCCTTCCAGAAGACCAACAGACGGCAGGTACGGTGAGAACCCCAACAGGCTGCAGCACTACTACCAGTACCAGGTGATCCTGAAGCCTTCACCGGATAACATACAGGACCTTTATCTGGAGAGCCTCTACGCACTGGGGATCGACCCGAAAAAGCACGATATCCGTTTCGTGGAGGACGACTGGGAGAATCCTACTGTGGGGGCCTGGGGACTCGGCTGGGAGGTCTGGCTCGACGGTATGGAGATCACCCAGTTCACCTACTTCCAGCAGGCGGGCGGTGTTGACCTGAAACCGGTCTGCGCCGAGCTGACCTACGGCATAGAGAGGATTGCCATGTACCTGCAGGGAGTGGAGAGCATCTACGACCTGGTATGGACCGAGGGAGTCACCTACGGCGACATTCACCACCAGGGAGAGGTGGAGCACTCTACTTATAATTTCGAGGAGGCCGACACCGCCATGCTCTTTAAGCTCTTCGACATGTACGAGGCTGAGTCCCAGAAGATCCTGGCCAAGGGTCTCATCCTGCCGGCTTTCGACTACTGTCTGAAATGTTCCCACGCTTTCAATATCCTCGACGCCAGGGGAGCCATAAGCGTAACAGAACGGACCAGCTTCATACACAGAGTGCGAAACCTGTGCCGGGGCTGCGCAGAGGCCTACGTCGCCCAGCGGGAGGCCATGGGCCATCCGCTTATGGGAAAAAATCTGATCGCGGACCAGGAAGGACTTGAAAGATGACCCGTGAATTCGTTCTTGAAATAGGTACAGAGGAGATACCGGCAAGTTACCTGCCGCCTGCCCTCAAGCAGATCAAGGCCCTGGCTGCAAAGGAGCTTAAAAAGGAGCGTATTTCCTGCGGTGAGATAAGGTCTTTTGCCACACCGCGCAGGATCACGCTTCTGATCAGGAAGGTGAGCGAAGCGCAGGAGGCCCAGGAACACGAAGTGATGGGGCCCGCTGTGGCTGTTGCATATGACGATAAAGGCAAGGCCACAAAGGCTGCAGAGGGGTTCGCCAGGGGCCAGGGTGTTTCTGTGGGCGACCTGAAGAAGGTCAAGACTCCCAAGGGGGAGTATGTAGCCGTGGTGAAGAAAGAGGCCAGCTCGCCTTCGGTTGATGTCCTCTCCTCGGTCATTCCCAGGATCATAACGTCACTTCATTTTCCGAAAATGCAGCGGTGGGGCTATCTAAACCTTCGCTTCCCGAGGCCGATCAGATGGCTTTTGTGCCTCTTCGGTGATGACGTCGTGAATTTCGACCTCGAGGGGATCGCATCCGGGAGGCTCATGTTCGGCCACAGGTTCCTTGCTCCCGGTCCCTTCGAAATTAAAACAGCAAAGGACTACCTGAAAACAGTCAAGAAGGCCAGGGTCGTTCTGGACCAGGATGAGAGAAGAGAGATCATCAGGAAGGGTGTTGCCGACGCGGCCGCCGAGGTCAATTGTGTACCCATCGAGGCAGAAGACCTCATCGATGAAGTTACCTACCTGGTGGAATACCCCGTTGTACTCCGTGGGACCTACGAGAAAAAGTACCTCACACTGCCCAGGGAAGTGCTCACCACATCTATGAGCTCCCACCAGAGGTATTTTTCCCTCACAGATAAAAAGGGCAGCCTGAAGCCTTATTTCATTACCATCAGCAATACCATCACGAAAGATGACGACGTTGTGATCAAAGGTAATGAGAGGGTCCTTCGGGCCCGGCTGGAAGATGCCATGTTCTTCTTTGCTGAAGACAGAAAGGTTTCCTTAAAACAGAGAGTAGAGGAGCTAAAGGACGTCGTCTACCAGGAAAAGCTGGGCACTTCCTACGAAAAATTCGAGCGGTTCGGTGCCCTGGCAGAGTATCTCGTCAACCAGGTATCGCCTGACAACCTCAAGGAAGTCAGGGAGGTTGCACTCCTGTGCAAGGGCGACCTCGTAACCCAGATGGTGGGCGAGTTCGCCGAACTCCAGGGTGTTATGGGCAGGGAGTACGCCCTTCTGGAGGGTTTTGACAAGGTTGTAGCCCAGGGGATAGTCGATCACTATCTGCCCAGGTTCTCCGGCGACAGGTCACCTGGAACCGTCGGGGGGGCAGCGGTGAGCATCGGTGACCGCCTCGATACCGTCTGCGGCTGCTTCGGTATAGGTATAAGGCCCAGTGGAACGGCCGACCCATATGGCCTTAGACGCGACGCCCTCGCCATCATCGCTATCCTCATGGACCGGGGCTGGAGAGTGTCCCTTACCGACCTCATGACAAAGTCCCTGAAGCTGCTCAAGGGAAAGATCGAAAAAGACCCGAAGGAGACCATGGAGTCGCTGAAAGAATTCTTCATGGGAAGGCTGATTAACCTGTTCACCGGAAGGGGATACAGGCACGATCTCGTCCAGGCGGTCCTGGCAGACCACTGGGACGACCCGGTAGATGCTGCCGCGAGGCTCGACGCAATGACCGAGTTTGCAAAGGAGACCGACTTCGCCGACCTTATGCTCTCCTTCAAGAGGGTTATGAATATCATCCCCGAGGGTTTTTCAGGAAAACCCGACAAAAGGAAAGCGACCGAAGCGGTGGAGAAGAAGCTCCTCGAGGCCGCCGGAAAGGTGGGCAAAGAGGCCACCGACCTTGCGGAAAAAGGCGAATACGGCAGGGCTCTGGAGAAACTGGCCAGGCTCAAAGGGCCGGTGGACAACTTCTTCGACGGAGTAATGGTCATGGACAAGGACAAGGCAAAGAAGCAGAATCGCCTGGCCATCCTGTCCTCGGTCTCGTCCCTCTTCGCCCAAGTGGCGGACTTCAGAAAAGTAGTGACAGAATAGTTTAAGTATTTCGTGTAACAGGTTGTTATATAGAGTAATTAACGGGGTGCTTTAGCAAGTGCCCCGTTTTTATTTTGTGATTTGGATATTGGAAATTGGGGGAACCAGGCTACAGGCGGTAAGCTATAGGCTTCAGGCTTGGGGCAATAGGCGATAGGCAATGGGAAGGGAATAAGTAGAGATAGGCTGAAGGCTGGAAGCTTTAGGCTAGAGGCTGTAAGCTATAGGCTGTAGGCTAGGGACAATGGGACCTGGAACCTGGGACTTGGGACCTGGTACTTGGGACCTGGGACCGATTTTTTACTGCCAGAAACAAGAAACTACTTTCAAGAGATCATTGAACCATCTCGATAAATATGCTTCACTAACACGCCATGCTCAGAATTGAAATGGAAAAAAAGGAGGCCAAAGAGCTCTCCTCCCTGGCTGCCTTGAATTCCCTGTCCAGGGGGCGCCAGTATCCGGAAGAAGAGCATGAGTACCGCCTTGCATTCCAGCGTGACAGGGACAGGATAGTCCACTGCAGCGCCTTCAGGAGGATGGAGTACAAGACACAGGTCTTCTTTTACCACGAGGGTGACTATTTCAGGACGAGGCTGACCCACTCGCTGGAAGTCGCGCAGATCAGCAGGTCTGTTGCGTTGGCGCTGAACCTTAATGAGACGCTCGCCGAGGCCCTGGCCCTTGCCCATGACCTGGGTCACACTCCCTTTGGCCACTCCGGAGAAAAGACCATGGATCTTCTTATGAAGGACCATGGCGGATTTGAACACAACCTGCAGGCCCTCAGAATAGTAGATCTTCTCGAGTACAGATATCCACAGTTTCCGGGACTCAACCTTACATGGGAGGTGAGAGAGGGTATAGCCAAGCACAGCACCGAGTACGACACACCGGAGACGAACCAGTTCGGTGACAGTCAGCCCTCCCTGGAGTCCCAGATCGTGGAGCTTGCCGACGAGATCGCCTACAACAATCATGACCTGGACGACGGCCTGACGTCGAAGATGATAAACCGAAGGCAGTTAGAGGACGTGGAAATCTGGAAGAGAGTCACTGGCCAGATACTGCGTGAAACCCCTGCCATCAGCAATACCATGCTCAGACACACAGCTATTCGAAGGATCATCAACTGGCAGGTGGGGGACCTTGTATCCAACATCCATCGGAATCTTGATGAGATGGGGATCGAGAACCGCGATGACCTCTATGGGGCAGATCGCAGGGTGGCCGGGTTCAGCGGGGAGATGATGGACCTTAACCGGGAACTGAAGGCTTTTCTCATGGATAACCTCTACAATCACTACAGGGTTATTCGAATGTCGGAAAAGGCCCAGCGGATCCTCAAGGATCTTTTCTGTGCCTACCTGGAAAAGCCGCGCCAGCTCCCCCCGCACGTTTTTGAGAAGGTTCAGAATGACGAACCTGTCGAAAGAGTTGTTTGCGACTACATGGCCGGAATGACCGACAAGTTCGCCCTGGACGAGCACAAGAAGCTTTTCGATCCCATGGAAAAGGTCTAGCCTCCTTTTCTTCCTCCACCCCCGCCCTTGACTTGGGCGCCATCCACAGTAACATTGTTAATAGGGTCGTAAAAAGTCCATCCGTGGCTTTTTACTCTTCGGAAAGCGAAAAGCGTGGTTTTCCCTTTCCTCTCGAAACAATGACTTACTTTACATGTCATTGCTTCGGGCGCTTCCAATGGGCGCGTTATAGGGTCGTAAAAAGTCCATCCGTGGCTTTTTACTCTTCGGAAAGCGAAAAGCAACGAACACAGTCTTACTGCCCAGTTGGGACACTTTGCGTTCCCCGGGTGAAGGGAGATGACAATGAGGAGATTAGCAGTAGCGTTTATCGGGATAGTAGCTGCAGCGGGTATGTTTTACGGACCGCCGGGAGTTTCCGCTGCAGATAGCATTGATGGAAAACAGCTAGTCGCCTCTCATGAGGGAAGCTCTGGTACGGAGTCCCTCCCGGCTGAGGTGGATTTCGGGAGGGCGAAGAGAGTATTCGAAAAGACCTGCTCACAGTGCCACAGCATCCAGAGGCCCCTGAGCAGGAAAAAGAGCAGGGCAGGGTGGGAGAAGACCATCACCAGAATGAGCTCCAATCACAAGGCCAGGTTCGGAAAGGGGATACCGCCCCTGGATCGCGAGGAGATCATCAGCTACCTGTTCGCAAAAAACACCTTCGAGGCCACCTGCTCCAAGTGCCACGCCCTGAAGCGTCCCCTGGGCAAGACCAAGAACAGGGCAGGGTGGGAGAGAACGGTTGCACGGATGTCCAAAAATCACAAGGGAAGGTTTGGAGAGACAATCCCCGACGAGACTCAGGCTGCGATCATTGGGTACCTGCTTGAGAATGCGGGGCGTTGATTTTAAGAGACCGTGTCCCGGAACCCAGGTGGCAGCCCATGGCTGCAGTTCCAGGTTCCAGGTTTACTGAAGGGATAAATTATATACGCATTAGGACGATGGAAGTCACCAGAAACAAGAAACTTGAAACCAGAAACCGGCTCAAATTCCGTCAACTCACCGACGTTGACCTCATGCCCTTCTGCCGCCAGGCAGGGGATATGACCTTGTGGTTCCTCAGGTCCCTCACTGAGTCGGCGCAGCTGACGGAGAATTCGCCGTAGCGGTCATTAATCGTGTCCAGTGCCTCCTGAAGGCACTCTCTTTGCCTCTCCAGGTCTATCAGTGAGTCTTGCCTGCTTCCGAAATCCAGGGAGCCCAGTGAGAGCCCCAGCAGCCGGATTGGATGGTCGAGGGTGATCTCGGAGAAGATCACGCAGGCAGCGTCGTATATCCTCCCCGTCATCCAGACGGGCGTAGAGAAAGTCTTCTGCCTGGAAAAGGTCTTGAAATCGTTGTACCTGACGGTCAGCGACAGCCTGCGTCCACTGCACGAATACCGCCTGGCCCTTCTACCAACCATCTCGGAAAGAGTGAGCAGTATTCTCTTCATCAGGGCCCTGTCGGTGATGTCCCGCCCGAGAGTCACGGAGTGGCCGACGCTCTTGACATCCTGGATCCCAGAAAGCATCGGGGTGACCGGCGACGCATCAGCACCCATGCCCATCTGCTTGAGAATCCGTCCAATTACCCCGAAACGGGCGGTGAGGGTGTGCTCGGGATAGCGCCCGAGCTGGCCGCAGGTTTCGATCCCCAGGGACTTTAACTCGACAACTGTTTTGGGCCCGATGCCGCAGATCTTTCCCACCGGCATCCTCTCAAGGAGGGCGGGGATCTCGCTGGCCTTCAGAACAGTGAGGCCGTTGGGTTTTTCCAGGCCGCTGGCCAGCTTTGCAAGCAGCCGGTTAGGCGCTATGCCAACAGAACAGGTAAGGCCCACTTCTTTATAGATCCTGTCCTTGATCTTCTCTGCCAGGTCAACTGGAGAGCCGTGGAGGCTGAGCATCCCTGCGGCATCAACGAAGGCTTCATCCACTGAGAACGGTTCCACTGCCGGAGTGAAGGACTCCAGCACAGCCATGATCTTTTTCGATGCGTGGGTGTATTTACGGTGGTCGGCTCTTATGACCAGCAGGTCCGGGCACAGACGCAGGGCTGCACCCACTGTCATGGCTGTTCTGACACCCCGCCTGCGGGCTTCGTAGGATGAGGTTGTGATGACGGTCCGGACGCCGGGCCCTGCTACAGCTATTGGGCGGCCTCTGAGCGATGGGTTACACAGCTCTTCTACCGAGGCAAAGAATGCGTCCATGTCGATGTGGAGGATATTTTCACTCAAATCCTGCTCTCGATCCTTTCCAGCTTCCACGAAAGGGAGATGTTGTCCAGGACGAGTTCGTAGAGGTCAGCGCCATCGGTAACCGCGAAATGGTGGAGCATGGCCGAACCCCTCTTTTCCATCCAGGAGTACGTTGTTTCCTTCACGCGGAACTTCTGCCCCTTCCAGATAAACCACGCAGGCTGGACCCTGCTCCCTGATCCGAACACTGCGCCGACGACTACTTTTTCCGAAAGGCCCTCAACCTTCATTTTGTCCTTCTGCTCCCGTTCATGAGTCTGATGATCCCCTGGACTTTTCCAATGATCCTCGCTTCACTGCCCCCAGGCTTCAGTACAATGGGGTTGAACTCAGGGTTTGAAGGCTCCAGACGGGGAGGGGAGTTCCGTCTGGCCTTTTTGAAGCGCTTGAGGGTCGCCTCATCGCCGACCATCGCAACTACGATATCGCCATCTTCTGCTGTCTCCTGCCTGCGGACAAGGGCAAGGTCTTCCGGGGCGATGTGATCGCCTATCATGCTGTTGCCCTTCACCCGGAGCAAAAAGGTGTCCTCACCGGCAATAGATGGGTCCAGCACAAGCTCCCCTTCGACGTCCTCAACCGCCAGGTCCAGGGGACCTGCGGGGACTGTTCCCAGGATCGGAACGCTGGTGTGTGGGAATGCGCTGCCGCCTGAAAGCTCTATGCCCCGGGACAGCCCCGGCTTGCGTTTTATCCAGCCCTTTTCCTCCAGGGAGGCCAGGTGCTTGGCCGCCCCCCTGGGACTTGTCAGGCCGAGGTGGCCCGCAAGCTCCCTGACAGTCGGGGGGTAGCCCCTTGTTGTGCTAAATTCCCTTAGGAATCCAAGAACCATTTTCTGTTTTTCGGTGAGTTTTCTTTTCACTGACTTCCTTTTTTGACCCAAGTTCCAGGTTTCAGGTGGGTATGGATAATTCAGTTACCTGAGTCTTGGGTCCTGGGTCCTGAGACCTGAGACCTGAGACCCTATCTATGGTATACATATGTATACCATTTCCCCACCCCCAAATCAACTTTACTTGCAAAAAATCTCGTGGTAGTCTTCCGGGAGGATGGAAGTGCAAAGTACAACTTGATGGTAACGGAAAAACTATGAAACTCAAGAGCCTCGAAATTCAGGGATTTAAATCCTTTCCGGAGAGAACTGTCTTCAAGTTCCGCTCCGACGGTTTGACTGTCGTTGTTGGACCCAACGGATGCGGCAAGAGCAACATCGTTGATGCCGTCCGATGGGCCCTGGGTGAACAGAGCGCAAAGCTCCTTCGCGGCCAGATGATGGAGGACGTCATCTTCTCCGGCAGCGAAAAGCGAAAACCCATGGGCATGGCCGAGGTCTCACTGATATTTGAAAATAACGGCCGTCTGGCCGGTCCGTGGTCCGAGTACACCGAAATATCCATATCAAGACGGCTGTTCAGGTCCGGCGAGAGCGAATACCTCATCAACGGTGTGCCCTGCAGGCTCAAGGACGTTAAAGAGCTGCTCGCCGACGCCGGGGGCAGCAGCAGAGGCTATTCCATAATCGAGCAGGGTAAAATTTCCCTGATAGTCAACTCAAAACCGGAAGAGAAACGCGCCCTCATTGAGGAAGCCGCCGGAGTTCTCAAGTACAGGATGCGCCGTCAGGAGGCGGAGAGGAAGCTCGAAAGGACGAAGCAGAACCTTCTCAGGGTCAGTGATGTTATTCGCGAGGTCAAACGCCAGCTGGACTCCCTGAAGAGGAGTGCTGCAAAGGCGAGGCGTTACAAGAGGCTAAGGGAGGAACTTGAAGGGCTGGTGCTTCACCTGCGGTTCGAAGAGTATCGTGAGATAAATGAAAAACTCGTGGAACTGGAGTCCGCTTTCGAGGCAAAAGGCTCAGCTCTTTCCGAGAAAGAAGCTTCTCTGAACATCCTCGAGGCGAGGGAGGAGACCCTGAGGCTCGATCTGGCATCGGGTGAAGACCGCATTACCGATCACTTCGAGCAGGTCAGTACCATCGAAAATGATATCGCCCGTCTGGAGGGAGACATCACTGTCAGGGAGGGTTCCATCCAGTCCCTCGATGAGAGGATCTCCAGACTCGAGGTGGACCGAGACCTCCTGGAAAAGCAGGGTGAGTCTGAAAAGACGGAAAAAGTCCAGCTTGAGCTGGAGCTTCAGTCCATCGTGCTGGAGTTCGATGAATGCGATCTCGAACTCAAGGAAGCCCAGAAGGGGTTTGACACAGCTGCCGCCGGGTTCGACAGGGCGAGCCAGCAGATGGATGCCACCAGGAAAGAGCAGTTCTTTCTGGGGACCGAGGGCAGCAGGATTAAGACCGAGGCTGAATCAGCTGCCAGGGCTCTTGACGGACTGGAGCGGAGGAGTGCCGAGATCAGCGCCCGGATATCGGACCTTGAAAAGAGGATAACGGATTCGGCCGGAAGCAGGGATCAAAAACGGCAGGAGAACCTGGAAGCTGTAAAGGAACGGGACAGTTTCCTGTCGGAGATCCAGAGACAATCTCAGATATTCGATGACAGGAAACGCGAACTGGAAAACCTGGACACCTCCATATCGGGACTCTCTGAAAACCTTGCCGAGATGAGGGGCCTTGAGAGGACTCTATCCCTCCTGGAAGAGGACATGGAGGGATTCTCAGAGGGAGTGAGGGGGATTATCCGTGATTATGCTGGTTCAGGAGCGGGTGGCGTAGTCGGTGTTGTCGCTGATCACCTTCAGGTTCCCCAGGAGTACGAAAGGGCAGTGCTGGCTGTCCTTGGTGACAGGCTCCAGCATGTGATAGTGGATAAACCCGAAAACGGGCTGAGCGCTGTGGACTTCCTGAAGGAAAAATCCAGGGGCAGGGGAGGTTTCATCCCAAAAAGGCCCTGCAAGAACAGTAACGGCAACGGTAATGGTAACGGAAGGGTAGACTCAGGCAGTGAGGGTGCACTCGGCTACCTGTCAGATCTGGTAAGTTACTCTGACGACATGTGCGGTGTTGCAGATTTTCTGCTGGGTGACGCACTTCTTGTCAAGGATCTGAAAAAGGCTCACCAGATCTGGATGAACAACGGGATCACAGCAACGATGGTGACCCTTGATGGTGATGTGGTGGAACCGGCGGGGGTGATCACCGGCGGCAGTGTTGATGAGAGGGGCCAGGAGCTGCTCGCCAGGAAAAGGAGATTGCAGGAGGCATCGGAGTCCGCGCAATCCCTGGCGGTAACCCTCGAGTCAACTCGTTCCAGGCGCAGCCTTCTTCGCGAATCCATATCTAAAGCAGAGTCCGAACTCAAAAAGATGCAGGGCGACCTGCAGAACAGGGACCGGTCCTGCATGGAGTCCCAGTCTGCCTTCGATCTTCTGAACAAAGATTACGAGCAGCTTGTCAGATCATCAGAGGACCTCGCCCTGGAGCGAAACATCATCGAAGATGAGGCGGAGTCTATCAGCGAGTCTCTCAGGGCGTCAGAGACGCGGTCAGCCGAGATCGAGGTTGAGGAGCGCGCTGCAGAACAGGCGATGAAGGAGTATGAGAGCAGCGCCAGAAAACTTGGTGTCGAAATGGAAAGCCTCCGTGCGGATCTGGAGTCAGTGAGGCTCAAGGCAAACGCGATAACCATGCGTCGGGAAAGTTCCGAAAAAGCCCTGACGTCGGCAAAGAGCCGAACCGCCGAGATGGAGGACCGGCAGTCCCGCATCTGCACAGAGATCGACACGGCGAAGGTCAGAATTGAGCACCACAGGACAGAAATAGCACAGGGCCGTGAAGAGGTGGAGAACCTGGCGGCGGACCTCGACCAGAAACGGGGGAGCCTGATCAAGCTGAGGGAGGAGCAGGAGGCCGCCAGGCAGGATGCAGAATCCGTGGCAGGCCAGGTGAGGGTGCTCAGGTCGGAAGCGGCCTCCACCAGGAGCGAAGTTGCTTCCCTCGACATCCGGATCCACGAGCTCAGGACCGAGAGACAGAATCTTTCCACGAGGGTTTCCGAAGAGCACAACAGGCCGATTGAATCCCTTGCCGCTGGTGATTTCCCCGATGAGGTCTTCGATCGCAGGCTGGCACAGGAAAAGATCGGGACTCTACGGCAAAAGATATCTTCCCTGGGCGAGGTGAACCCGGGTGCTGTTGAGGAGTTTGACGAGCTCAACGACAGGCACGAGTTCCTCACGGTGCAGAAACAGGACCTGGAAGAGTCCATTGATTCCCTTCAAAAAGCCATCCGGAAGATCAACAGGGAGAGCAGAGAACGGTTCCTTGCCACCTTCGAGAAAGTCAGCGAGAAGTTCTCAGAGATGCTGCCCTTGCTGTTTTCGGGCGGCACCGGGGAACTATCACTCATAGACGAAACAGACCCGCTTAACACCGGTGTGGAGATAAGTGTACGCCCACCGGGCAAGAGGTTAAGGAGTATGCAGCTTCTGTCGGGTGGAGAAAAGGCACTGGTCAGCCTGACAATGATCCTGTCGATGTTTCTCATAAAACCGAGTCCTTTCTGTATTCTGGATGAGGTTGACGCCCCCCTTGACGACGACAATCTAATTCAGTTCACCAGGATACTGAAGGAGCTCTCAGCAAAGTTCCAGTTCCTCGTTATCACGCACAGCAAACCCACCATGGAGGGCGCGGATGTTCTCTACGGCATAACTATGAGGGAACCGGGTGCTTCCCAGGTAGTGTCGGTTAAACTCAAGGAGGCTGTCTGATGCCCTTCAAGGGAACTCTGGAGAGTGCCGTCACCCGGATAAAGGGGGCCACCGGCCTGATTCTCGTCGACAGCGAGGGTGAGGCCATCGACCAGTTCACTTACGGTGAGACGGATGACATCAGGATAGCAGGAGCCCAGCAGGGACTCGTTCTCAGGATGTGTGAAACTGCTATGAAGAGGGCCGGGAACGGGAACTCGATGAGGGCTGTGGGTATCAGGTCGGAAAGAAATATCTTCAGCCTGGTCCCGGTTGCAGACGGGACATTCCTGGTACTAGTTCAGGACAAAACTGGTGTTCAATCGCAGGGGATTCAGGTCCTGATGGAGACTATCCCCGAAATACTGGAACTGATCTAAGTAACCCGGTACTGACGGCCGTCAGGTCCCTGGACTGCTTTTCACCTTGTAGTAACCCCAGGCAGCAAACATGAAGTAAGTTGGGAAGTACTTAGCCTAACATTTTGATTTTACGCAAGTTAAATCCGTTCATATCTTGATTGAAGAGGTCTTTTAGTGAGTAAAAACAAGAGCACATCGACTTACAGCAAAGGGCTTGAAAAGTCCCGTATGTCCCTCCTGGAAAGGATAAGGTCAGCAGTTTCAAGGGGCAAGGACCTGGACGAAGAGCAGCTCGATCAGATAGAGGAGGCCCTGATCCTTTCTGACATGGGTGCACTGTATGCCGCAAACTTCACACTGGAGCTGAGAGGGGCAGTTGGTGGCACTGGTACCTGGAATGAAGAGCAGGTGAAGCGATTCCTCGCAGATAGTATAGCTGCTGCCGTAACGCCGTCAGAAAAGGGTAGATTCGAAGAGATCACTCCCGTACCCAGGGTGATAGCCGTGGTCGGAGTGAACGGTACCGGGAAAACCACCACGATCGGAAAGCTTGCTCACAGGTTCAGGCAAGCTGGAAAGAGCGTTATGCTTGTGGCGGCTGATACCTATCGGGCTGCAGCAGACAAACAGCTGAAGGTGTGGGCAGAGAGATCAGGTTCGGATTTCAAGGGCGGGACAAGTGGAAAGGATCCAGCAGCCGTTGTCCACGATGCCTTGAATGCGGCTCGCTCAGTGTCATCGGACATCGTGATGATCGACACCGCAGGACGGCTTCACACCAAGGAACCCCTGATGAGAGAACTGGAAAAGATCTGCCGTATCGCGGCGAAGATCGTTGACGAAGCACCCCACGAAGTCCTCCTTGTTCTCGATGCCACCACAGGACAGAATGCCCTCGCGCAGGCCAGGACATTCACTGATACGGTGGGGGTGACGGGCGTGGTCCTCACAAAAATGGACGGATCGGCCAGGGGCGGGATACTGATACCAGTAGTTATGGAGCTTGGGCTTCCAGTGAAATACCTGGGAATGGGTGAGGGGATAAACGACCTCCTGCCCTTCGATCCTGCGGCGTATGCGGTCTCGCTGATCCGGTAGAAAACGGTCACAGGACCCAGGTCCCATGGCCCAGATAGTCGCTTCGCTCCTGTCTAATGTCCAAGGTCCCCTTCGACTGATTAGCTACGCTCCCTTCGGCAATGCTCAGGACAGGCAGGGCAGGCAATACCCGATCTCCAATATCCATTTTCCGATCTCCATTGACTTTTAACCTGAAACAGGTTACTTATTTTTGCCTTCATTGGCGGTGTAGCTCAGGCGGTTAGAGCATGCGGCTCATATCCGCAGTGTCCGGGGTTCAAGTCCCTGCACCGC
>CAYVSA010000040.1:0-18546 GCA_964454175.1 uncultured Pseudomonadota bacterium
TACTCCCTGACTCCCCTGAATGTCTTCCTGTGGATAGGGCAGGGGCCGTGCTTTGAAATAGCATCACGATGTTTTTTTGTCGGATACCCGCGGTGGCTTGAAAAGCCGTACTGTGGATAAATCTCGTGGTACTCGGCCATGATCCTGTCTCTTTCCACTTTGGCCAGGATGGATGCTGCTCCGATGCATCTGGAAAGCCTGTCGCCGCCCTTCAGGCAGCGCAGCCTGCCGGTATCCCCCCTGATGACCGGCGAGTGCGGTCCATCAACCAGGATGAGGTCCGGTGCGGGGTCAAGGCCCTCAACTGCTATCGCCATGGCTCTCATGGAAGCCTGCAGGATGTTGATCTCGTCGATAACACTGTGGCCCACACACGTTACGTTCCAGGCCAGAGCCTGATCAAGGACCCTTTCATAAAGTTCCTCCCTGATCGCCTGGCTGAATTTCTTGCTATCCAGGAGCAGGGGAAGATCGGTGTCTTCCGGGAGGATGACAGCCGCTGCCAGGACGGGGCCCGCGAGGGGCCCGCGGCCGGCTTCGTCGACACCCGCAATAAAACAAAAGCCTTCCTTGCGGAAGGCTTCGTCAACTGGAACATGGTCAGAGAAGCTGTTGTCACTACAGGACATGGATCGACCTAATACTGTCTCTTCTCCCTGATACGTGCTTTTCTGCCTTTGAGCTCCCTGAGATAATAAAGCTTGCTCCTTCGGATGCGGCCAAGCCTGGTCACCTCGATCTTGTCCACCTTCGGAGAGTGGAGCGGGAACACTCTCTCGATGCCAACACCGGCAGTAACTTTCCTGACGGTGATTGAAGATCTTAAACTAGCTCTTCTCCTGGCAATGACGACACCCTCATAGATCTGCACTCTCTCCTTGTCGCCCTCAGTGATCTTGTAATAGACTTTCACTGTGGCGCCGATGGGGGTGTCGGGGATGTCTCGTTTCATGTGCTCCTTCTCATACATCTCTAGTATGTTCATTGTGCTAAACCCTTTCCTGGGTGTACTTATGCGGCTTCAATAAGGGACCATCTGCTTCGTTATCGGCCCTTGGAAATCCTCGAAGTATGTCCCATATACGTCTCCGGTTTCCTCTGACCTGCTGCCTCGTATCTGAACCCTTCTTGCGAGCCTATAGTTAAAAAACTCAGAACACCAGCTATTGGCTGCAGTATTATAATTATATTTCGATGTATGGCAAGTCATTTCCCAAAAATAATTATTTTTCTGGTTCGGGCGCGTATCCCAGCGTTGCGAGATACTGGAGATCCTCTTCACTGAGGTCTGCCTTATCAAGGAGGTCAGGCCGCTTCTCGAAGGTTCTTTCCAGGGAGCGGTCCCTCCTCCAGCGGTCGATCACGGCATGGTTCCCGGAAGTCAGTACTTCCGGCACAGCCATATCCCTGAAGTTCTCGGGTCTTGTGAACTGGGGGTACTCGAGCAGCCCGTCTGAAAAACTCTCGTCTTCGCAGGACCTCTCGTCTCCCAGGACACCCGGTATAAGTCTGGACACTGCATCAATGATCACCAGTGCAGCGTACTCCCCACCGGAGATGATGAAGTCTCCTATGGAGACCTCCCGGACGTCCAGACCTTTGATGATCCGTTCGTCGACTCCCTCGTACCTTCCGCAGACCAGGACGACCTCCTCGAATGAAGCAAGCTCCTTTGCCATGTCGTGGTTGAAAACCTCACCCTGGGGGCTGAGGAGGATGACAGGAGTTCCGGAAGCCGTTTCAAGGGATTCAGCGGCAGCAAACAGCGGCTCGGGCTTCATGACCATTCCGGGACCGCCGCCATATGGGTAATCGTCAACTGTTCTGTGTTTGTCTCTGGCAAAATTTCTGATATCTACGATGTTTGTCTGGATAATTCCCCTGTCCAGGGCCTTTCCCAGCAAACTGTGTTTCAGTGAATCTGAGAGTATTTCCGGGAAAATAGTCAGAACGTGATATTTCATATTAGAGATCCAGGAGCCCCGGCAGATCGAGAAGGTTCAGTATCCCCCGTTCAAGGTCAACCTCTCCCACAGCATCCGGAGAAAAAGGAATAAGAAATTCTCCCCTATCGCCCCTGCACACGAGGACAGGCGATCCGCCCGTGTCCATTATCTCCTCGATCATTCCGAGAGGGGTGCCTTCGTGGTCGAATACAGAAAGGCCCACCAGATCGTGCAGGAAGTACTCTCCTTCCTTTAGCGGTGCCAGCTCATTCACGGGAAGGCACACCTCGACATTCCTCAGCTTTTCTGCGTTCTCAACGTCGTCAACACCTTCTATCTTCATGAATGGTGTTTCCCTGTACAGCCTCGTTCTCTCAACTTTAACCGGCCTGCTGCCCCTGAGTCCCAGAAAAACCCTCTTAGCGCCCATGAGCGTTTCCAGATGATCTGTTTCCGGGCGAAGGCGCACCTCGCCCTTCAGTCCATGAGGCCGCAGGATCACAGCTATTATGAATAGGTCTTGTGGCATGATTTCTTGCCTGGCCTGAGGCAAATCTCTTACTGGAAGGGCCGGATGGGGTCGGAGTTCGGTCCGGGGCGGTATCAGGCGCTGACTGATGCCGTATTTTCCTCGTGAAATTTCTTCATCAGACCGATCTTGGAAAGAAGGCTCCTCACCGTGTCAGATGGCTTGGCGCCCTTCCTCAGCCACTCGAGGATTTTTTCTTCCTCGAGATTGATCTCGACCGGGTCCTTTTTGGGGTCGTATGTGCCGACGAGTTCAATAAAGCGCCCGTCTCGCGGGAACTTGGAGTCGGCTACTACTACACGGTAGAAAGGCTGCTTTTTTTTGCCCATTCGTCTTAATCTTATTACTGTCGCCAAACTCTCTTCCTCCTGGTATTCGGCTGCCACAGCACAGCATCTACTTCGTTATCGACCTTCGGCAATCCTCAGTGTATTAAATATACGCTTCCGGTTGCCTCAGGCCTGCTGCCTCGTATCTACTGCACTCTGTCGAGCCGTTTTCCATTAATTGCGGCTGCCACAGCACAGCATCTACTTCGTTATCGACCTTCGGCAATCCTCAGTGTATTAAATATACGCTTCCGGTTGCCTCAGGCCTGCTGCCTCGTATCTACTGCACTCTGTCGAGCCGTTTTCCATTAATTGCGGCTGCCACAGCACAGCATCTACTTCGTTATCGACCGTCCTTAATTGTTATGTCTCTCAAATATTCCGGGACAACCTTCAACTTTCAACATTAAACTGTTTAGATGAACACGCTTTACTACACTTTTATCTCTTTTTCGTCAAATATTTAAATCAGTTGTTCTATTTTATCACCTGGAACCTGGAACTTGGAACCTGGAACTCGTTAAAAGGGTAACCGTCCAAGGGGCCCCTTCCCTTTTCCCATTCTCTTCATCATCTTTTTAGTTTCGGCGAACCGTTTGAGGAGGCGGTTTACCTCAGTCACTGTAGTTCCCGAGCCGCCTGATATCCTCTTCCTCCTGCTGCCGTTAATGATCTTTGGATTTCTTCTTTCGGCCGGGGTCATGCTGTCTATTATGGCTGTGATGCGAACCAGCTCATTTTCGTCCAGCTGGGAGGGCATGGCCTTCTTCATCTTGCCGGGCAAAGGTATCATGGACATCATTTCCTGCAGGGAGCCCATATTCCTCAACTTTGAGAGCTGGTCCCGGAAGTCTTCCAGGTCGAATTCACCGCGGACCTGCTTCCTGAGTGTTTTTTCAGCTTCCTTTTCATCAAGTGTTTTCTGTGCCCGGTCGATCAGTGTGAGGACATCGCCCATGCCCAGGATCCTGGAGGCCATCCGTTCCGGGTGGAACGGCTCCAGACCATCATAACTTTCGCCGGTCCCCGCAAACTTGATGGGGACCCCAGTTACTTTTCGCATGGAGAGGGCTGCCCCTCCCCTTGCATCGCCGTCAAGCTTGGTAAGTATTATGCCAGTCAGTACCAGCTTTTCATGGAACACTTCGGCTACTTTGACGGCATCCTGACCGGTCATGGCATCAGCCACGAGGAGGGTTTCGTGAGGATGAATGATGCCGGAGAGTCGCTGCACCTCTTCCATAAGATCGTCATCTACGTGGAGCCTTCCGGCCGTGTCTATTATGACCGTGTCAGCTCCTGATCTGCCGGCTTCAACCGCAGCTTCGCGATACACACCCTCGGGTACAGTTCCCTGCTGAGGGACAAACGCCGGGACTCCCGCGCTTCCTGCTGCCTGGATGAGTTGATCAACTGCCGCGGGCCTGCTCATGTCCGCAGGAATAAGGTAGGGTCTCTGGCCCTGTTCTTTCAAATAGAGGGCGAGCTTAACAGCTGTGGTAGTTTTTCCGGAGCCCTGGAGCCCGACAAGCATTATGCGGGTTGGCGGTACCGACGCCCGGTCCAGAGAGACCCTTGCCCCACCGAGGATCTCCCCCATTTCTTCGCGGACTATTTTAATGACCTGCTGTGCTGGAGTGAGGCTTTCCAGCACTTCACTGCCGGATGACCGCTCCCTTATCTGTGCAACAAAGTCCTTCACGACTTTGAAGTTGACATCGGCTTCCAAAAGGGCTAGCCTGACCTCCCTGAGGGTGGAGTCGAGGTCTTTTTCGGTTAACCGCCCTCTATTTTTGAGTCTTTTGAAGATGGTTTCGAGTTTGTCGGACAGATCCTGAAACATGGCCATGACCACAGGTTTTACCATCCATTAAGTGTTTTTTGAAGTATGTTGTTTTTTTTTGGTTGAAAGTTTAATGTTTAATGTTGGAAACACGGGGATATAAAACAAGCAATTTGTCAACTTTCAACCTTGATAGTGTCGTAAAAAGTCCACGAGTGGCTTTTTACTCCTCGGAAAGCGAAAAGTGTCATTTTCCCTTTCCTCTCGAATCAACAACTTGCGCTGCAAGTAATTGATTCGGGCGTCCTTTAAAGGACGCATTGATGACTTTTTACGAAGTCATCAACCTTAAACTGAGAAATTCATGAACGAAGTTTTCCTTATCATAATCAGCACGGTTTTCGTCAACAACTTCGTGCTGGCCAGGTTCCTCGGCCTGTGCCCGTTCATGGGCGTTTCCAAACGGATAGAGACCGCCACCGGGATGGGCATGGCTGTTGTCTTCGTCATGACGGTTGCTTCGACCGTAACGTGGCTCATCCAGACCTTCATCCTGGTTCCCTTTACCCTGCAGTACCTCCAGACGATCATGTTCATCCTGGTTATCGCTTCCCTCGTACAGTTCGTCGAGATGTTCATCAGGAAGATCAGTCCTACACTATATCAATCACTGGGGATATTCCTTCCCCTTATCACGACAAACTGCGCCGTTCTGGGTGTGGCACTTCTTACGGTCCAGACAGGTCTCGGTTTTTTCCAGACGATAACATTTGCCTTCGGGTCCTCTCTGGGATTCACCCTGGCCCTCGTGCTCATGGCTGGGATACGAGAACGGCTCGAGATGGCGGACATCCCCAGACCCTTTAAGGGAACGGCCTCGGCATTCATCACCGCCGGGATACTTTCCCTTGCGTTCATGGGTTTTTCCGGAATGGTGAAATAAACCGAGATGATCTCTGCAGTCGCTTCAATCACAGGCTTGGGTTTCATAGCTGCCTTCGGTCTTGGTATCGCTTCTAAAAAATTCCACGTAGAGATCGATCCCCGCCTTGAGACTCTGGAAACCATGCTCCCGGGACTCAACTGCGGAGCCTGCGGTTTCCCGGGCTGCCCGGGCTTTGCCGAAGGTCTGCTGGAAGGTAAAGTGGAACCGACAGACTGCGGCCCCGGTGGTGAGGATGTCGCTAAACAAGTGGCAGAGTTCCTGGGGCTCGAAGTCTCAGGGGTCGTGAGGAAGATAGCAGTTCTCAAGTGCGGCGGGGGGACCAGCTGCGCTGAGACCGAGGCCGAGTACGAGGGTGTCCATGACTGCCGTGCGGCAGTCCTCCTCGGCGGCGGCGGAAAAGCCTGCAGGTATTCGTGTGTTGGTTACTCTACCTGCGAGAAAGTATGTCCCTTCGACGCGATTAAAATGAACGACGAGGCCCTGCCTGATATCGACCCCGAACTGTGCACAGCCTGCAACAAGTGTGTCGTCGCTTGTCCCCGGGACGTTCTGGTACTGGAGCCTGCCAAACATCAGGTTATAGTCAGATGCAGTTCTCCACAGCCAGGCGCGGCGGTCAAGAAGGTCTGCAGCGTCGGCTGTATTGGGTGCGGTATTTGCAGTAAAGTCTGTCCCGTCGATGCGATCACCCAGGATGAGAACCTTGCATTTATTGACCCTGCAACCTGTATCGACTGCGGGATCTGTGCCACTAAATGTCCCACAGATTCCATTACCGACGACCTGATCCCCCACACGACTGTTGTTATCTCAGATGCATGCAACGGCTGCGGGATCTGTGCCAGGATCTGTCCTTTCGAGGCAGCCCAGGGCGAGCCGAAAGAACTTCACAGCATTGACCCCCTGCGATGCACAGGGTGCGGTCTTTGTCCACCCCGGTGTCCCAAGGATGCCATCAGCTTCCAAGGCCCAAAGGCTGTAACCATCGAAGAGTCAACCCGTACTGCTAACTAACCAGACAGTACGGTAAATATTTTCCATGGAGAGAGTTTGATGGACCTGGTCTTCTTTTTTGGTGCCCTTGTATTCCTGCTGCTTTCCACGATCCATTATCTTTTATATCTCGTTTATCAGAATCCAATGGTTCCCAGAGTAGCAAGGTACTCCCTTTATTTTGCCTTTGGCCTGCAGGTGGCCTTTTTCGTTGCCCGATTCAGCAGGGGTGGTATTCCCCTGGGCACGAACATGTATGAATCCCTCGTGTTTTTTTCATGGTGTCTTGTGGTCACCTATCTCCTCATAACTGTTAAATACCCTGCACCGGTGCTGGGTGCTTTCGTGGTACCTGTTGCGCTTATAATGGCAGCCGCCTCTGCAACACTGCCGGATAAGGGGATCACTGTTCTGCCTCCCGCTCTGAAGAGTTACTGGCTTCCCTTCCACGTAACCTTCAGCTTTATGGGAGATGCACTGTTCGCGGTGGCCTGCGCATCAGGCATTATGTATCTCATGCAGGAAAAACAGCTGAAGACCAAGAAGCCGGGGGCCCTCTACTATCGTTTGCCAAGCCTTAATGTGCTTGACCAGATAAACTACCGCGCTCTTACGATAGGTTTCCCGCTGCTGACTCTCGGTATCATTACCGGCTCCATCTGGGCCCAGTACGCGTGGGGTGCCTACTGGAGCTGGGACCCCAAGGAAACGTGGTCCCTGATCACCTGGATGATCTACGCCGCACTGCTGCATGCGCGTTTCACTGTTGGGTGGCGCGGCAGAAGGGCCGCCTACATATCCATCATTGGTTTTACTGCAGTGCTTTTCACTTTCCTCGGAGTAAACCTCTTTTTAAGTGGTCTCCACTCCTACAACTGACGGCAGATGCGTTTTTCTCAATGGATATAGTAATTGTCGGACTTAGCCACAAAACGGCGCCTGTTGAGGTCAGGGAAAAGATCTCCTTTGCAGAGGATGTCCTGGATGATGGGCTCAAGTCCCTTTCTGACAGCAAAAGTGTCAATGAGGCCTTAATACTTTCTACCTGCAACAGGGTCGAGATCTGCGCCGTCAGCCCGGAAGAAGATACAGTAGTCGATGATATTGCTTCTTTCTTGTCCGAGTACCACTCTATTGACAGGGAAAAGATAGATCCTCACCTCTACGTGCTCAGAGGCGATGAGGCTATCGCCCACATGTTCCGGGTAGCATCGAGCCTCGATTCCATGGTGGTGGGTGAGCCTCAGATCCTGGGTCAGGTCAAAGGTGCTTTTTCATGCGCAACCCAGGCGAAAACTACGGGAAATATTCTCAATCGTCTCCTGCACAAAGCCTTTTCTGTTGCCAAGAGAGTGCGCACGGAAACCAGGATCGCTACTTCAGCAGTATCCATTTCCTTTGCCGCCATTGAACTTGCCAAAAAGATCTTCGGCGACCTGGGCGGCAAGGTGGTGATGCTCATAGGGGCCGGCGAGATGGCCGAACTTGCAGCCAGGCATCTCCTGAACAACGGGATCGATCATATAATGGTGGCAAACCGGACATTCGAAAGAGCAGAAACCCTGGCAGAGGAATTCGGCGGGTCAGCTATCCGCTTCGACGATTTGGAGCAGCAGATGGAGCTTGCCGATATCGTTATAAGCTCCACGGGGGCACGGTCGGCTGTGGTCGGGAAAGAACTGGTATCCGCCGTTATCAAAAAAAGACGCAACAGGCCGATGTTCTTCATTGATATCGCGGTTCCGAGGGATATTGAACAATCGGTCAATGAACTCGAAAATGTCTACCTCTACGACATTGACGACCTCGAAGGTGTTGTACAGGCGAACATGAAGGCAAGGGCGAAAGAGGCGGCCAAAGCGGAGCACATTGTCGCTGAAGAGGTGGAGCAATTCAGCAGTTGGGTAAGGAGCCGGGAGGTTTTTCCAACTATCATTCTCCTCAAGGAGTGGGCCGAGAAGGTTAGAAGATCTGAAGTTGAAAAAACTGTCAGGAAGATGACGGACATCTCTGAAGTTGACAAAAAGAGGATCGAAGCGATGACAGAGGCTATTCTGAACAAGATACTTCACCGCCCCATTTCGCAGTTAAAGAACGGATCTGACCCCGAGGACAACGCGGATATGGTGAACGCGGCAAGGAAGATGTTCGGGTTGGATGATTAAGTTAAGTCAGAAAATGGAAAATGGAAATTGGATATTAAGCATTGGACATTGGACTGCTCTTAACACCTTGGATTTTGGACTAATCACATTGGCCTTGGGGCCTGGGACCTGGGACTGGAGCAGCGCCACTTACCCAAAGGAGATTAATTGAAGAAGCAGTTAAAAATAGGCACCAGGGGCAGTCAGCTGGCTCTGTGGCAGGCAGAGTGGATCAGGGACCTGCTGGTTTCCGAAGATCCGGAGCTGGCGATCGAGATCGTCAAGATCAAAACTACGGGAGATAAGATACTCGATGTACCGCTGGCGCAGGTTGGTGGAAAGGGGCTGTTCGTAAAGGAAATAGAAGCGGCTCTACTCGATGGATCGGTGGATATTGCTGTTCACAGCATGAAGGATGTTCCGACAGAATTACCTGAAGGCCTCGGGATTGCAGCCATAACAAAAAGAGAGGATCCCAGGGACGTGCTGATCTCGGCCGACAACAAGCTGCTTGTACAGCTGCCGGATGGTGCAAAGGTCGGTACCAGCAGTCTCCGGCGTCAGGCACAGCTTTTGGCGTTCAGGCCTGATCTCATCATTGAACCGCTCAGGGGCAATGTAAATACACGCCTGAAAAAACTCAAAGAGGGACTCTACGACGGCATTATACTTGCCTGTGCCGGTGTTAAAAGGCTAGGCTGGGAGGGGGAGGTCACGGAAGCCCTCCCCACGGACACAATGCTGCCTGCGATCGGGCAGGGTGCCGTCGGGATAGAAGCCAGAGTTGATGACTCCAGGGTCCAGGGCATTATCAGGTTCCTGGATCATCCCGACGCGTCCGTGTGTGTAAGGGCTGAGAGATCATTCCTGGCCCGGCTGGAGGGGGGCTGCCAGGTTCCCATAGCGGCCTTCGCAACATGCCTTGATAATAAACTGACCCTGACAGGCCTGGTTGCTTCGGTCGATGGCAAAAAACTCATCAGGATGGAAATGTCATCCGACAGGACTTCGGCTCAAAAGACCGGGCTGAATCTGGCTGAGGCTGTTCTTGAAGCGGGGGGCCGTGAGATCCTTGAGGAAGTATATTGCAGGGAGTTGAGCTGATAACGCTGTCCCCGGGGGAAAAGTGAGAAGCCAGCCGCTCAAAGGTGTCGGTGTCCTGGTAACCAGGGCAGCAGAACAGTCCGAGGGGATCCTCGAATCCCTGGGAAGTCTTGGGGCGGTTCCCCACAGCATTCCTACCGTTAACTACGTTCCTGTTCAAAGACCAGCGGGGCTTGAGGATTCGCTCGAGAAAATAGCTCTCTTCGACGCAATAGTGTTCACTTCGGCAAACGGTGTGAGGTTTTTTGCAGAACATCTGGAGGATCACGATCTTGCGCCATCAGGTCTTCCCCCCGCGGTCTGCGTGGGGCCGATAACAGCTGAGGCCTGGAATCTTGCTGGCGGACAGGTACTGACCTTCCCCGCAAAATATTCAAGTGCAGACATTCCGGGCGCACTGGGTAAGGACTTGTCGGGGAAAAGCTATCTGATCCTGCGCCCCGAGAAGGTCAAGACCGAACTGGGTGCTCTGCTGGTGGAGCGGGGAGCCGCGGTGACAGAGCTAGTCCTGTACAGGACACAGAGCAGTAAACAGCATTCGGATGACCTGAAAGGCCTGCTTGCCCAAAACGCCATAGATATTATAACCTTTACCAGCCCATCGTCGGTTGCCGGACTCAGGGATCTGATGGGAAGCCTCGATGAAGTTGCCCGGATACCATGCTTGTGTATCGGCCCGTCCACTGCGGAATCGGCCCTGGAAGAGGGTTTCCGGGACGTGAGCTATCCGGAAGAATATACAGTGGAAGGAATGCTCAGGCTGCTTCCGAAGCTGGCTGCAGTCCTGACTACAAGGAGGTAGGGAAAAATGCAGTATCCGATTTACAGGCCGCGCAGGACCAGGAGGACAGAGACCCTTCGCCGGATGGTGAGGGAGACGCGCCTGTCCATTGACAATCTCATTTACCCTCTCTTCGTGGTCCACGGCAAGGGTGTGAAAAAGGAGATCGGTGCCATGCCTGGTGTATACCAGATGTCGGTAGACGAGATAGTAAAGGAATGCCGTCAGGTGGATGATCTCGGCATTCCGGCTGTGCTGCTGTTCGGGATCCCCCAGGAAAAGGATGAGATGGCTACAGGTGCTCACGACCCTGACGGGGTTGTACAACTGGCTGTCAGTGCCATAAAGGATGCTCTTCCCGACCTGGTGGTTATCACTGACGTGTGCCTGTGTGAGTACACCAGCCACGGGCACTGCGGCATCATCGAGAACGGCGAGGTCCTGAACGATCCGACTCTGGAGCTTCTGGCCAGATCGGCTGTTTCCCACGCCAGGGCAGGGGCCGATATTGTAGCTCCTTCAGACATGATGGACGGCCGGGTGGCGGCAATCAGGGATGCTCTTGACGAGGAGGGGTTTGATCAGGTCATAGTGCTTGCTTATGCTGTTAAATATGCTTCTGCTTTTTACGGGCCCTTCAGGGAGGCAGCCGAATCGACACCCCGGTTCGGAGACAGAAGGTCCTATCAGATGGACCCTGCCAACGGGACCGAGGCGCTGCGGGAAGCAGCACTGGACATTGAAGAAGGAGCCGATATTATCATGGTCAAGCCGGCCCTTCCTTATCTTGACATCATATCTCAGATCAGGGACCGTTTTGACATGCCCCTGGCTGCGTACAATGTAAGCGGAGAGTATTCCATGGTCAAGGCCGGCGCCAGGCTGGATTGGATCGATGGTGAACGTATTATGATGGAGTCTCTTCTGTCTATCAGAAGAGCAGGTGCCGAAATGATCTTGACGTATTTTGCAAAAGAGGCTGCAAGGCTTTTGGTTTAGGTCATGGGAAGAGTGATGGCCCTGGACTGGGGCGAACGACGAGTGGGAATAGCCATGTCAGACGCAGGCTGGGTTATTGCGACACCCCATTTTGTCCTGAATCGGACCAGGAAGCTCACCGAGGACCTCAGCAGGATCGGGGTGATGGCTTCGGAGAACGATGTGGAGCTCATCGTTGTAGGAGTTCCCCTCCAGATGGACGGGTCATGCGGCCAGGCTGCGGAGAAGATCCTGAAAGTGGTCGAGGAGATTAAAAAATACCTGGATATCCCGGTCACAACCTGGGATGAGAGACTCAGCACCGCCGAGGCTGAAAAGGCACTGATAGGTGGTGACGTGTCCAGGGCCAGAAGAAAGGGTATGATAGACCGCGTTGCCGCTGCCATCTTTCTGCAGGCGTTCCTGGATAACAGGTCCGGAGGCCGGGCTTGAGGGTTGGAAGGCAAAAAGACAAGCGGAGGGTTCTGCCGGCCCTTATCCTTGTTCTGCTTCTTCTTTCAGGGGCAATGGCGTTCAGGCTGTTCGTGTTCTGGATAACGCCGGCGGCAAAGTCAGGCAGGGAAGTGGTCGTCCAGATCCCCCAGGGGTCGTCCTTTGCCGGCGCGTCCAGGCTCCTTTACGAATCTCATATCATCAGATCCGTCAGACTCTTTGTGATGGTTGGTAAGATCAGGGGTCTTTCAAACAGGATCCAGGCTGGAGAGCTTGGTTTCAGAACCGACATGACCCCCGGTGAGGTGCTGGACGTTCTTTCCAGGGGCAAGGCAGTTTTATATAAGGTCACCGTTCCGGAAGGATATACTGTCAGACAGATCGCAGAGCTTCTCGAAAAACAGGGGTTGGCAGATGGCAAAAAGGTCATTGCACTGGCCAACGATCCCGGGTTCGCCAGGTCTCTGGGAGTGCCGGCTTACAGGCTCGAGGGTTTTTTGTTCCCGGATACGTATTCATGGCCCAAAGGCACATCGGAGGAGTATATTCTCAGGAGGATGGTGGAGCACTATAAAAAAGTTTTTACCGACGACATGAAGAAAAGGGCGAATGAGATCGGGATGACAGAGTTTGAGGTCGTCACCCTGGCATCAATAGTGGAGAGAGAAACGGGTTCACCCGAGGAGAGGAAACTTGTTTCAGCTGTTTTTCACAATCGGCTCAAAAAGAAATACAGACTCCAGAGCGACCCCACAGTTATCTATGGTCTGGATGAATTTGACGGGGATCTCAAGAAATCCCACCTGAAAAAGGACACGCCGTATAACACTTACACAAGACTGGGGCTTCCGGCCGGGCCTATTGCAAATCCCGGCGCCGAGTCGATCACTGCAGCCATATTCCCTGAGGATGTGTCCTATCTGTATTTCGTGGCCCGGGGGGACGGTACCCACGTGTTTTCAAATAATCTTGTCGAGCACAACGCAGCTGTTCGCAGATACCAGCTCAAGAGGACTTCGAAGTGAGCATGAACCCGACTCTGGCGCAGGAACTGCTGACGGTTCTTCTATCCTCCGGCGGCGAACTGGCCGACATTTATTTTGAGGATACTTATTCACTCACTCTCGAAGCAGAAGGTGCCGGGATGGAAAAAGTCGCCTCAGTCAGGGAGAGAGGGGCCGGCCTCAGGCTCGTCACCGGCGGGGTAACACACTTCGCATCATCCGTTGACCTGGAACCGGACCCATTGCTGGAACTGGCACGTTATCTTGCATCAGGGGCAAACTCCAGCGAGGCTGTCAGGGTTGATGCACCGGTCAGGCAGCCGGCCGGCCAGCTTGGCGCAGGGGAATATTTTCCGGAAGTTACCATCGAAGAAAAGGGCAGGCTGGTACTCGTGGCACTTAAAGCCTCAAGAGCTTTCGATACCAGGATAGTCCAGGCCAGATCAGTTTATAAAGATACATCCAGCAAGGTCATTGTCGCCTCCTCTTCGGGCGGTTATGTGGAAGATAGCAGGTCTTACGGAGTCTTTCTCGTCCACGCTGTAGCATCTGATGGGACCAATATGCACGTGGGTTACGAACCGCGGGGAGGGATCGGAGGGTTTGAGATCTTCAGGGAATTTGACCCGGAAGAAGTGGCACACACTGCCTCCAGGCGGGCGATCGCTACTCTTCAGGCCCCCGAGGCGCCCTCCGGGAAAATGACAGTTGTGCTCTCTTCGGAAGCCGGCGGGACCATGGTGCATGAAGCTGTGGGTCACGGTCTGGAGGCGGATCTGTCCGGCCAGGAGATGTCAGTGTATTCCGGAAAACTGGATGATCAGGTTGCTTCCAGTCTGATCACAATAGTTGATGACCCGACGATCCCCGGAAAAAGGGGTTCTTATAACTACGATGACGAAGGCGTTGCCGCCGAAAGGACAACGCTGGTGGAAGAAGGGGTTCTGAAGGCCTATATGAACGACAGGATAAGCGCGCAGAGGGAAGGTGTTGAACCCACGGGCAACGGGAGGAGACAGTCGTTCAGGCACTGGCCTATACCAAGGATGTCCAACACGATCATATTGCCGGGCAGTGACGATCCCGAAGAGATAGTGTCTTCGGTTGACCGCGGCCTTTTCGTCAAAAAGATGGGCGGAGGCCAGGTTAACACGGTTTCAGGAGATTTTGTTTTTGAAGTCAGTGAAGGGTTCCTGATCGAAAGCGGAAAAGTCTCAACCCAGGTGAGGGGAGCCACGCTGGCGGGAAACGGGCCCGAGGTGCTGCGGAGTGTCGATATGGTGGGTTCTGACCTGGGTTTCGGGTTGGGAACCTGTGGAAAGGACGGACAGGGAGTTCCGGTAGGCGATGCGCAGCCGACACTGAGGCTCCCCGGTATCACAGTTGGAGGCAGGGAGTCGGCGGAGGATGACGGATGAGATTTGAAGACATCCTTCAATTCTTCAAACGGACCGGTTCCGACCCTGGCCCGGAGGAGGAGCCCAAAGGGAAAAAGGGCCAAACGAGGATCCTCTATCAGTTCCTCCTCGTAACACTGGCCGTGTCTGTTATGCCTTTACTTGCTGCGTCCTACAAGCTGCTGGAGATCAACAAGGTCTTCCTGGAAGATGAGCTCCTTGCCCTGCACTCCCAGGTCGCAGATGCGACTGCCGGAGAAATATCCTCAACAATGACAAACATCCTTGGCAACCTCGAGTTGGTCGCCAAGGCGCAGAGCGGCACGAGCCCCCTCAGCAGGGAGGCGAGGAATCGATCCCTCATCTTCTACCTTGACCAATACCCCGAGATAAGCCGTCTCACCCAGCTCAGCAGCGGGAACAAGGCCCTGGCGAGAGTTTTCAGGGTTGGTCAGTCAGAATCCCCCGACCTCGATGAATCGTTAAAATTAAAAGCTGTCAAGGAGGCTTCCGCCGGCAAGACGTATATCAGCGACCCATTTGTAATAAGCGGCAGTACGGTTCCAGCGATAGCCGTGGGAATGCCCATATATGAGAGTGATGGATCAATTAGGTCAATTCTCCTTGGAGAGATCTCCCTTAAGAGGGTCCAGGAAACGATCCAGAGAATTAACATCCGGCGGCAGGGCAACGCTTATGTTGTAGATCGAAGGGGCAGCCTGATAGCTCATCAGGTAGAAGATCGGGTGGCCAAGTCAGAGGACATGAGTTCAGTTGAGATCGTTGGAAAATACCTGCTAGCAGGGGTCAGCGCCGGTACAATTCCATTCAGAGATAAAATGGGCAATGACATGGTTGGCTCCTATTCAACCGTTAAAGGCCTGGGCTGGGGTGTAGTAGTGCAGGAGCCGAGATCAGACGCCTACGAGATCATCAGAAAGATGAACATCCAGACCGTTCTGTGGGCCCTGGTTGCTGTTGTCGCGGCGGTGATCGCCAGTACGCTGCTCGCTATACGCCTCGCCAAGCCGATAGGTATTCTGGCCGATAAAGCCATGTCCCTTGCCCAGGGTGATTTTCACCAGAGAGTGGAAGTTAATACCAGGAATGAGCTCGGCCAACTGGCTGTAACATTCAACCATATGGCGTCCCGTATCGAGGTGCACGACAGAAACATGAGAGAACTGTTCATCAACACCACCAAATCTTTAGCAGCGGCTATCGATGCAAAAGACCCCTACACCAGAGGGCACTCTCAGCGGGTTGCACAGATAAGTCTGGAGATATCGAGGGAACTGGGGCAATCTCCAGCCGAGCAGCAGAAGGTGAATATTTCGGCTCTGCTCCACGATGTCGGCAAGATCGGTATCGAGGATGGTATCCTGAGAAAGCCCACCGAACTCTCCGATGAAGAGTACAACACTATAAGACAGCATCCCCTGTGGGGTTCAATGATAATGGGTCACATCAAACAGCTCAGGGAGGTAATACCAGGTATAGAATCCCATCATGAACGGATCGATGGTACGGGGTATCCCAAAAAACTGAAGGGAAGCCAGATACCGATCCTTGCCAGGATCATTGCTGTTGCTGACACCTTCGACGCTATGACAACAGACCGCCTCTACCAGAAAGCCATGGAGCCCCAGTTCGTTATCAGCAAGCTTGTCGAATGGAAGGGGACACGATACGATTCAGATGTCGTGGACGCCATGATAAGGATCTATCCGAGGATCGCCGGTGGGTGACAGGTTTGAGATGGATCAGGGGCCTAAGGGAAAAAGGAAAAAAGGTCTCTTTTTCTGGCGTACAATAATAATTCCCTTCAGTACCCTCCAGTTCTGGGTCAGTTTCCTGCTTGTTCTTCTCATTCTTTCCGGGGTCTTTGCGGTCTTCTACTTCCAGTTTTTAAGCCCCAGGGCACACGCTGACAGAATGATCAGCAAGGCCGACAAGCTTTTTGACGAAGCCATTGTGCTCGGGATCAAGGAGTTGGCCTTCAGTGACTTCCAGTCGGTCCAGGAATCCCTTTTCAAAGCCCGTAACTCCTTCGATGATCGCAAGTATGAAGAGTCCGTTGTATTTGCCGAAGAGACCATGACGACGCTTGAGGGGGCCATGGACCGCTTGAGATCGGATGAGTATTTCCGGAAGGAAAGAGCAGCCTCGGTGACCTTCCTGAAAGGTTCAGTAGATGTGAAAAAAGCCGGCTCCCTTGACTGGTCTCCTGCAAAAAAACCTATGCTGCTCAGCAAGGGCGATCGCATTAGAACACGTTCCGGTGCCAGGTGCATCGTACAGTTTGATGATGGCAGCCAACTTACCATTAAATCCAACTCGCTGGTACACATAGATGAACTCAGTGAAGACATCAGAACCCGTACGAAAAGCTCGGCCATCAAGCTGCTGGTCAGTGATGTCGAGGCGAATATCCTCAGGCCCACAGCCAAGGGTTCCCGGTTCATGATAGAAACACCTGGTTCCGTGGCACAGATCAAAAAGGCAAGGATGAGCGTTCGGGTCGGCAAGGACCGCAGAACGCAGTACAAGATGCTTGCCGGCGACGTGGTGGTTAGCGCCGGGGGAAAACAGATCCGTATCACGGAAAGTGATGTGATCAGCTTCACTGGAGGCGGTAAGCTGCTTTCAAGGAGCAGGCTTCTGGCGGCACCGGGATTGAAAGAGCCGAGCAATCTCAGCTGGCTCGTCTCCAGGAAGGCCGGCATCCCGGTTACTTTTTCGTGGAAAAAGGTATCCAGGGCCTCCCGGTACCATTTGACTGTCGGGATGGACAGATATTTTACAAATGTGATCTACGACAACGGCCGCATTGGCCAGACCTCAACAACGGTCAAAGAACTCGGTGCGGGACTTTATTACTGGAAAGTGAGCAGCCTTGACAGGAGAGGTCGTGAAAGCCTTTTTTCACCCTTCAGGGTTTTGAAAGTCATAAGGGACCAGAAGCCGCCCCTGCTTGAAATGGCTGCTCCCATTGTACTCTCCGGTCCGGAGGGCAGCAGGGTCTATATCTCGGGGGCAGTGGAGCCTGGCAGCGATCTTTCCTTGAACGACCGCAAGATCGCTCTGTCAACCGATGGATCTTTCAGAACTTTTCTAAGCATCAGGCCGGACGATAATACACTGAAGATCAGGGCATCTGATTTGGCTGGCAATGTCCTGGCCCAGACCAGGGCGCTGAAATGAAACGTGCGCTTCTCTTCATTGTTGCCGCTATTTTCGTTTTGGGCAGTGCCGGATGCGGGGATAAAGGGACACGGTATTCGATGGCCCAGCGACTAAACGGCATTGGTATCGCACTCTACTCCAGGGGCAATGTTTCCGAGGCGCTTGACCGATTCAAGAAGGCTGTCGAGTACACGCCCGATTTTGCCCTGGCAAGGAACAACATGGGTGTGTCCTATTACCACAGGGGACAGATCGACGTTGCCATAACCGAATTTCGGCGCGCTGTTGAGCTGGGCAAAGATATTCCGGAAATTCACGGCAACCTGGGAGTAGCCCTGATGCTCCAGGGCCTGAATCTGGAAGCTGAAAAGGAGCTCAGAAAAGCTATTGCCCTTGATCGCGAGTATGTTCTTGGTTACAGCAACCTGGGTGTGCTCCTTTTCAGGACCGGCAGAGTCGATGATGCGATCAGGGTTTACAATAAAGGTATAAAGGTCGATCCGACATTTGACAGGCTCTACCATAACCTTGGTGAAGCACTCTATTCCATTGGGAAATACGCCTCAGCAAAAAAACAGTACAATACCGCACTGAAACTCAATCCCGGCAGTATGAAGACTTTTAACAACCTTGCATGGGCCTACGCTGAGAGGGGGGAGAACCTGGATGACGCCCTCGCCCTGGCCTCGGCGGCTGTTGGCTCCGATCAGCAAAACGGTTTTTTCTACGATACCCTGGCATGGGTATATTTCAGGCAGGGCCTTTTCGAAGAGGCCAGACTGGCGGCTGTCAAAGCGATCGACGTCCAATCGGGTATTCCGGATTTCCACTTCCACATGGGGGAGATCCTGCGTTGGCAGGGTCGGTACAATGAAGCGGTACTGGAGTATGGAAAGGTGTTGGGGTTGGAGCCCTATGGTCTGTGGGCGGACAGGGCGCAGGCGGCTATCTGGGCCATAAAAGGGCTATAGCC
>CAYVSA010000041.1:0-18160 GCA_964454175.1 uncultured Pseudomonadota bacterium
ACCAGGGACCTTGGACACCGGCATAAGACCGGCAGGCGAGGGATCGAACCAGGATAACTGTCTTGCGATTAATAAATCAGTTCTTATTTTGACAGCACCAACTCCACCAACCTGACCCAGTATTCCACTCCCAACGGGATGATGTCGTCGTTGAAATCGTAGTCGGACCTGTGGGACATTGAGCCGCCCTCCCCAGTCCCGTTCCCGATGAAGATGTAGTTTCCCGGGACCTTCTCCAGGTAGTAGGAGAAGTCTTCCGAGGCCATCAGGGGCTGTGTGTCAGGGTCCGCGTTCTCATTGCCAACGACACTGGCGGCGGCTTTTATAGCGGCGGCGGTTTCCTCTGCAGTGTTAACCGTCACTGGATAGCCCGGGAGGAATTCAAACTCATATTCGGCGCCGTATGCGGAGCACACCCCGGAAAGGACCCGATCGATCCCCGCCTTCACCTGTTCACGCACCAGCTGCGTCTGTGTCCGGATGCAGCCTTTCAGGACGGCCGTATCCGGGATCACGTTATAGGCTGAACCAGCATTAAAGCAGGTAATCGAGACCACCGCATTGTCAATGGGTTTGATACTCCTTGAAACGAGAGTCTGTAGTGCCGTAACCACTTGAGAGGCGATGACTACAGGGTCGACGCCCGTGTGGGGCATGGCCGCGTGGGTCCCCCTGCCCCTGATCGTTATGTCAAAGTTGTCCGTGGCGGCCATGATGATGCCCGTTCTTGTGGCGAACTTTCCGGCCGCGAGACCTGAGCGGTTGTGCATTCCGAATACCGCCCTTGCGGGGAACTTTTCCAGAAGCCCGTCCTCGATCATAGCTTTCGCGCCGCCGCCCCCCTCTTCTGCCGGCTGGAAAATAAAATAGACTTTACCGTCAAAATTCCCGGTTTCGGCAAGGTACCTTGCCGCTCCAAGAAGCATGGTCATGTGTCCGTCGTGACCGCAGGCGTGCATGACGCCTTCACTTACTGACCGGTGGTCAAAACTATTCTCTTCGTGAACGGGAAGAGCATCCATGTCCGCCCGGAGGGCGATGGCCTCACCTGAAGTACCGTTTTCAAGGATCCCCACCAACCCGGTTTTACCAAGGCCCCTGGCAACTTTAATTCCAAGCTTTTCCAGGTAGTCCGCAAGGACGCTGGAGGTTCTCACTTCCATGAACCCCAGTTCGGGATTTTTATGAAGATCGTGCCTGATGAAGGTCAGGTCGTCAAGGTATGACAGGATCGAGTTTTTCATGGACTCTCCGGAGCAGCGCGTAGATATGGCGGCGCAGGTGTTGTCAGCTATCAGCCAGGAGCTTCTGGACTGTCGCAGCGATATTGGCGGCGGTAAAGCCGAACTTCTCGAAATTTACGCTGCCGGGAGCCGAGGCGCCGAATCTTTCCATGCCGATGACAGACCCGTCAAGGCCGACATACCGATCCCACCCGAAGGGCGCGGCTGCTTCTACTGCGACTCTGACCTTTATTCCCGGAGGCAGAACCTCCTGCCGGTAGGCTTCGTCCTGGCGCTCGAAGAGTTCGAAGCTGGCGAAGTTAACCACCCTTGTGCCAATGCCCTTTTCAGCAAGGAGCTCCATGGCTTCCACGGCAGGGGCCACCTCCGACCCGCTTGCCATGATGACAGCCTGCTGATCGTACTCACTTTCAGCTAGAACGTATGCACCGCGGGAGATCGCGTCTGCAGACGGTCTCCCCTCCCGGTGGAGGGGTTCAAGCTTCTGACGGGTGAGGGCAATGAATACGGGAGAGTCCGCTTTCATAGTGATTTTCCACGCTTCAACGGTCTCTGCCGCGTCTGCAGGCCGAAGGTCGATCAATCCCGGGATAGTGCGAAGGGAAGGAATCTGTTCGATGGGCTGGTGAGTGGGCCCGTCTTCCCCGACACCAATGCTGTCGTGGGTGAACACGAAAATGGTTTTTGCCCCCGCCAGGCTTGCCAGGCGGATGGTAGGTCTCATGTAATCGGAAAAAATGAGAAATGTAGCCACGTAGGGCCTGATGGCTCCGTGAAGCGCCATGCCGTTGGCAATAGCTCCCATGGCATGCTCGCGCACCCCGAAGTGTATATTCCGCGCGGCCCGATCATCCCTGGAAAATGATCCCTCACCATCGATGATGGTATTTGTGGACGGTGCCAGGTCGGCAGATCCACCCATAAGGTTGGGCACGACTTTTGCGATAGCGTTAATTGCCTTGCCCGAGGCAGCCCGTGTTGCCATGGCCTCAGAGGAAAGATCAGGGAGCACATCCTCCCACCCCTCGGGAAGTTTTCCACTCCAGACCATGTCCCACTCCCCTGCAAGGTCGGGATGTTTTTTACCATACTCGGCAAGGAGCGACTTCCACATTCTCTCCAGTTCCGCACCGTCTTCTGCGGCGCTGCGAAACACTGAAAGAGCATCATGGGGAATGAAAAAATCAGGTTCGGCAGGCCAACCGAGGTTCTTCCTGGTGAGGTTGATCTCCTCCTCGCCCAGGGGAGCGCCGTGGGCCCCAGCGGTGTCCTGCTTGTTGGGACTGCCGTAGGCGATGTGTGTCCTGACAGCTATCAGGGACGGTCTGGATGTGACCTGACGAGCATTCTCGATGGCCTCCCTGATGGCTCCGGTATCGTTGCCGTCTTCCACTGTGTGCACGTGCCAGCCGTAGGCCGTATACCTCGTGACCACGCCCTCGGAAAAGGCGAGGTCTGTTGGACCCTCGATTGTTATGTGATTATCATCGTAAAGGACAATGAGCTTTCCCAGGCCGAGGTGGCCCGCAAGTGAAGAAGCCTCACTGCTCACACCCTCCATCAGGTCTCCGTCTCCCGCAATCACGTAAGTGAAGTGGTCCATGATGGGAAAGCCGGGTCTGTTGTACTTTTCCGCAAGGTGTGCCTCGGCCATGGCCATTCCAACGGCGTTGGATATCCCCTGGCCAAGGGGGCCGGTTGTGGTCTCAACTCCCGGAGTGACGTAGTTTTCCGGATGGCCGGGCGTTTTTGAACCCCACTGACGGAAGTTCTTCAGGTCGTCCAGTGTCAGGTTGTAGCCTGTCAGGTGGAGAAGAGAGTACAGGAGCATGGAACCGTGACCGGCAGAAAGAACAAAGCGGTCGCGGTTGGGCCAGGCTGGATCTGTCGGGTTGTGGCGCAGAAACTCCTTCCACAGGACGTAGGCCATGGGTGCAGCCCCCATGGGCATGCCGGGGTGGCCCGAGTTGGCCTTCTGTACACCGTCGACTGAAAGCATCCTGATAGTATTGATACATCGTGTTTCAAGGTCTTTATCTGCTGTCATTACCTGGCTCCTGGAATTTCAAGAGTGAATGGATTATTTATGGCTTTGTCGGTGTGGCAGAAACTAGCAGTGTGGGTTTTAGGTGTCAAGAATTCTGTGCAGAATCTTCGATGTTCAACGTTTAATGCTCTAATGTTCTTTCTACACCGATTTCAATAAAATCGAAATACGACACCGAGCTCTCACCAGTGTTGTCCGAGTCGTTCATGACGGCGATGCTGGCGGTTCGGGGCGGGTCGGTGCCGAAGGCTTTTCGGTAGTCCTCAAGGATGTTGACCTCATTGGTGACCCACTGACCTACCAGGGAAAGACCTGACTGAACAGGGATCATCATGCTCCTTTTCGTGAAGGCGTTGGGGATCGCTTCCTGTCCCCTGGCCTGGTTTGCCCAGATGTAATTCAGCCCGCTGTAGGGTGGATATCTTTTGTAGAGAAGCTTGGCGATACTGAATTTCAGCGATTTTTTTACCGCCGGGTCCTTCGTATCGTACTTGAACATCACGTAGAGCCTCGCCGGGTAATCGTCTCCTGATTTCCTGGAAGCATCTCCATCTTTGTAGATATTGCTGACCTTCCATCGCCACCGCAGCAGGGGAAATTTGTAAGGATCGAACTCACCCTTCCACCTGAGGCCCGAAGCAGATGCCTTGCTCTCGGCCTTCAGATAGCTGACACCATCACTTTTTTCTGTTACGTAGCGGGAAGTTCTTTCGATCTTTGGAAAGAGTTGAGGTTCCCAGTCTGTCATGGAATCGAACTGTTCTGACAGTATTTTTTCTTCCTGGACCTTCTGGGACCGTGACACGGACGGTTCTATTGCTATTATTAATATCGCCGCTGCCAGTGCCGGGATGATAGCAGCAGAGATGATGGGCTTCAATGCTGATTTTCCTCTTCAATCTCCCGGATGATATTCAGCATTGAGTCAACGCTCGTGGTGGGATTTCGGCATATGAAATCGATGCAGATAAAAGCGGTGGTTTCCTTTTCGAAGGTCTTTAACTCCCTGGCGAATGGTACCAGGTTAAGAAGGTCTGAGTTTTTGGTGTTGGAGGGTATAAAAGCGAGTACCATCTGTGGAAAGTACGATCTCCTGAGAGCGCTGAGCATCTCTACTGTACTCTCTTTTTCCGGGTCCCCGACCACCACCGTTTCCAATGATGGCCCCATGGCCTGAAGCAGGGCGCTGGTCATAAAAGAAGCCGAAGCCGGGTTCTGATTTATCTGGTCTGAAAACGCCCTTCCGATAGCTGCAACCCTTTCTTCCAATCGCGGGTCCGCGGTCAGCCTCCCTATGCGAAGGTTTGTCATTGCGGCAATGGAATTGCCCGATGGAACTGACAGATCGGAAAGAAGTTTCTGGCGCAGCAGGAGTGGTTCAGCTCCTGCTGGGGTGAAGAAGTATCCACCGTCCTTTTCATCCCAGAACAGGCAGTGCATGTCCTCGTTGATGGTAATGGCCGCCCTGAGGTAGCGCGCCTTGAACGTCGCCTGGTATAGTTCCAGAAACCCCCACGCGAGGAATGCGTAATCGTCAAGATAACCGTCAGAGGTCGTAACCCCCTTCATCCTGCTGTGCAGGAGTTTTCTGCCTGGGGCTTTCATGGTTTTCAGGATCTCGTTGGCCGTCCTTTCCGCTTCCGAGGCGAGGTCTGCATCATCAAAGGCAGCCGCAGCCTTGGCTAGAGCAGCTATTATCAGGCCGTTCCAGTCGGTGAGTATTTTTTCGTCTCTTGCCGGGCGTTTTCGGTCTTTCCTTGAGGCGAAAAGTTTTGCACGGGAGCTGGCAAGGATCTTTTCGACCTCTTCAGGCTGAAGTCGTGCGGCTGCAGCCACATGCTCAAGGTCCTCTGTCCTGTGGGGAATGTTGTCTCCAGTCTCCCTTCCCGTCTCGGAGATAAAGTTACCCTTGTCCTTGATGTTGAAGGCAAGCCTGAACAGGCTGGCTTCGGTTTTGTCCAGAACAGAGTCGATCTCTTCGGCGGTCCAGGTGTAGAAAAGCCCCTCGATGCCGTCGGTGTCTGCGTCTTCGGCTGAGTAAAATGCGCCGTTTTCGTGGCGCATGTCTCGTATGATGTAGTTTATTATTTCCCTTGCGGTAGTTTTGTAGGATTCATTTCCAGTTGCCTGATACGCTTCGGTGTAGACCATGATCATGAGGGCCTGGTCATAGAGCATTTTCTCGAAATGGGGGACAAGCCAGCGGTCATCAGTGGAGTACCTGTGGAATCCGAAACCCACATGGTCGTAGACCCCTCCTGCCCTCATGCAGTTCAGGGTTTTTTCAGCCATCTCCAGGGCCAGTGTCTTGCCGGAGTTCTTCCAGTATCTGAGCAAAAACAGCAGGCTGCCCGGGCTGGGAAATTTGGGGGCCGAACCAAACCCTCCAGACCTCTCATCGAAGTGGGATGTTAAAGTGGTGAATGTTCCCTCGATGGCTTTATTCCCTGGGGTCCTGCCGGGTCTGGGAGCCGACTCCGCAAGGGCTTCCATTGCCTGCTCTGCCGCGTTGATAGCTTTCGTCTTCCTGTTTTGCCAGATGTCGGCGATCTGGTTCACTAGCTGGATCATGCCCATGCGCCCGTATCGTGATTCCTTCGGGAAGTAGGTGCCGGCGAAAAAAGGTTTCTTGTCCGGGGTCAAAATGATAGTCAACGGCCACCCGGCACTTCCGGTGAGGGCCTGGCAGACGGTGAGGTATACGTTGTCGAGATCAGGCCGCTCTTCCCTGTCTACCTTGATATTGACGAAGGTGTCGTTCATTAAGCCGGCCACCTCTGTGTCACAGAAAGACTCCTTTTCCATGACGTGGCACCAGTGACAGGCCGAGTATCCTATGGACAGGAATATGGGTTTATCTCCCGTCGCGGCCTTCATGAATGCCTCCTGCGACCATGGATACCAGTCCACCGGATTGAGAGCGTGCTGGCGCAGATAGGGGCTTTTTTCCCTTATCAGTCTGTTGGGTCTTGTCTTTTTCATTTCGGGCATACGAATTTGTTCCTGCGGAGCTGGTTACTCAGCCAGGACTCTTTTCCCGGCCACCCCGAAGCGGGGCCTGCGCGCAGCTCGTTCCGAGGCAAAGTATCTGAAAGGGAGTGCCAGCAATCTGCCGAGAGAGTTGTCTGCGGGGCGCTGGTATCTTCCAACTCCGATGTTGATAGCAGACTGTGGGACATTGAGCAACAGGCTTTGGTTCAGAGCGTCCCACCAGCGGAAGATGACGGAGTAGTTGGAGTTGAGTTCGCTCCTGACCACCGAGTGGTGAATGCCGTGCATCCTCGGGGTAACAATAACCCGATTCAGGCGTCTCTCGATCTCAATGGGAAGTTCAATGTTGCTGTGATGAAACAGTGTGGCTGACTGGAAGACGAGTTCGTACACTACGTATGTTACAGGGCCGATGCCGAGCAGGCCAACCTGAAGCACCCGGAAAACAGTCGAGTAGAGGATCTCCCCGAAGTGGAACCTGAAGGCTGTGGTGACATCAAGGTCGGGGTCGATGTGGTGAACGCTGTGAAAGCGCCACAGCAGAGCGATGGTGTGGTTGATCCTGTGCCAGTAGTAAAAACTCAGGTCCATGAGCAGAAAAGCTGCCATGAATCTGGTCCAGGCAGGAAGGGGAAAGGCGTTTAGCAGGCCAAAGGAACTTCCGGATGCCCAGAACGAGATTCCCATGGCTGCGGGTCTCACGACCAGGCCGCCGGCCAGGAAGGTCAGGCCCGTCATGCCCACGTTGGCGGCAAGCCGCCTGGATACGGCCATCTTATTCCGCCGGAGGGGCTTTTTCCTCTCCAGCAGAAACAATGCCGTGTAACCGAAAAAAAGCACAGCCGGGCCTGTATATCTTAAAAGATCGCCGTTCATCAGCCCTGGCCCGCCGCACCGAACAGGACAATGCTGACATCACTTTTACTTGTCGGTTTCGAAGCAGCCATGGGGAATCCTTTGGTGAGGTTTAAAGCCCAACAAATATTCAGATCAAAAAGCTGGATATATTGCCTTTATTATAGCCTAAAGTTGACTGTAAATTCGGAGGCAAAAGCTCTTATATCTTATTGAACACCACACGTGAACATGATAGAACCACCGTTCATGTTGATTGGAAGAAAGTGAAATGACACAGGGACTATGGGACATTTTGAATCTGGCAGCGATGGGTTTTTACCTGCTGTCTCTTTTCGTATCCCTGATGTCCGTTGGATGGCCAAAGATGCACAGGTCGGCTCCTGTCTGGCCCGCGGCAGCCGGTCTGGCCGTTCAGATCGTTCAGCTGATCCTGAGGTGGAGGGCAGGTGGGCATCTTCCGGTAACGGGCCTTTTCGAGACCCAGCACTTTTTGACGATCTGGGTTGTCGCCCTGACCCTGTATTTTTACGTGCGTTATGGCGCTTCGCGGCTGGTTCCTGCATCCATGTCCCTTGCTGTGGCGTCTCTCGTCTTCGCAGTGCGCGGACCTTCAGCCGTTGTGCCCCTCTCACCCGCCATAGATACACCCCTTTTCATGATCCACATCGCTACCTCATTTGCTGCCTACGGCCTCTTTGCCGTGGCTGCCATACTGGCCGTTTTCAGGCTCCTGGGTGTGCAGGTTTCAGAGGGAAAGGGGACGAGAAGGATGCTGGACGAGAGCCTTTACATCGGCTACATCCTCTTCTCATGGACTATGATAGCCGGCAGCCTGTGGGCTTACCTCGCATGGGGTTCCTACTGGACATGGCGCATCAAGGGGATATGGTCGTGGATCCTGTGGTTCTATTATTCAGGGGTGCTCCACGTTCGAAACCGGCAGCCCTGGCAGGGCACCCCGTTGAACATACTGGCGATCGCCGGTTTTGTCCTGGTTCTTTTTACGTACCTGGGACTGGGACTCCTGCTTTCGACTTCTCATCCCCTGCTCTGAGCAAAAGGCATCGGTATGACGGCTGACAAAACAACTGAAAATAATGGAAGAGCGCCGTTGAGGGCTCTCACCCGACTCTGGGACACTCTTACCTCACCAGTGACATTTGTAGTGATCTGTATCCTCTGGTGTCTGGACCTGGGCCTCGGGTCCATCGCGGCCTACTACTACGATCCCAAATTCTGGGTCAAGATGGATTCTTACCCATTTAATGTATGGCTCGCCAAGATCGCGCCGCAGACATTTCCCAGGTCCCTGTGGATCTACATTCTCGTTGTATTGACCCTGGTAATGGTTTTGAGCCTCCTGCTGTGTACGATCAACTGGTTCTTCAGGAAGCGAAGGCGGCTCAAGGGTGTGGGGGAGGTCCTTGTCCACCTGGGGTTCCTGCTTATTTTTGCAGGCTTCTTTCTGGGAAGCGCCTTTGGCCACAGGACGATAGTCGAACTTGCTGAGGGCGGGAGCAGTGAAGTACCGGGCCTCGGTGGGAAACTCGGTCTGTCGGGGATGGAGATCGTGAGATCGCCTCGCGGCGAACCTTCAGACACTATTAGCGATGTGACTATTACACTGTCCGAGGGGAAAAGTGTCCGGGGTTCGGTTCGGCTCAACCACCCCCTCATATCTGGATCCGTCGTTGTTTATCCCCCCGATGATTACGGGTCCTTCATAAACGGAGGCGTAGTGGGAGTTGCGGGAACAGGGGCCGTTTCACTGGAACTGGGCCAGTCCATGGACATTGGCGGGGGCAGGAAACTCGCCCTGGAGGGAGCGCTCCAGCCTGGACAGGTTCGCGGAGGTCTGAGGGGACCGGGCCTGTTTCTCGTCATGAGGGACTCTAAAGGCGCTGCCGTAGATTCTGGATACGTGTCGTCGGTGCCCGGGATGCAGAACAGGGCAACGATCGGTGGGCTCGATATCGTCCTGGGACAGGTCAGGGAAAAGGCGGCCGGCAGGTACAGGGTGCACTATGACCCCGGGGTTTGGCTGGTTATTTTTGGGGCGATCATACTAGCCCTTGGTACGCTTTGGGCACTCGCAGGCTACCTGGGTATACTGCCGCTTGCCGCCAGAGCAGGTGAACCATCCTGATGCGGAAGGAACGATCATGAGCAGATTGCTGGCCCCGGATTGGGACAAAATAGACGTCGTTCTCCTGGACATGGACGGGACGCTGCTGGACAAGCACTTTGACGATCACTTCTGGGAAGACTACGTTCCCAGGCAGTACGCCGAGAAAAAGGGTATGGCCCTGAACGATGCTGCCGAGATGCTATTCGGCCTGTACAGGGCGCAGGAGGGCACCCTCAACTGGACTGATCTGGATTTCTGGTCTGAGCGCCTTGACCTTGACATACCAGAGATGAAAAGGCAGATAGATCACCTGATCGGGGTCCACCCTTATGTCATCCAGTTCCTCGAAAGGATGAGGGAGATAGGTAAAAGGTTATATCTTGTTACCAACGCCCACAGCAAGACTCTGGACCTGAAAATGGAAAAGACCCCTCTGGTGGGCAAGTTTGATGGTGCTGTGACTTCCCAGGATCTGGGGGCTCCGAAAGAGGATGTGAAGAGCTGGAAAAAGCTCAAAGAAATCCTGGATTTCGATCCCGAGGCAACTCTTCTTGCTGAAGATACTGTGAAAGTCCTTGAAACCGCAGAAAGTTTCGGGATCAAATACCTCGTCTTTGTGAAAAGATCCAGCAGCACCAGACCGCCCAAAACTTCCGAACAGTATTTTTCCATTGATACATTCCGGGAAATAACCCCCAAGAAGAGATGAGAACGCAGAAAAAATCTCCCGATGGGAGCAGACATCCCAGGACCATAAGCAGGGAGAAACTGGCACGCGCAAAGGAAAAAGGTCTGTTTTACTTTCGGACACTGAGGGAAGATCGCAACAGGGTGCAGATAGACAGACTTCAAAGGAAGCAGTTCGGTGAGTGGTCCGACGTGTTCAGTTCTCTCGAAAAGTGCAGTGGTAGAGTGATGATCTGTCTCCTCGGCAAGACGGTGATAGGGTACCAGGCATTCACCCCCTTTTCCACTCAGGGCAATCCGTTTCCCGAGGACCGGAAGGTGATGAGGTTTACCTACGTCACCGTCAGGAACGATGACAGGGTGCGTGCTCGAGGCCTGGGCATCGCCACAGAGCTCCTGAAAAGAACCCTGGAGCTTGCCTGGTCATGGGACTACGAGGCAGTGTATTCCTACACGGTCGCCTACGAACTGCTCGAGAAAGCGGGTTTCGTGTGCAAGGGAGGGGAGGAGACCGTCAGGGAGGCACGATACGTGAGGGATTTTGAGCCCGACATGGCCCCGCCGCTGCTTTATTTTATTGAGAGGTAGATAATTGGTAAATGCCGGGCCTGTTATTGTCCGCCTGCCCAGGAGTTAAAATTCAGAGGGAATATCAAAAGGCCCCCGCATCTTAACAATGAGAGAAAACTTCTTCCTGAATTCCGCAAGTTTTTCCTTTTCTGCGAAAGCCTCGTCAGGGTCCGGAAAGAGACCGGCCTCCCCGATGACCGTGCCCGATGAGTCCGTTAGAAGCCTGGCCGGTATCCTCGATCTTTTTGCTTCCTCGAGAAAACGGCACTGCTGGTCTCCGAACAGGGGGAGGGTCCTCAGAGAATACTTCCTGATGTCAGGCGGAATAGCCCTGCTTTTCTTGATGTCTACGACGAGACGGGTGGGGCTGGTAAGTCCAAATATTTCGTATATGACCGGCATGGATGGAATGATGTTGAGGGATAACTCACCGCATGAATCGTAGAAGTTCAGCCCGGCGATCAACCTGCTCTTCGTGACGGGATCAGCGTTGGGATAAAGATCCCGGGCCATTCCGGGGGACCCTGGCAGGGAGATTCGCAGCCTGGCAGGATAGTCTTCGGAACCGACATCCATCCTGGGCCATTCATGAGAGCTTTCCAGGCCCTTTACCGCCCGGAATTCCAGAACGAGACGCTCGTAATCCTTATGCCCGCCCCACCTAACCTGGACGAGGGTGAACCCCTCGCCGATACCGCCCGCCCATTGGATAATCTCAGAATAGTTCCCGTGCTTGGCAGAGGGCAGCATCTCATTGGCACGGCTGTGTGAACTGCCGAGCAGGAAAGACACCGTAATAAAACAGGAAAGCGTAATCGCTGCTCTTCTTGATATGAACATGGGAAGTTTGTTTCCTCCTTGTAGGGTCATTCTACAATCTGTCGGGCATGGATTTCAAGGCATCTGTTTGGTATCCTCATGCGGCGGGGGGGCAGGTTAGGGTATGAATTTAGAATAGCACTGGAAATTGGAGAAAACGGCATCGGCGAGATGGATCTGGACAAACTGCAAAGAATTGATGTTGTCCTGGTACGGTCCAGATATGGTGGGAATATCGGATCGGCTGCAAGGGCCATCAAGAATATGGGGCTGGGCCGGCTGCACCTGGTGGCCGCTGAGGATTTTATGCAGTCTGAAGCCAGGATGATGGCGGCCTCGGCAGGCGACGTACTCGCCGCGGCCGAAGAGCATGCCAACCTGGAAGACGCTCTTGCGGATTTTGACCTGGTTCTTGGGGTCTCAAGAAGGGTAAAAAGCAGCCGACAGAGGATAATGACTCCCGGGGAGGCCGCGCGATTTGCAGCATCTCAGGAACTTCCCTGGAGGACAGCCTTTGTGTTTGGTCCCGAGGATTCAGGTCTTACAGCCGAAGACCTGTCCTTGTGCCACGGGATCGTCTCCATACCATCGGACGATGCCTATCCATCTCTAAACCTTGCCCAGGCTGTTATGGTAGTGGCTTATGAACTGAGAATGTCCCTTGACGCGGGGATGACTCTGGTTCACAGTTATAAGGGTTCTTCAGAAGAGGAGATGGACTCGGTGTTTGTACAGGTCGAATCGGTCCTGGACACGACCGGTTTCTTTGTCAGGAACCCGAGGGAGCGTGTAATGCTTCATCTGCGGGCCATCCTTACCAGGGGTATGGAGAACTCCCGCGACAGCAGGATTGTCAGGGGGATATTCAGGAGGATCGCCTGGTACCTGAAACAGTCCGGAAGTACGATATCAGGAGGGGAATAGTTAAATGAGAGAATGTTTTAAAGACAGGACAGGACTTGCCCTTGTCCTGGCTGCGATTATCCTTATATCTTTTGTTCCGCTTGATGCTGCCGCACTCTCTGCGGGGGACAAGGCGCCCCTTTTTACTTCCCGTATGCTTGACGGGGGCGATTTCACCCTGACCGACAACTTTGGGAAGAATGTAGTGCTCCTTAACTTCTGGTCGGTGTACTGCAAGGACTGCATAAGCAGGATAGAGGCATTAAACAAGATAAACGATCTGTACCAGTCCCGTGATTTCAAACTCCTGGGGATCGCGGGAGACCCGCCCACAGACAGGATGCTCCGGCAGATGAAAAAATACGCTGTCAGGATGCACTATCCGGTCATCCTCGACCCGGAGCTTTTCATCTATGACAGCTATGGAGTGGACATAGTACCGTTTGCAGTCCTGATAGATAAAGATGGAAATGTCGTCATGGCGATCCAGAGCCTTGAGCCTGAACCTCTGAAGGCCATTTCGGACAGGATCAACCAGTTGACAAGCCGGTGACATGATGTCCGGCCCGGTATACTTCATCGTAAAAACACTCGTTTCAGCCCTTGTTATCGCCGGGGTGAGCGAACTTGCTAAAAGACTCCCGTCACTGGGGGGTCTGATCGCGGCCATGCCTCTGACGACACTGCTTGCCCTCATCTGGCTGTATACCGACACCGGTGATTACCAGCTCGCAGCCTCCTTTACCAGGTCAGTGCTCTTTGCAATTATTCCCACCATCTTTTTCTTCATAACTGCCCTTTATCTCTTTCGCAGGGGAGTTTCCTTTGCAGCGGTCCTGGCTATTTCCTTTCTGGTGTTTGCCATAGCCGCTGTCATTCACCAGGTCCTTCTCCCCAACGTGATGCCCAATGGATAAGAATAATAAGTTCCGCAGCCCCTTCCCCACAGCGGATATCATCATCGAAATGGATGGCGGGGGCATAGTCCTGATAAAGAGGAAGAACCCGCCCCCCGGATGGGCTATCCCCGGGGGTTTTGTGGATTACGGAGAGAAAGTGGAAACTGCCGCGGTCCGCGAAGCGAAGGAAGAAACCGGTCTTGATGTAGAGCTTGTCAGGCTGTTGGGGGTCTACTCGGACCCGGACAGGGATCCGAGATTTCATACGATATCGACCGTTTTTATCGCCAGGGCGTCAGGCACACCTGTTGGTATGGACGATGCGGCAGAAGCTAAAGTCTTTACAAGGAGCGACCTGCCAGTGGATCTGGCCTTTGATCACAGGTCCATTCTGGACGATTATTATTCGTCCCTGAAATAATGCCAGCAGTATCCGCTGATCGGGTGTTTTACGGATTAGTAATAAAAGGGGCACGAAATGAAGGGTTTTGACGGTACCCGCTGGTCGGATCCCGAGTTCGTTCAGGAATATCTTGACAACGCCGAGGCCTACGTTCCCTTCAGGAGAACGATGCTGGATTTTTTGCGTTCCTTCTATCTGTATTTCGTCAGTGGAGATAAACCTGCAAAAGTTCTGGACCTGGGCTGCGGAGACGGGATCCTCGCCGATGTTATTCTCGCGGCCGATGACCAGGCTGAGTTGACCCTGGTTGACGGGGCCGTCCACATGCTGGAGAAGGCCAGGGAGCGCTTTGAGGGCAGCGACAGGGTTGAGTATCTGAATTCAAGCTTCCAGGATCTCATGGAAACGGATCCCCTCCCTTCGGATTACTCCCTTGCCATGTCGTCACTGGCGATCCACCACCTGGAACCGGACCAGAAGGTCGCCCTTTACGGATATGTATATCGCTGCCTCGCGCCCGGCGGTTATTTTATAAACATAGACGCCGTATTGGGCTCAGCTCCCGCGATAGAGGACTGGTACATGGAGCTCTGGAGGGAGTGGATAGAGGGCAGAAAGAAAGCCGGCAAGACCAACCAGGACTTTTCCGATATCATCAGGCGGTACAAAGAGAACGAGGACAACCGGCCCGACACCCTCGAATTCCAGCTGAAGTCCCTGAAAAGGGCGGGATTTGCCGAGGTGGACTGCTACTACAAGTACGGGGCCTTTGCTATTTTCGGGGGGGTTAAAAGATAACGGTGCACTATGCATCATGGTGTCGGTAACAATACGTCCCCCATCAAGGGGGAGGTGCACACGGAATCTGGAACTAAACAGGATCCACATATACAATCTGTTCGCCCGATGAAATAGTGATGCTGTGCCTGCCATTACCAAGAGGCTTGAGGTTGTGGGGGGAAATGATCATTTTTCCCTTCCCCTTCGGAAGGTCCACTGCGAACTTTGGCAGGGCCATCTCCGAAGTTCTTGAACGAAGCGTTTCAATAATTCTGAGCCCAGTTTCAAGCGGGGTCCTGAACTGCTCTGCGCCCCTTACCATGTCCGACTGGAAGAGGTAGTAGGGCCGTACCCTCAATGACAGAAGTGACCTGAACAGCTCTTCGAGAATGTCTGCGTCGTCATTGATGCCGGAAAGCAGTACCGTCTGGCTACTGATCGGAATGCCGGCATCTGCCAGGATACTGCAGGCTTCAGTGCTCTCCGGTGTGATCTCGGCAGGGTGGTTGTAGTGGGCGTGGATAAAAAGGGGATGGAACGCGGACAGCATTTCGGCAAGGGAATCATCGATCCTCTGGGGCAGTGTGCTGAGCACCCTGGTGCCGATGCGGATGATCTCAACGTGGTCGATCCTGCGGAGTTTCCTGAGAATGTCAGCCAGATCTGTGTCCTCAAGTAGCAATGGATCACCGCCGGAAAGGAGTACATCCCTTACCTCCCTGTGATCCTGGATATATGCCAGGCCTTTCTTAACAGAATCAGGTGTGACTTCCAGCGAACTTCCCACCTTGCGCTTCCGGGTGCAGAAGCGGCAGAAAACGGGGCACTGGTCCGACACCAGTAACAGCACCCTGTCCGGGTACCGGTGAGTCAGGTTGGGAACGGGGCTGAACGCATCCTCCATGAGGGGGTCTTCGTGACAGGCCTGATTCTGCCCGGAGATCTCAGCGATATCCGGAACAACCTGACGGACAAGACACTTACCATGCTTTTTAAGGAGATTTAGATAATAGGGGTTTATCCGTGCAGGATAAATCCTGCAGACATCTGCTGTCTCCAGCGCATTGAGCCCGAGGACATCAGCCATCCTCTCAGGATTTGACAGGCTGTTGCGGAGGAGATATCTCCAGTCTTCCATTTTGAGCTGGCCTTTCTGATTAACTGGACTGGCTGAGTTGGCAAAGAGACAAAAAAACAAATCAGCTTACACAACCATAAAAAAGGTTGCAACTGAATAACAGCTGGCACTATAATTTTAGCATCAAGTCTAATGAGGTTTTATTTTGGCAATCAGCGCCCGTGATTTTCACAAGCTAGAATCTCCGGAACGAAAAGCCCTCCAGGATATAGACCGCTTCTTGGAACTGGCCCGAACATTTCGGTGGAGGACCTGCGTCGATCTGGGATGCGGAATAGGTTACTACACCCTTCCGCTGGCAGACGAATGGAGCAAGTCCAGGACTATCTACGCTGTAGATCGCAGCACTCCCATGCTGGAGGAGCTGGACAAACGCGTTATTTCACTGGATCTGAGTAACGTGGTTATCCGCCAGAGCGTAAGCGATCGAATCCCCATCGAGGACGCATCCATTGATCTGGCCAACATGGGAAACCTCTACCACGAACTCAAGGGGAGGCTGAACTACCTCATGGAGGTTTACAGGATACTTAAGCCCGGGGGCACTATACTCCTGATCGACTGGGATCCTGAGGAGGATACGGACATCGGTCCTCCGCTGAGCGAGAGGGTTGCATTGGACCAGGTTTATCAGGATCTTGAATTCGCTGGTTTTAAAAGGCCTAAAAAACACTTTCTCTTTTTCGGGCACTACGCCATCTCCTCGAAAAAGCCCCGCTGATCCTTATCTGCTAAACTGTTATACATGCCCGTTAACTGCTCACACACCCCTCAGAAAATAAGTGTACGGCCGCTGGTCATCGCCTTCACCATTACAGGTGCATTCATGGTGCTGGAGTTCTTCGGGGGTCTCCTCTCCGGTTCCCTGGCGCTGCTCTCGGATGCGGGGCACATGCTCACCGACACAGGGGCCCTGGCCCTCTCCCTCTTCGCCGTCTGGCTCGCAAGACGGCCGGCCGACTCCAGACGGACCTACGGCTATTATCGCATTGAGATACTTGCGGCCCTCATAAACGGGGTTTTCCTATGGGTGATGGTGCTCTTTATTTTCAGGGAGGCGATCCGGCGGTTGACGACCCCGGCTGAAGTTAACGTTCAAGGGATGATGCTGATTGGTGCCGTGGGACTTGTGGTGAATCTCGCCAGCATATACATCCTCCACGGTGCACAGAAGGAGAGCCTGAATGTGCGTGCGGCGTTCCTGCATGTTCTGGGGGACGCTCTGGGTTCCGTGGGAGTGGTCGCTGCGGGAGTGATAATAATTTTCACCGGCTGGACCGGTGCCGACCCGGTAGCAGGTATGCTCATTGGAATTCTGATCCTGTACAGCTCGTGGGGATTGATGAAGGAAGCAGTGCACATACTCCTGGAGGGAGCACCTGAACACATCGAGATAGGAGAAATAGAGAAGGTTCTAATGGGCCTTGAAGGGGTTCGCGATATCCATGACCTGCACATCTGGACGCTGACACCCAATGTCGTGCTTCTCACGGTTCACATAATAACCAAAGATGAGGATGCTGACCCTGATCCCCTGAGGAGGATAATCCGGGATCTACTGGCAGAAAAATTCTGTATTGAACACACAACGATCCAGATAGAAAGAAGGCACCAGCCCGGGGACGAGAAGAAGACGGTTGTCGGGCAAGGACAGGTTCAGCATCATGGGCATCGGCACTGATAAAGGATCGGTCCCATGACCCATGTATTCAGGTTGATTAACTGATATTTATGTCAACTAGATCAGTTCTTTTTTCACTCAAGGAATTTTTTAAATTTTTAACCGAAAGGAATAAAATCTGAACATATCCAGGTTATTCTTTTGCTTGGAACCTGGGCCCTGGGACCTGGGACGGGTTGATGCTGCCAACACCACCTTATTTCAGAGCACTGTTGGCAGCATCAACCCACTCCCTCGGATCGTGAACCAGCCATGCAATGGTACCGTATGGGTCCTTTAAGTCTCTGACAACAAAGACAAGGCACGGGATGGCCGTGGAAAAGTTTCCGTAGGAGGCTTTCAGGTGTACTTCCTTGATCCAGTTATGGGGGAGGGAGATGGATTTTCGAGGGAACCACGGCATGAAGTAGACCTGTCTGTCCGTTACCGCAAGGACGCCGCTGGTGCGTGGGGGCAGATTCGGCCCGGGGAAGTCGGCTCCCAGGAAGCTGGCGTCGGAAGTTATCATCAGCACATTTTCGCCTGCCAGGGCCTTATCTGCAGCCTTTCGCGCACCCCTCTTCCAGAGTCTCGCCATGCCCTTGAGAGAGAGCATCAGGAGCATCCAGCTTGCGGCAACAACAACCAATCCTATAAGCAGCTTATTCATTCCGGGCAATCTAGCAGAAATCGGTCAAATGGGGTAGGGGTCTTGGGGTGCAGGCCTGACCCTGCGAATTCTCAAAAAACAAGTTGAAAGAGAATCCACTGGCGATATAATACCTTCCGTGCCGGAGTGGCGGAAGTGGGAGACGCAGGGGACTCCACATACCCCGGGGGCGAACTCGTCCCCGCTCGAGAGCAGGGGGTGGGTTTCCGACGTTCCCTTCACCTGGGTGATCTCCACCAGGGGTTCGTTGCGCAGGCGTTGCTCCGCGTAGGCGTCGTCCATGGGGTCGCCCGCCCAGTCCACGAGCTTGAACATCTGTCCATTGGAACCGTTGGAGTTGTGGGGGATGGCGAGGCTCTCGAT
>CAYVSA010000042.1:0-9833 GCA_964454175.1 uncultured Pseudomonadota bacterium
CGGGAACAGCTCGTGTACGCCCCAGCCGAAGAACCCGCCGGTCATGGCCCCTATGAAAAGGGAGGGTGCGAAGATCCCACCTGACCCGCCGCTGCCGATCGTTAATGAGGTTGCAAGGATCTTGACGAATACAAGTGAGAGCAGGATCAGTGCCGGCAGTTCGTTTTTCAAAGACATGTTAATGGACCCGTAGCCTACACCGAACACATGGGGGAACTTCAGGAATATGACGCCGAGTATAAGACCGCCCACTGCTGGTTGGAGGTATTCCGGTATAATTTTAAGGTCGTCGAAGGTGTCTTCGAACTTGTAGAGGACCACTATGAATAGCAATGCCACCATCCCGGCAACGACTCCCAGGAGTGGGTAGAACAGGAACTCCCAGAGGGACACGACCTGATAGGTCGGGATGATGAAGGCCGGAAAGTCACCGAAGTAGTGCCTTGAAATTGTCGTGGCTGTCACGGAAGAGAGCACCACAGGGGAGAATGTAGAGATTCCGAAATCCCCAAGGATGACTTCAGCCGCAAACAAGGCGCCCGCGATGGGTGCGTTGAAGGTTGCCGCAATGCCAGCCGCCGCGCCGCAGCCGACGAAGGTTCTCTGGCGCAGGGAGGGAACCTTGAGGAGTTGGGAAAGGCTCGAGCCGATAGAAGAGCCGATCTGGACGATGGGGCCCTCCCGGCCCACCGAGCCGCCGGAACCGATGGAGATGCCCGAAGCGATTATCTTGACGATTGCCACCCTGGCCCTGATCCGCCCTCCCTTGAGAGCAACCGCTTCCATGACCTCCGGGACACCGTGCCCCTTGGCCTCCCTGGCCCATATATAGATAATGGGACCGACTATGAGCCCACCCAGGGCAGGGATAAGTATCTTTACATAAATGGGGAGGGAGGAGTGGAATGTCAGAACATCGCTGGTGTTCTGGTAGAAACCGTACTGGGCGGCCTTAATAGCGTAACGGAAGAGCAGGGCGCCGTATCCCCCCAGAATACCAATGACGATCGCCACGAGAGAGAGATAGACGTGCTGATGCAGCTGCCAGTTGCCCAGAAAAGGTATGGATCTTCTTGATTCTTTCATGGCTGATAAAGCGACTCGCCAGGCAACTCATCACCCCCTGCTGAAATTTATTATAACATGTATGGGAGTGTGGGGGTAAGATCAGTCCAGGGTCCAACGTCCAGGGCCCAACGTGTTTAAGAATTCATAACAATAGTATCTTGATGATCATACCCTGGATCCTGGACCATAATCCTGTGACAGGAGTGAAGCATCCCACCGGGCCATGGGACATGGGTCTTGGGACACAAAAAGAAGGCCGTCCCTCTGGGACGGCCACTTTTTGAATGGCGCGCGATGCAGGATTCCCTTCGATGCGCTTCGCTTGCTCAGGGTAAACTCACTGTAGCCCTACGGGCTGTCGGTTCGATCCTGCAAGTTGGTGGGAGCCTAAAACAAAGCCCGCTTCCGCGGGCTGTGTTTTAGGCTGGCGCGCGATGCAGGATTCGAACCTGCGACCTTTGGCTCCGGAGGCCAAGGAGAAATAGGCACAGGAAGCCCCTCAGGAGTCCTCATGGGGCTTCTGAGGGGCATTGTCAACACCATTAAGATCTGACACTGCTACTTACTCACCCGTTCCTTCAAGCAACCATGCTTGGGCTTCACACTATCTATCTGTAGAACGAACCGGCCACTCCTGAAAAGAGTATGACCAGAACTCTGATAATTTCAGCTTTCCCTTTTTTGAATAGGTTAAAATATAATATAAATGTATCAATCGCTCACTAGATTTATCAGATTTGATCCATTCATCCAATTCAATGTAAATAACATTTTCCACATCCTGCGAGGTCATTATCCTTTTGATTTCTATTCGCTGAGTCGGGGTGTGCCGCTTTCTTCTCGACCACATGTATGGACCGACCCTATCCCACCAACCCCTGTCTTCAAGGCTGCTCTTTAACGCTCCGACATTTTCCTCTTTAACATTTTTGTAAAAATTTAAAATAAAGTCTGTGGCATCCTGCCTTTTTTTATGGGTTATATTTTCCCCTGAAAAGGGCTTCAATAACCAAGATATCCTTCTTGTATCTCCAGGTCTCATGCCTTCGTACTCAGTACCTTCGAATGACTCCTTAAATTCCCATGGTTCTATTTCACTAACTGAAAATACTTGTTCAATTGGAAAGAATATTAAAACTTTGCTGTTTATATTATACGAAGAAACGAACTTGTCGCTATCATAAATAATATTCCTTTTAGATTTCATCCCCACTGCTTCAGTAATGACAAACCTGATTTGCCAATTCTTAAAATCACGCCTCCCAGAGCCTATGTGGAACACCCAATACTCATAGACCTTTCTGTTTCTGTGTATTCTCGTAAAGCAGTATATATTACTCACAGCTGGGTATTTATGAATAGCTGTCCATTCTAAGTATCTGTCCATTGAATTATGAAAATCGGTAAAATAAAAATTTGGACCTTTATCTGTCACATAATTGTAAATTGATGAGAAGTTATTCCCCTCCTTATAATATTGACCAATTCCCTCCTGAATGATCCAGTATGCACTTTCGCTAAGTAAGGATACTGCATTTTCTTCCTGCTCCCTAGCCTGTTCTGCAGTCCAGACGCATGAAGAGACAAGAATCGATAAAAAGAGGATTATTACAGAACACCGGGCAGGATTATTTACTTTGCTCAACACCTTGATTTGGATATATCCCCGGTTTTCCCCATGGTTTTTTTCCAACATACTCAATAACCTCAGGTCTAACTTTCTCTTCATCCCATTTTTTTTGTACTACATATTCTTCCACTGTGAGAACAGATGTCTTCACATTGGTGTCAATAACCATTACTGAGTCCAACACATTTCTATCGTTTTGATTATTCTGAACAATATTAATTATCCATCCATGAGTGTTGTTTTGTCTTAGATGAATAAAGCCTGCAATATATATAACGATAACAATACCAGTGAGAGATAGAATTACTTTCTTTGCTATATCACCTTGCTTCTTAATCATAAAAAATTACCTCACAATCATTTATACTATACATTCAATTCGATAGGCATCCCACCTGGGCCATGGGACATGGGTCTTGGGACACAAAAAAAGGCCCGCGTCTGCGGACCTTTTTTTAAACATGGCGCGCGATGGGCGACTCGAACGCCCGACCTTTGGCTTCGGAGGCCAACGCTCTATCCAACTGAGCTAATCGCGCTGTTAGAACATTAGAGCATTAGAAATTAGATCATTATTAACATGTATAATAAAAACTGGATCTGCTTTATTACTTTGACTTTTCCAGTCTCTTTTGCACCGACTCTATCTTCTGCTCGGCCGAGGCGTCCTTGTCCCTTCTCTCGTCGATCACTACTCTGGTGGACACCCTCATGGCTCCACGATTGAGAGGGATCCTGTGCAGCATTCTTACTGCCTCCAGGATCTCCTCAAGGGTGCCTTCCAGAACCGTACCCATGGGGTGAAGTGAATAGGTTATTTCAGCTTCATCAAGGGCCTTTATGCACTCTGCCACATATTTACTGACACTTGCGCTCCCAGTACCCAGGGGAACTACACTAATTTCCGCTATCGCCATGACTCCCTCCTGAAACTCCCTCAACCGTTTCTTCCTCACTCAGTGCAGGTGCTTTTTCTTCCCTGGGCTCGGCTGCCGCATCGTACCTGGCTGCTATATCATCCAGCCCGCCCTTGACAAGCAGATACTTTAATCCCTCGACCGCCTCCGGCGTTCTGCCGTCCACGAAGAAATCCTCCTCGAGAGCCGTCACGGGGGCAGAGTAATTGGGGTCTTTTTGCAGAGCTACAATGAACCTTGCCCTGGCCTTCATCCTGAAGCCTTTCTTTGCCAGCTGTTTTGCAAGATTGTAATAAAGCCCGGCCCTGTTGGCCGGCTTGTATACCGGCAAAGCCTCAACCTGGGCCTCTTCTTCTGCCGGTTCCTTCGAGAGACCGAATACCCTGTCCAGTTTTTCCCTGTAGTCCAGGGCCGCGCTGGTCGGAAAACTCCCCATCCAGTCGGTTATCTTTCCCTCGGAGTCAATGAAGACAGCAGTGGGCAGAACAATGATCCCAATTTCGTTGAAGAGCTTCAGGCCCTGGTCGATAACAACCGGCAGTTCGATGCTGTTCTCTTCGAGAAAAGCGTTTATAGCGTTCTTCTCGGCAGGCCCTGCAACCTGGTGATCAGCGTTCACGGCCACTACCTTAATGTCCTGATCCTTGTAATCTCTGGCCAGATCCTGCCACAGCTTGAGAGCCGGTGCAGACCGGGGGCTCCAGGTTGCCCAGAAAACGATAACGTTCAAGCTGGAACCTGGCGGAAGCTCCAGGCCCTGCCCGTCAATGGCCGTCACAGTGCGGGCGGGCAGTGCATCCCCTACCTGCAAGCCCCTGGAACCCAGACCCCAGACGGGGAACACTCCCACCCATAGGAGTGCTGCAGCAAGTGCCATCAGCAAAGTATGGGTTTTGCCGGAACGTTTTGTTGACGGGGTCTTGTCAGAAGGACATGTGCTGGCCATTGTTCTCCTTTATGAGAGGGATTTTTTATGGGTTGAAAGCCAGACTAATTTATAACATCGGGATAATATTGGTAAAGTTATTTGTTTTCACCGCTTTTGGTGGCAGCAGGGGCACTTTTTCCATCACTCTCCAGGGTCCCGGCTGTACCTGCCCCTTCCTTGCCTGTTACCGGAGCTGCACCCTCACCGCCGTACTTGCCCGCCAGATCATCGAGCCCGTTCTCTGCCAGGAAATCCCTCAGGGCTTTTTCGGCCTCGGGGGTCCTTCCGTCCTTGAAGAAGTCGTCCTCTAATGCCTTAACCGGCTTGGTGTAGGCAGAGTCACGCTTGATGGAGATGATGAGGCGGTGGCGGGCCTTCAGCCAGAAACCCATTCTCTTGAGGTTCATCGCCAGATTGTAATATAGGTGAGCGTTGTTTTTGGGCTTGTACTCTGCAGGAGGTTTAGCGTGCCTCACCTCCGGCGGTGGAGCAAGCCCGAGGTGGGATTCCAGCTCTTCCTTCAGGTCCAGGACCGCGCTGGTGGGGAAGCTCGGAAGCTTGTAAAGGATCTTGCCATGGACATCCAGGAACAGTGTCGTCGGCAGGACGATGATCCCTATCTCGTTGAAAAACTCGAGATGCCTGTCTACCACAACAGGAAGGTGGACATCATCTTCTTCAATAAAGGTCCTGATGCTGGAGAGCGTGGCTTCGGTTGTATCCTGGTGTTCAGCGTTTACGGAAATGACTGTGAGGGGGTAGCGGCTGTACTCATTCTGATACTTTTCCCACATTGAGAGTGCTGCACCTGATCGTGAGCTCCATGTTGCCCAGAATACGAGGACCGTCAAGCCTGCCTCGGCCGGAAGAGATATGCTGTCACCGTCGATGGTATTGGAGATGCGGGGCGTAAAAACATCCCCCACCTCCAGCCCTCTGGAGCTCCTGACCTCTTTTCCGTCCTCTGCCGCCACAGGTGATGACTGGAGAAGAAGTATACACAGGGCAGCGAGAATGCCGGCGGTTAAACCGGCTTTGGAAAAGAGTTTACGAGATCTCACCGGCTACCTTTCACAGCGAGTTTATATGAATAAAAAACCCGGGAGACCTGAAGCCCCCCGGGTTTGCCTCGGAAGTGATTTTACTCGTCTGTGTATTCGGCGTCAACAACATCCTCGTCGCCGCCTTCGGGAGGCGGAGCGGCCCCTTCGGCATCGTCACCGCCGCCGGCCTCCTGGGCCTGCTGATAGAGGATCTCGGCCAGTTTGTGTGAAGTCTGGGAGATGTTCTCAATGGCCTTGTTCATGGCGTCGGGATCCGTACCCTTCAGAGCCTCGCGTCCTTCTTCGAGGGCTGTTTCGATGTTCTTCTGGTCATCTTCAGGGATCTTATCCTTATTTTCCTTGAGGTTCTTGTCTACTTCGTAGACCAGTGAATCGAGGCGGTTTCTAACCTCTGCAAGCTGCTTTTTCTTCTCGTCCTCTTCACCGTGGGCCTCAGCATCATTGACCATCTTATCAATGTCCTCTGAGGAAAGCCCGCTGGATGACTCTATCCTTATTGACTGCTCCTTGCCCGTTGCCTGGTCCTTGGCAGAGACATTCACGATGCCGTTTGCGTCGATATCGAAAGTGACCTCGACCTTGGGCATCCCCCGTGGGGCTGGCGGGAGCCCGATCAGGTGGAACCGACCCAGTGTCCTGCTGTCAGAAGCCATTTTTCGCTCGCCCTGCAGGACGTGGATCTCGACCTGGGTCTGGTTGTCGTCCGCCGTGGTGAATGTTTCCGACTTACGGGTCGGGATCGTAGTATTCCTGTTAATGAGTGGAGTCATAACACCACCCAGGGTCTCAATACCCAGGGACAGGGGGGTTACATCAAGGAGAAGGAGATCCTTAACCTCACCGGCCAGAACGCCTGCCTGTACGGCCGCTCCCAGTGCGACTACCTCGTCAGGATTTACACCCTTGTGCGGCTCCTTGCCAAAGAGGTCCTTGACCACTTTATTCACGAGAGGGATCCTCGTGCTGCCGCCTACGAGGACTACTTCATCGATGTCGGCCGGCTTGAGGTTCGCATCTTTGAGTGCACTCTTGCATGGTCCGACCGTCCTCTGAACCAGGTCTTCGATCATCTGCTCGAACTTGGCCCTGGTGAGCTTGATGTTCAGGTGTTTCGGGCCGCTCTGGTCAGCCGTTACGAAAGGCAGGTTGATGTCGGTTTCCTGTGTGGTAGAGAGCTCGATCTTGGCCTTTTCCGCCCCTTCCTTGAGGCGCTGCATGGCCATCGCGTCACCTGAAAGATCTATGCCCTGATCCTTTTTGAACTCTTCCACGAGGTAGTCGATGATGCGTTGATCCAGGTTGTCCCCGCCGAGGTGTGTGTCACCGTTGGTGCTCTTCACCTCGACAACGTTGTCGCCGACCTCCAGGATGGATATGTCGAAGGTACCACCGCCAAAATCGTAAACTGCGATCTTCTCGTTTGATTTTTTGTCCAGGCCATAGGCGAGGGCTGCGGCAGTTGGTTCGTTAATGATCCTGAGTACCTCCAGGCCTGCGACCTTGCCCGCATCCTTGGTGGCCTGCCGCTGGCTGTCGTTGAAGTAGGCCGGCACAGTTATGACTGCCTGGGTTACAGGGCTGCCGGTATAATCCTCTGCAGCTTTTTTGAGCTTCTGAAGGATCATGGCAGATATCTCAGGCGGCGCGTAATCCTTGCCGTCGATCTTGATCACCACGTTGCCAGAACCATCCTTGGCTACCTTGTACGGGACGATATTGATCTCCTCGGGAACCTCTTCATATCGCCTGCCCATGAAACGTTTTATGGAGTACACGGTGTTTTCCGGGTTCGTAACGGCCTGGCGCTTGGCAACCTGGCCGACAAGACGCTCATCGTCCTTGGTTATGGCCATGACCGACGGAGTTGTGCGGCCCCCTTCTTCGTTGGGGATAATTTTAGGGCTTCCACCTTCCATTACTGCCACTGCCGAGTTGGTGGTTCCCAGGTCAATTCCGATAACTTTGCCCATCTTTTCTTTCCTCCCTGATTCGACGTCTGAGTTGAACGAGTCGGCTCGTTGATCTTTCGAGTTCTTATTTTTTGTAAATCACCAAATGACGCCATAAAAGTAACCATAATCGGGTGGGTGTCAATGATCTGGTGAGATCGGGTCCAACGGCCAATGTCCAAAGTCCAGAGGCTGAAAAAACCGGGAACCGGAAACCAGAAACCAGAAACTCTTTAAATACAACACCCTTGACATTATTCGGCGGAAAAAATATTAAGGGGACAGATGAATCCGCCGCAAACCGAAATGCACCAGGCTCACCACCCCCTGATAATCCCCAGGCCCGGGCACAATATTACCCGTTCCAATATCGACATGGATGCCCTGAAGGTCCTCTACCGCCTCCACAGACACGGTCACGTCGCCTATCTGGTCGGCGGCGGCGTCAGGGACCTTCTTCTGGACCGGAAACCCAAAGATTTTGACATCAGCACCTCTGCACATCCGGCCCAGATAAAGAAACTCTTTGCCAACTGCCGTCTCATAGGCCGCAGGTTCCGCCTCGCCCACATCTATTTCAGGGGAGGGAAAATTATCGAAGTGTCCACATTCAGGACCATATCGGAGTTCAACTCCGACGATGGTCTTATCAGGTCGGACAACACCTTCGGGACTCCGGCGGAGGACGCCTTCAGACGTGACTTCAGTGTGAATGCCCTGTTTTATGACATCTCCAACTTTTCCGTTATTGATTACGTTGGCGGGATTGGTGATCTAAAGGGAAAGGTGATGCGGACCATCGGAGACCCCGCCGTCAGATTCAAGGAAGACCCTATACGGATGCTCAGGGGAGTCCGGTTCGCATCTCTCCTGGATTTTGCCATCGACAGGTCTTCAGAGGCAACTATCAAGTCCATGAAGGAGGAGATATGGCAGGGTGCTGTACCAAGGATACTGGAAGAAGTTCTGCGCATGTTCGGCAGAGGTCGGGCCAAAGATGCCCTTTTGCTGCTTGAAAAGACCGGACTTCTTGGGACCATCTTCCCCGAGATCGCAAGGCACATAAAAGATGAAGGCCCAGGTCAGTACACCGATATCCTCTCGCGGCTGGATGATTCATACGTCTGCACCAGAAATTCATCCCCGGCACTCCTGCTCTCAGCTTTGTGTTACCCGCTGTGCAGCCGTTCTCTGAAACGAAACCCAGGAAAAGACAGGATACAGACTGTACGGGATACCCTTTCGCCTATTGCTGAAAAACTGCAGGTTCCGCGGAAGATCCTGGACAGAATGCGCCAGTCCATTGCAGCTCAAAACCGGCTCTTTGACCTGGGTAACAAGAGGTACAAACCCAGGACTGTGCTCAGGAAATCATATTTCGGTGACGCAATAGAATTATTTGAACTGACGGCCGGGTGCAGCAGCACCGGTAGAAAGCTCATCGAGGAGTGGAGGCAGCTTGAAAGGAATTTTACCGGAGGCGGGGGCAGTAGAGTAAAGAAACCGGGAGCGGGGAGAAAGCGTGGACACGCAGCTCGAAAGAAAAGGAAATCCTGACAACATCACCGTGGTCCTCCACCGTCCCGCTATTCCAGAGAACATCGGCGCCGTGGCGAGGGTTCTTTCAAACACGGGATTTTCCCGCCTTTTTATCTCCTGCCCCGAAACAGACGATTGGGCCACGGCCCGCAAGCTTGCCGTGTCGGCTGAAAAACTTATTAAAAAGTCCTTCATCTATGATTCCCTCGCCGATGCACTGGCTGCATCGGAAGCCGTTTTCATCGTGGGACTAACCGCAAGGCATCGAAAGTACTGGGACAGGGAAAGTATCCAGGTTTCATCCGGGGAAATTGCCCGGAGGGCACAGCAGGATAAAGTTGCCATCGTTTTCGGTCCCGAGAGCAGCGGACTTTCTAACGAAGAACTCACTTTGTGCACCACGACGATCACAATCCCCGCCGCGGGGGAACTGACCTCATATAACCTTTCCCACGCAGCAGCCATAGTCTTTTTCCATCTGATGACAGAGTATGCTCCGATTGAAAACCACGCGGGGCCCGACGCTGCCGACTTCGCCTCGATGGAGGGCATGTACGGTCACATACAGGAGGTCCTCGCCAAGATCGGATTCCTGTGGGGCGACAACCCGGATCACATGATGAGACTTGTAAGGTCCTTCATCAGCAGGACCGAACCCACCACCGCAGAAGCCACAGCGATCAGGGGGATATGTCGCCGGCTGTTGAATTACCTGAAACACAGTAAGTAAAAGTTCCA
>CAYVSA010000042.1:9933-12435 GCA_964454175.1 uncultured Pseudomonadota bacterium
GTTCCAGGTTCCAGGTTCCAAGTTATAATTAATGAAACATTTCGATTATAATGGGTTAGATTGAACTCGACACTGTACTCTGGACCAACACACTTGAAACCTGGAACCTGGAACTTTCACTTATGCGGATCGCGATACTGGCAGACGTACACGGCAATCTTCCGGCCCTTGAGACTGTGATCGAGGACTCCGGGAGAAGGGGAGTTGAAGCCACCTGGCATCTCGGGGACGCCGTAGGGTATGGAGCCGAGCCCTTCGGCTGTTTACAGATGCTTACGGATACTGAAGCACTGCTTATCCGTGGAAATCACGAAGATGCCATTGTTAACCATACCGTTGCCAGCGGGTTCAATCCTGCTGCTGAAGCTGCCATCATCTGGACACGTGACAGGCTGTCAGCCGAATCCCGGGCATTCGTGGGTTCCCTCCAGGTGGATGCGATACCTTTGCCAGGGGTCCATCTCTTCCACGGTCTCCCTGGTAAGCCTTCTTCCTACCTCAGGACAACTGATTCAGCTGAAAACGTTTTCCGGGAGCTGACCGCCGATGATCCCAGGATGAAGTTGGCGTTCTTCGGTCATACGCACAGGCAGACTGCCTACACTACCCTTTCCGGCGCCGCCACTACAGCCCTTGAACCGGAAGGGGATATCATCCTTGCCGCAGGGAGGAAGTATATCTTCAACCCCGGCAGCGTAGGACAGCCCCGGAATAAAGATCCCAGGGCACAGTATCTGATCTATGACCAGGAAGCTGGTTCGATCGAATTTATTCAGGTTGATTACGACGTAAAAAAGGCACAGGGAAGGATAATCGAAGCTGGCCTCCCTCCCTCGCTGGCAGCCAGGCTTTCCCAGGGTCTGTGAGATGGAAACAAAAGATCCTAAAGCCATAATTATCTGTGGGGATGCCGCAAGCGCTTCTGCCCTGGTAAAGAGCATTGAATCCGGAGGGATCGCCGTCCAAATGGCTGTAACAGTGGAAGAGGGCCTGGTATCTGCCGCTGCGGGTGCTGACGTGATATTGCTCGACCTCGGTCTTGATGGGGAAATCGACCGGCTGTGCAGAAAATTCACCCTCGATGAAGAGATCGGGAATATCCCTTTGGTTGCTCTGGATGTACCCCCACTTTCCGACAAAGTTGTCAGCGCTGCTCTTGCGGCAGGGGCAATTGATGTTGTATCGATCAAGATCAGCCCCGAGCTTCTCCTGGCAAGGGTTCGCAATTTTATTCACATCCACCAGGAGGAAGTCAAACTTATCGAAACGGAGAAACGATACAGGCGGATTTTCGATTCCTCCCACAACGGTTATTTCCTGACAACCAGGGAAGGCCGTTTCCTGGAAGTCAACGATTCCCTTACCAGGATGCTCGGCTACTCCAGGAAAGCCGACGTCCTCAAGCTCAAACTTCCTGACGAGTTGTACGCCAATCCTGAGGCCAGGGAATTTCTGATGGAGATGATCCAGAAACAGGGCTTTGTGAAAGACTACAAGGTCGACTTCAAGAGAAAAGACGGCTCAGTGATTACTATACTCCTCACCGCCAATCTCTACCGCAGCCCTGACGGCACCATTATCGGCCTTGAGGGTGTTAACGTGCCCCTGATGGAAGTCCGGGAGTCCCTCTGGGCAAGGATCAAGGACGTTTTGCTCCATCCGTTCAGGAAGCACGGAAGAAAACGCGGCAATTTCATGTCTGTTTCGAGGATTTCCGAGCTGGTCGCCGACCGTTACGAGAAGATCGAGGAACTCTCGGAGGGACGATTCAGTTCAGTCTGGAGGGGAAGGGATATCCTGGGTTTCGAGGAGGACCCTCTCGTGATCAAGGTCTCCAAAAATGAAGCTTTAAACGATCGTTTTCTCTTGGAAGCGCGTGTTCTTAACGAACTCGCCGGGCATCCCGGCATACCGGAGCTGATCACCATCGCACGGCACCGGGGCAGGGTGGTCCTGATCACCAGGTTCGTGGAAGGGAGACCGCTTTCCGAGGCCATGGGGTCTCTTGACGACCGGGCAAGGGACAGAGCGATCTACCAACTCCTCGAGGCCGTAGCGCACATGCACAGCCACGACATCGTCCACAGAGATATTAAACCCGAGAACATAATCCTGCGTCCCGACGGACAGATAGTACTGCTGGATTTCGGCATAGTGCGGAGGATGGAGGAATCAGATACTTCAGCCACCGTGATAGGGACTCGGCCGTTCATGGCCCCGGAGCAGGTGAACGGAAAGAGCGAAAGGAGGAGCGACATCTGGGCTGTCGGCGTGGTCCTGTTTCTCCTTCACACTGGAAAGATGCCTTTTTCCGGAGCAACCGAGATGGAGTTGATGGAAAACATCCTGAAGACTGATCCGCCCTCCGCCAGAAGCATCAACCCGAATATTCCGGAGGCTCTCGAGTCCATTATTTCCCAAACACTTGAGAAGGACCCGGAAAAACGGCTGCAGACTGCCGCGATACTCAGCAGCAGGCTGGTGAATGAAGTCCCGGGGTTC
>CAYVSA010000042.1:12535-18109 GCA_964454175.1 uncultured Pseudomonadota bacterium
CGATCTCCCCGCGGCTTCGGCGAACCTCGCCAGACTTTCCATCAGGTCTTTAAAGATCTCGGGCGGAAGTGACTGGGGACCGTCGCACATCGCGATCTCGGGCTGGGGATGGACCTCCACCATCAAACCGTCAGCGCCCGCTGCCACAGCCGCACATGACATGGGTTTAACATACTGCCTTACCCCGGTGGCGTGGGAAGGATCTACTATTACCGGCAGGTGAGTGCGTTCATTCAGAACAGGGATCGCGCTCAGATCCAGAGTGTTTCTTGTGGCAGTCTCAAAAGTCCGGATACCCCTCTCACAAAGTACGACATTGGGGTTGCCGGCAGACAGTATGTACTCGGCCGACATTAAGAACTCATCGATCGTTGTCATCATGCCCCTCTTCAGAAGAATGGGGTTTCTGATCTCCCCAAGCCTCTTTAAGAGGGCAAAGTTCTGGACGTTTCTGGCCCCAACCTGAAGCATGTCGCAGTATCCTGCCACCAGGTCAACATCTTCCGGGTTGACAACTTCGGTAACTACAGGCAGCCCGGTTTCCTCACGGGCTTCGGCCAGGAGTTTTAGCCCCTTTTCTTCCAATCCCTGGAAAGCGTAGGGTGATGTCCTCGGTTTGAAGGCTCCGCCCCTCAGTATCGAAGCGCCCGCATCCTTGACCTTGATGGCGGTCTCGATCAGAAGATCGCGGTTCTCAACGCTGCATGGTCCGGCTATCACGACCAGTTTAGTCCCGCCGAAGCCGACGTCAGGCCCGACGCGGACGACGGACCTCTCACCAAGTTTTTCATCTTTCATCTCGATGCTGGCAAGTTTGTAGGGTCTGAGGATGGGGACAACGCGTTCTACGCCCGGCAGCGCCTCCAGGTACTGAAGGCGTGTTTTTTCTCTCTCGTCACCAATGGCTCCCAGCACGTTCCTCTGCTCACCCCTGATGAGGTGTGGCGAGTACCCCAGCTCTTCAACCCTCCTGATGACCTCCTGGAGTTTTTCCTCAGAGGCTCCAGCCTCCATTACAATTATCATCTCTACAGCTCCTTATCGTTATTACAGATGTCCCCTGGTTTTCAGGATCTCGAATATCTTGCCGGTCCTTATCACACTATCGAAGATGATGGAAGAGGACATTGTTGCCGTGCTCACGGCGTCTACATCAGGATTGAACTGCCGATCCTCCAGGACGGATATGCCGACCAGGCTCTTTCTCATCTTCTCAACTTCAGCTGTGTTCCACTCCCTGTTCCAGTATTTAGTCACGAAAACAGCGTCGAAGTCTATGACCTGTCCCCTGCTGTTAAAGGTTATTATAAAGTGGATCGGGTGGCAGACGTCACAGACCGGCAGACGGCTGATCATCCTTGAAAAAACTTTGCCGCGCTTGCTCTCACCTATGTAGACCTTTTCACCGGAGGGGGTCTTGACGGTGTACAGACCGACGCTCCCGTAGCCTGCCCTTTTAATACTCTCCTGAACCCTGTCCATGATGTCGTCTTCTGACAGGGGTGGTTTAAGATCTTTTGCTATCCACGGCATTACTTCCATGGCAGCCTCGCCGGCGGCCATCTCCTCGAAGTTTTTTTCCAAAGCATTCCTGATCTCACTCACAAGCTGTTCCGGTGAATCGATAGAGCCGTAATGCTCTTTCACGACCATCATCCCGGAGGATGTCTTCCTGAGAATCAGGGTGAAAGGGGTTCCGCCGGGATTACCCAATGCACTCATGATCTCAAATTTCGGATCGGGCAGAAGGGGGAAGGGCACGAGAAATTCTCCGGCAAAGTTGTGCACCGCCTTTTTAGAGTTGCCGGTTCCCACCCCCAGAAAACGGACTTTCGTGGAGAGGAAAGGGTCGGATACGACTGCCTCGTAAGCTTTGTTCATCAACGGTGCCTGCTGTTGGCACGAATAGCAGTACCGGTTAAACACTTCCAGGACCAGGAGATCGCCCCACACCTGGTGGGCCGAGAAACCCTCCAGTCCGCTGATCTTTCCCGAAACACCCAGGTAGGCGGCATCAGCGCCTGACATCTCGCTGGAGAACCTGAAGTCGGGGAAATAATCGCCCGGCGAGATGACCCGCTGAACCTGACTGTCGGCGCTGACGGGCACGACGAAAAATGCAAGGATACCCGCCAGGAAAAATCGTTTAATGAATGTCGCAGGGGAGCCGGTACTTATTCCCGACCTGGCCACAGGTTTCATTTTTTCGACACCACGACCTTCCTCTCTGCTGATACCATGTCAACCACTGGAACTACACTTGCGTTTTCTCCCAGGAGTTCGTTTGCCAATTTCTGTGAAAAGGATCTGTACCGCAGGACCGCTGTTATATTCAGGTCGCCCTTCCTGAGCTTACCAGGGACCAAAAATACGTACTGGCTGGTATCCGACCCTTTCGGCGGGATAGTCCTTACAGACCTGAAGTGTGATATTTCCCATGGCTTGTGAGTTATATTTCCATCAGCATCTACCGCCACCGCACGGAATATGGAAGCATCCGGATCGATGTTCCCATCCCCGTCCAGGGCTCCGGACCGGAAAAGGACCTGTCCTCTGGGATCCGTGACCTTTACGTCCAGCCACATCTGTCTTACCTCTGTCAGACTGGTAGGAAGGTTGTGGCCCGCCCCGACGTTTTGCACAGTAACCTTGAACCTGGACAGCTTGCCGGTAATAAATTTTCCGGGTGCCTGGATGGACAGATCAGCCGCGCTCTTCAAGCGCTCCCGAGCTATTCCGGCGTGTTTTTCGGCTCCCAGCATAGCAGTTACGGTAAAGTTGCCCCCAACGAACTCATGGGTATAGACGCTTTTCCGCATTGGGCCAAGAGGAGATGCTTTCCCCGGATTAACCGGCTTTTTCAATGTCCTGGCTGCTTCTATGGCTTTTTCAAGGGGCATCATGTGACAGTCCTGGCATACGATGCCGGCTCTGGCGTATACAGATTGCCTCCATTCATCATAAGTGCGCTCGATGGGAAATTTTGTTACTGGATGAAATATGTGGTGGCACGATCCGCAGAACTCCGCCTTGGTGTGCAGTTCGGAGTAGGCCGTGTCGTGGCCAGGGGAATCTGCATCCCTGTAAGGCCCTCTCTTGACGTCCCCCGGATCCATGAGAAGAGATGCGTTACCCGGGTCGAAGGTCGGCGTGTCCTTCCAGGTTGATTCTACAACCGTGTGGCAGAAATCGCACTGCACTCCTTTCGAGGCGATCTTCCCGGCTTTGAACACTCCCTCAGACGGGTCGAAGGTCACCTCCTGCCCAACGGTACCTATAGGAGTGTGGCATCCTGCGCAAAGGTTTCTGACTGCACCCTTTGTCTCCAGTTCCCCGATCTTCCACAGAGCCTGGAAAATCGGGTCTACAAAAGCGTTGGAGTGCATGGAGCCTTTCCACTGATTGTAGATGTCTCTGTGGCAGATCCTGCACATTCCGGGATCGTCAAACTCGCTGGAGTTGACGAAACCGCCGGTCCTGGTATTTATCAGGGAAGGGAAGAATGGGAATTTATCAGCGTCCGGCGCGGCCAAGGCTGCAGAGGCAGAGATCGCCAGCAGAATTATTACTGCGGCTGCGGCAACTCGCTTTACCATCTGCTACCTCCTGGCTATCTGCTGCAGACACCCTGCAATCACATCCCCAAAGTGTAAGAGGATGTGATTATACCAGCCGCAGGGGATGTTTCAAGTGTGTTGGGAACTGGAGATTGGATTATTGACAATTGTTCATGGGCCCTGGGTCCTGGGACATGGGACTGAAGCAACACCTACTATTGACTCAGCCCCCTTGTAATAGAGTAGAATTCATTGCCATGGACAATACACCATACATGCTGATGGCCGATGACGACGGCAACGTCTTCGAGCACCCGCGCCTGCGGATGCTGGGGGCCACTGGACGGAACATGCGTACCCCTGAGTCAGCCGAGACCATCCTTCTCCCATATGGCGCCGACCTGCACGTCCTGCCCGGAAGGTATCCTGTGGGCTGGGATACTGAAGGGCAAAAGCAGGAGACCGTCGAGAAGTTCGAGGGTAACAGGGTCTTTGCTGTTTCTGCCTTTCTGCCCCCCGCCCACACTGCTCTACTCTGGTCAGCTTTCAGAAAGGGTCCCGGAGCGCCCGTTCTTCCGTTATTTGCCTACGCTGCCGTCGGCTGGACGGTGGACGGCTTCGCAACTACCGCGGTAAGGATCGATCCAGACACCCGTCAGGATATTGCCGGCTACCCGGAGGACGGCACAGAGGATCGAAATGCAGACGCTGCAGTGGGCGACAATCCCGGCAACAGGCTTCTGGCACACCTTGCCTACTGCTGTAAGACCTACAGGTGCCCCGCTGCAAGGAACCTTTTTCTGGGCCGCTTCGAGGCACCACTGCCCACAGCCCCGGGCTGTAACTCTTCCTGCCTGGGATGCATCTCCCTCCAGGAGGGCGGTGAGATAGTTTCCACACAGGACAGGATCAAGTTCGTGCCGACCCCTGAAGAGATCGCCGAGATAGCTGTTGACCACATCCGGCGGGCAGCATCCCCGGTGGTCAGCTTCGGCCAGGGGTGTGAAGGTGAGCCGCTTACTCAGGCAGGAGTTATTGCAGAAGCGATAGAGCTGATCCGGAAAAGAACATCTGCCGGCACGATAAACATGAACACCAACGGCAGCAGGCCGGAGGAACTTGAAAAACTTTTCGAGGCAGGACTTGACAGTGTGCGAATAAGCCTCAACAGCGCCCGGAAATCACTCTATGAAAAATATTTTCAGCCTTCCGGTTACTCCTTTGAGGAAGTAGTGAGTAGCATGGAGCTTGGAGTCAAGCTGGACCGGTTCGTCTCCATCAATTACTTCGTTTTTCCAGGAGTCACAGACAACGCAGATGAGGCCGATGCGCTGGAGGAGCTCATTTCCAGAACCGGCGTCCACATGATCCAGTGGCGCAACCTGAACATTGATCCCGATCTTTATATGGACACTCTGGGCTGGAACGAGCCTTCAGGGGGCATGGGTATGTTGAAGTTGATGGACAGAATACACAGCGTATTTCCGGGAATACGGTTCGGTTATTTCAACCCAGAGGTGAGCGGCAGGCTAACCTGAAACCTTTTCTATAATATACTCGACACTCTCATCGGTAAGGGGTTTTACAATATAGCTCATCACCCCGAGGGAATCAGAACGTATACGCTCTTCAACCCTGTCGGAGCTGGTGAGGACGAAGACGGGCATCTTTTCCCCTTCGGGGCTCTGCCTGAACTTTGCGAGGAAATCCAGACCGCTCATCCGGGGAAGCTTCAGGTCGAGCAGGATCAGGTCCGGCGCCGGCGGGTGGCTGTTGTCCTGCTCGTGAGCGAGGCTCTCCAGTGCGCTTTCAGCGTCTTCGTAGACCACCACCTCCCCGATCTCCCCATATTCTTCAAGCATGGTACTGATGAGGTAGATGTGATCCTTGTTGTCCTCTATGAGAGCAATCCTGATACCCATGGGAACCCCAACTCAAACGTGAAAAACACCCCTGTACTCGAATAAAATACAGTTTATGGGGGAAGGATTCAAGGGGAATGATAGTTCGGGGTTCG
>CAYVSA010000043.1:0-18082 GCA_964454175.1 uncultured Pseudomonadota bacterium
AAGAGACCAGTTTCTTGTTTCTCGTTTCTGGTCAAATTTCGATGATTGGTGATTTGGGAGATGAACCGAAATTAGAAACCAGTTCACAATTTACATCGAATCGAGAAGGCTCCTGATCTTGAGCATCAGTTCACTCACCTGGTAGGGCTTCTGAATAAAATCGTTAGCGCCCTGCTTGAGGATCTCACTGGCCCTGCCTGACTGGGAAAAACCGCTGGTAAGAAGGACTTTAATCTCCGGATCGATCTCCCTTAGCTTTATTAAAGTTTTTTCTCCACTCATTCCGGGCATTACCATGTCCAGTAACACCATCTCGAAATTGCCCTGCTGCTCTTCGAAGATCTGTGCCGCTTCAGTACCTGTTTCCACGATCGTGACAGAGTAGCCGAAGCCCTCCAGCATGTCTTTTGCCATTGTCCTGATCTGCTCCTCATCATCAACGACAAGGATCTTTTCACTTCCCCCGAAGGGCTGCGCATGATCCCCTTTAATTTCTTCTTTCTTGCCGGCACTCACAGGCAGGAAGACCCTGAAGGTGGTACCCTGGCCCTCTTCGCTGTAAACGTTCACTGTACCCCCGTGATTTTTTACAACACCGTAGACCATCGACAGTCCAAGGCCGGTGCCCTTGCCAACCTCCTTGGTAGTAAAGAAGGGATCAAATATCCTCTCCACCGTATCTTTGTCCATCCCCACACCTGTGTCGGTCACCGACAGAGTGACGTAGGATCCGGGCCTGAGTTCGAGGGCTGTCTGAACAGAGTTCGCTTTTACATTCTCAACCAATGTTTCCAGGATCAGCTGACCTCCCTCCGGCATGGCATCCGCTGCGTTGATACACAGGTTCATGAGGATCTGCTGAAGCTGCCCGGGATCACCCTTCACCGGCGGCAGCGAGACCTCCAGGTGTTTCTTTATCTCTATTGCTTTGTCAAAAGTCCTATCCAGGATCGACAGGGTCTCATCCACCAGATTATTGAGGTCCACAAGCCGTTCATCATACTTGCCAGAGCGGGCAAATCCCAGCAGTTGACTCGTCAGTTCAGCAGCCCTTGTGGCACTTTTTTCGATCATGGTGACGGGTTTGTACAGATCGTCCCCCTCTTTTAGCTTCATCTTCATGAGGGATGCATAGCCGAGTATCCCTCCCAGCAGGTTGTTGAAATCATGGGCGATCCCGCCGGCAAGTGTGCCGATACTCTCCATTTTCTGAGCCTGGAGGATCTGGGCTTCAAGCTCTTTTTGTTCGGTGATGTCCTGGAAGAAATTGAGAGTGGCGGGCCTTCCATCCCAGTCGATGAGAACCGAGTTGTTCGTCCCCCACAGAGTTTTTCCATCCTTGTTTATGACCCTGAAGGAATATGCTGAAGGCACATCTTTTCCACTGATCCTGTTGGCGTACCTTTCGGCAACAAAGTTCCTGTCCTCCGGATGTACAAGTTCGATAAAAGGTTTCCTTAGAAGCTCTTCTTCTGTGTAACCTATCGTTGCGAGAGTGACAGGATTGGGGAATTTTATCAGGTTGTCCTGGGCCACGAAGATGCCTTCGTTGGCATGTTCCACCAGCAGCTTGTACTTTTCTTCGCTTTCCCTGAGAGCTTCTTCAGCTTTCTTCCGGGTCACGGCCTCGGCAATGATCCCGGCAACAGCCATTAAAAAATGGACGTCGTGGTCAGAAAAGGTCTTTCCTGAAGCAGAATGAACACCAAACACACCAAAAGGCCCATGAACCCCTTGTATGGCCACACTCATACCGCTGATCACTCCATGGTCTGTCAGGAGGGCGGGGCCGGAAAAACGTGACTCGGTTCGCAGGTCCTTTACAATAACGGGCATGTCACTTTGAAGGGTAAACCCTGCCTGGGAATCGATCCCGGTCCCAACCGTTGCGCTGCCCACAAGTCCATCTTCCCATCCCACACCAGAGCGAAGCAGGAGCTCTTCCCCACCTGGCATGAGCTCCAGGACCTTGCAGAATTCAGCTCCCAGGTTCCCGGCCACTGCGGACACAGCTTCATCCATCAATACCTGGAGATCGGCACTTGCAAGGGCTTGCTGACCAAGATCCGCTACTACCGCCTGCTGACGGGAACGCTTAAGCAGTTCTCTTTCAGCCTTTTCCAATTCTGACATATCGATCCCGGCGTAGATGGCGAAACTCTCATCTGAATCAGCGTCGAAAACTACTGTGTTATTGAGCATCACACTAATGCTTTTCCTGTCCTTTCTGAGAATATGGGTCCTGAAGGAGACCGGCTCGCCCCTGGAAAAGAGACGCTTGTGGCTGCTGCTGACTTCTCCGGCATCTTCTTCCGGAACCATTAGCTCCCAGAGGACGCCGCCCAGTACTTCATCCTGGGAAAAACCCGTGAGCTCCTGACCTGTTCTGTTAAAAAGAACAACTTTTCCTTCCCGGTTCGTAACTATAATTATGGTTCCAGCGCTGGATATCAAATTGCTGATCCACCTGTTCTTCTCCCCCAGGACTTTCATCATCTCGCCGATGCTCTTACTGAGGAACTCAAACTCCGAAATACCTTTATAAAAAGGCATCGACGCGTTTTTAACCGGCACCACGATACCTTTTTTTACCCTGTTGGCAATGAAGACCAGGTAACACAGGAGGGCCACAAGACCGGAGGCAAGAATACTTGCGAAGATGAGGAAGATCCGTCTGATCTGCCAGATTGCGGCATTATATTCTGTGCTGTCTCTGAATAGATAGAGATCCCAGTGCCACGGCCCGAAAACGAACGTGTAGGAAAAGTACGTCCTGCCCGAAATCGTCACTCCCACCAGGGGCAGGCCCTGATCCATTTTGTGGAGGACATCGTGCAGACGATCGAACTCCGATTCGCTGACACCCGAGTGGAGAAGGGTCTTGGAACCCTCGTCATGCACGACACCCAGCAGATAGTGCCGCTTGAAAAATTCATCGAGTAGACCGATAGCCAACCCTTTTTTAACCCGTGTGGCCCTTTCGTCTCCTGCCAGGCCTTCTTTCATAAGGTTGTCGAACTTTTCGCCGGCGATGTCATAGGCCTGACGGCCCAGAGACATCAGTTCGGACCTGGCCTGCTGTAAGGCCAGGTCCGAAAAATATTCGTACATGGTCATGTAAAGCGCAGGCAGGACTACGACCAGGACCAGCAGTACGGGGGCCCCTATCCTGAACAGGATACTGTTGGCAAATTTCCTCTTGTCCGATCTCACTTGTTACCTTAAACCCCCCTGATCAAAAACCGGTTCAGCGGTCTTCAGGTCCCTTGGCCATACGACCTCCTTCTTACCCTTCTGCCACTGGATAATGAGGGGAAAATGACGCACCTGCACACCACGGCTGTCTACGCCGAATCTGCCTAGCAAGGTGGTTGTGTCAAGGGAGAACACGGTCTTTTTAAACTTTTCCCTGTCAAGGGATCCCGTCAGGTTGAGCACTTCTTCGACCACCTGTCCCCCGGCAAAAGCTGAGGCTGCGTGGTAAGACGGCTTTTCACCGTATGCGGCGAGGAAATGGTTGCTGAAGTCCCTGAATGGCGGGGGGCATAATTTACAGGACGATTCCCACTGGGAGGACGAAAAGATCCCTTCGGCCTTCACTCCAAGTACCTCACCAAACCTGTCAAGTGCTGGTCCAACGGATGCATAGGCGGCTGGAGACCATCTCATCCCTGCAAGGGACCGTGCCATTTTGACTGCCTCATTAAAATGTCCGCATACGATAACTGCCTCGGCCCCGGCGTTCCGCGCTCCGAGGAGATAACTGTCCAGATCCGGAACCTCCCTGGAAAACTCCTCATACTTCAGGATCTCCAGTCCGAAGCGCTCTGCCCACTCTTTTGTCCCCTTTGCCGAATACCTGGAGAAATTATCGTCGGCAAAAAATACAGCGATCTTTTTAGTGCCCTCCAGAACCATCATCTCAAGAAATCCTACCGTATATTTGCTCGCGGAAGTGTACATTCCGAAAACACCCGTGTAGCCCTTCTCCCAGAGTCCGTCCGACGATGCACCGGTGACCAGAAGAGGGTAGCCATGCTTTTCGGTAACAGGCATGACAGCCGCAGTAATTCCGCTGGAGTATGGACCAAAGAGAAGATCTACCTTGTCGACAGTGATAAGCTTCTCGTATTTTTTGGCAGCTGTGCCAGGGTCACTGCCATCGTTGTAAATAACAAGTTCAACGGGATGGCCGAGGAGGCCGCCCCTTTCGTTGATCTCTTTTGCCCAGAGCCTGAAGCCCTTTTCCTGCATACCCGACATCTCTGAGTATCGGCCGGTGAGGCCCAGGGTAACTCCGATCCTGACTGTATCTCCGGCATGAGCAGAAACAGACAACAGGAGCAGAATGGATATCAGGGATAACCTCGATTTCAGACGCACCGAAACGCCCTCCCGCAGGGGTTTTGTTATTACTGACCATTATAGAAAAGCTTATTTATTTGATAATAATAACAGTCTAGCGGCCAGTTACAAGGGAAAAGTGCACCCGGGTCCGGTGATCGGAGATCAGACGATTGATGCAGAAGGCTGGAATTAGAAGGATCGGGGGCGAAAGGGTCGATTATCCTCTACTTTAGACAGGACCCGAACGGTTGGAGGGAAACGGGCCCTATTTACTTCAGTGGCCTGAGACAGACATGGCAGAGGGATGCCTGTTGCCGGGCGGGGTTTTATTCAGGCATCTTCCGATTCCGGGGATCCAGGCGGTTCCTGTTGATGGACAAATCCAGCTGCATCACCATCACCGAGCCGGAACTTTGCCATCTCCGGGCCAAGTTCGTCAGCCAGCACCGAAAGGTCGTGAACTACCCTTTCCAGGGTCTTCATGGCTTCACCGGTCCCGTCTGCCACATTAGCTATCATCATCATGGAGTTTACGATATTTCTGGTGGCATCCTTTTCCCTCTCCATGGCCTCCTTTACCTTGCCGGAGAAATTGAGGGTCTCAGAAACTCCCTGGGAGATGATTCCAGACTCTTTTACCTGTTCCGCGGTACTCTGTTTGAGTTTACGGGTAGCGTCCATGATCTCATCAGTAGAAGTTACAATGAGCTTGCTGCCCCTCTTTTGCTCGTCCACTGCGCTTTTTATCTGGAGGACCTCCTCGAGGTTCCCGGTGACAACTTTGAGGATTTCCTGGCTCCTGTCCATCTGCTCGGTGGCAGCTTCAGCGATCTCTTTTGCCCTGGCAGCGGATTGGGAGGAAATGTCCTCAATGTCCTTCAGAACAGTGCCGGTCTGATCGGCAGCTGCCTGGGATGAATCCGCGCCCTTTGATACCTCAGCCATCATGGTTACAGCTGCGTTCACGTCTTTCGTCACACCCTTGATCATCTCTTCGATCTTCTGGACGCTCTGCGTGGTTGTCACGGACAGGTTCCCCACCTCCTCGGCCACAACAGCAAAGCCCTTTCCGTGTTCTCCTGCCTGGGCGGCAATGATCGCTGCGTTTATGGCAAGGAGGTTGATCTGGTCGGCTACTTCCCGGATGACATCAGCAATTTCACTTATGCTGGCAGATTTATCACCCAGGGAGTGAATTACGCTGCCGTAATTTTCCACCAGTTCCCTGTTTTTCCGGGAAACTTCCACAAGTTCATTCACGGCACTGCTTCCCCGCTCCCTGGCCAGACCAACGACGTCCTCGGCAAGGGTCCTGGAGTCCCGGGCAAACCTTCCCACCTCGGCGCTGCTTGCGGCAAGCTCCTGTGCTGTGGCTGCAGTCTGTTCTGAAGAAGTGGACAGAGAGTCAAGATACTCCGCATTCTGGGACATGGTCGTGTCCATCTCCACCAGAGAGGAGGATATTTTCTCCACCTCAGATGCAAGCTGGTCTGCAAAGGCCGAGACCTCGTCGATGGATGACTTCAGTTCAAGGGTAGAGGATGATGAGCCGCTCAGGGCCTCGGAAAGTTTGTCGAACTGCTCGCCCACTTCACCCGCGATAACGTCAACATCCTTGACTGCGGCGGATACCTTGATAATTTCCTCACCCTGAAGGGCCGCTCCCCTGGAGACCTCTGCGGTGTGCTTTTCGAGGTCATGAGCAACTTCATCGACCCTCCTGGCCGTTATCTTGATCCCCCCCACTATCCTACGGAGGCTCTGGAGCATGGAACCGACGGCATCAGAAAGGGCCCCGATCTCGTCATCGGAAGTTTTGCCCACGTCCCTGCTGAGATCACCTTCGGCGATATTCCGGGACAAGTCGATGAGCTTCATTATTGGATTTGCAAGTGCCCACCGCAGGAGCAGCGCAACTACCAGGCCAGACAGCACTCCCAGAACGCCGAATATCAGGCTCAGACTTCGGGAGCGCCTGCTTCTCGCGAGAACCCGGGCTTCCACGGCGTTCATGTCTTCGTAGACCAAAACCTTGAACTGGGAGGCTACTCCCTGTACCTTCTCCTCCAGTTCAAGGAGAGTCGCCTCCCAGGACCTCACCGCCTGGCCCGTTCGCCTGACCCTCAGTTCCTGTGAATAGGCCACCATGGAGACCCTGTACTCCTTGAGCGCTTTAGTGAAGCTTTCTGAAAGTTCGATCTCACTCTGGTTCGAAAGGCTCCCCTTGAGGTCCTCGACCTTGCCCAGGAGGCCCTTAACCAGGGAAAGAAGGGGTTTTATGTCCGTCTGCTCCTGGATCACAAAGGTGGCAAAATTGTTCTGGATCTTAACAAAAGCGCCCTGGAGGTCATCAACCTGCCTCAAGCGCAGGCGGTACTCCGATTCGAACGTCCGCAGATCCTTGTCCATCCTGCTTGTCTGGACCAGGTTGACAAGGCTGATAAATGCGATAATGCCCACCAGGATACCAAGTCCCAGGTTCCTGACGAGCCGGTTGGAAATATTGTAAGATGTCATATCAATTCTGCACTTGAGTGGATATGTGAAACCACGTCACTTGAAGACGAGGTAAAGGGGCTCTGAGATCCTGCCCTGCCCGTAGTAGTTCGGCATGGAATCGTCCAGGGGCTCCCCATAGCAGCTTTTTATGGAAACCCCGAAGAGGAATTTGCTCCCTGGCGAGGTTGAGAACTGAACGTCGTCACTGTTTCCGGTGTCCAGCTTCCTGGCAAATTCAATTGTCCAGAAGCCTTTGCTCCACACTCCTTTTGCCTGTACATCCGCCCTGCTCCCCTCGGGAACCTGGGAAACATACTGCGGAACTACATCGCCCTGGTAATCCACCAGGACCTGCTTTGCCTGGGCCGCCTTGCCGGTGTCTCCCAGCCTCATGAGGTACCGGGTCTTTCCGGTCCTGCTGGTGATCTGAGTCGCTTTTTTGCCGGGTTCTCCGGAAAGGACGTGGGACTTGTCGTCGGCATAGCCGTTGGGGTTAGTACGGTGGGCCTTCCAGTACCAGACATCTGCCGTGTAGTCGTTGTCAGCGAAGTTGGAAAGATCAAGCGCCTTACCGGCCATGTTCCACTTGAAGTAGAAGGTATCTTCACGCTGGGGCCCTATCTCATAGACCTCCAGGTCCTTGTTCCAGATCCAGGGTTTGTGAAGGTCGTTCTTTGTAGAATCGGGGTATCGCACCAGGAAATACACAGAGTCTGAGGTATAGGCCGCCTTGATCGTTACCAAGGAACCTGTCCTCTGGTCCTTGACTGAAACGGTCTGCGCAGACTTCCACGCCGCATCCCCGTCGGACCCGTCAAGTACCGGGGCTTTGGTGACCTTGACAGCAGATACGTTGTGTCCTGCAAAAGCCGGCTGAGTGGAAAACATAATTGCAATTATGGAAACGATAACGACCAGGAAAGGTGTACTTCTCATCCCCACCTCCTTTGAAACGATCCTCGAACCTGCTCCTGCCTCATATCTAAACGGCCCCATAATCTAACAATTACACCAACAAGTCAACATCCAATGCCCTTCTAAGGCCCAGTTCTGCAGGTGAATATCTGATTTTAGTCAATTTAACATGGGACCTTTTCAAAGGTGTCAGAGCAAATGTGAAAGTGGTGTCGAAAGTGGTGTCAGAGCACTGATTTGGATCATCATTAACTCAAATATGGGACATGGGCCCTGGAACCTTTTTAGCGGTGTCTTAGTGGTGTCAGAGCAAAAGCAACAGCAACAGCGAAAGACCCTCAAAAAAACGACTTGACAAATGACCGACCGGTCGGTCAATATACCATCAACTGATCCAGACGCGGAGAAATCATGGCTGCAAAAATCGTCGACAAGGAAAAGAGGAAGAAGGAGATCGCCCTGGCAGCCCTTGGGCTGTTCGCCGAAAACGGCTTTGAAACAACTTCGATCAGCCAGATAGCCCGGACGGCGGACATCGGCAAGGGAACTGTATATGAATACTTCAAGTCCAAGGATGAGATCATCGTCACATCTATCGCAATATGGGTGGAGCTTATGATCAGCGAGGCAAAATCCGAGCTGGAATCTATCGACGGCCCCACTGAGAAACTGCTGTTTTTTATCCAGACAACAATGGAAGCCTTCATGAGCGATCAGCGTCATATTAAGACTGCGATCTCCATCTTTCAGGTGCTGCTCACCAGGATTGATATGTTGACTTATCATGAAGCTGTGCAACAAACTTTCAGCGATATGCGACAGACCATCATAGAGATAGTCATGGATGGTTACAGGATGGGGATTTTCCACATCGAGGACGAGCGGGAAGCCCTGAGAATCGCAATTAACCTCATGGCCTTTCTCGATGGAATATTCCTCCATTACCTCATACTGGGAAAAAGTTTCGATCTCATGGAGCAGGTCGACCACTATATGAAGTATTTGCTTGAGGCCAACCTCAGGGTCAGGATGTAAGAGGGAACAGATATGAATACAATTCATAAACCAGACTTCAGGAAGATATTTACATTTGCGGTTCTTTTCACCGCACTGTTCTTTCCCTCTGCTTCTCCTGCAGATGCGAAACCTCAGATCGATGCGATCAAACTCCTTGAAAAAGTGGACGATCTCTGGCGGGGCGAATCAAGTTATGCTGACATTAACATGGAAGTCACCACCATCCACTGGCACAGGTCTCTCAAGATGAGAGCATGGTCTCTGGGAAAAGATTATTCCCTTATAGTGATCACAAATCCCACCAAGGAAAGAGGCGTCGCCACACTCAAGGCCAACAAAGATATCTGGAACTACCTCCCCAGGGTAAACAGGGTGATCAGGGTGCCAACGTCGATGATGATGGCTGATTGGATGGGAAGCCACTTCACAAACGATGACCTGGTTAAGGAGAGCCGGATGTCTGAAGATTACGATGTCAAGATCACATTTGACGGAACTCGCAAGGAGTCCGACGTATATGATCTAACACTGATACCAAAACCCGACGCGCCCGTTGTGTGGGGCAAGATCGTCATAACCATCAACAAGGATGGCCTGCTTCCCACAGAATCTCTTTACTTCGACGAGGAGGGCGAACTCGCAAGAAGCATGATTTTTTCCAACTTGAGAAACTTTGAGGGCAGGAACGTACCAGCCACTTTGACGCTGATACCCGCTGATAAACCTGAAGAAAAGACTGTTATTCAGTATGAAGATATGAAGTTCGGGCTGGGACTTGACACGAAATTTTTCTCCCTGCGCAAACTCTCGCGAAAGGACCTGGCACAGTGATCCTCTTCAGGGTGGCGTGGCGCAACCTCTGGAGGAATACTCGCCGGACAATTATAACCATGTTTTCAATGGCCTTCGGCCTGTCTTTCATGATAGTCAGCCATGCCCTCATGACAGGGATGGCCGATCAGATGGTCTATTTCGCCACCGCACTCAACACCGGACATATTCAGCTTCATCAGGAAAGCTACCTCGAAAAACGATCGATCTACACAAGCATCGATGACCCCTCCCCTATCCTGAAAAAGCTGGATTCCCTTGAGATCGGACATTCATCGGTTCGTGCCTTTTCTACGGCCCTGATTAGTTCAGGGCCGCGATCCACGGGTGCCGCACTCATGGGTATAGATCCTGTTGCTGAAAGGCAAGTAACGGATCTTTACAAGCATTTGGGATCCGGTAATTTTCTTGTTCCGAATGAACATGGAAAGGTTGTGCTGGGCAAACACCTGGCCGAAAAACTCAACATAGGACCGGGAGAAGAAATAATACTCCTTGCGCAGGCGGCGGATGGATCCCTCGGCAACGAAATTTATACAGTAAAGGGAGTCTTGAACAGCGTTGGAGCAATGCTGGATCGGACCGGCGTGATCATGTCCCTTGCCGACCTTGATCTCCTTTTGTCCCTTGAGGGAAGGGTACATGAGATCGCAGTACGCCTGGACAAGCCTGACCTTCTTGAAGAAACTGCCACAAATATCAAAGCATCCCTCGATGGAGATGGACTGGAAGTTAAGACGTGGAAGGAGGTGATGCCCGCTGTATCGCAGATGGTGGATCTTCACGACACAGGCTCTCTCATTATCCTTTTTGTTATCTTTGCAGTCGCCTCCCTCGGGATCATGAATACGCAGTTGATGTCGATTTTCGAAAGAACCCGAGAGTTCGGAGTTATGAGAGCTATAGGGATGGGCCCGTTAAGGTTGATCTCACTCATAGCACTGGAAAACATGTACATGTCCATCATGGCGGGCACTGCTGGTTCACTGGTCGGAGCCCTGTGGTCTCATCGCCTCCAGGTACACGGTCTGGACTTGAGGAAATTCGCCGGGGAATTTGATCTTGGCGGCATCATCTTTGATACATTCATGAGAGCACACCTGTCTCTTTCGACGGTAACAGAGCCTCTGCTTGTGATGTTTCTTGTGGTGTTCCTTGCATCTTTGTACCCTGCTGTCAGGGCGATCCGCATTAGTCCTGTGGACGCGCTGGGAAGGGGCCGATGATGGTCATTAACCTTGCCGCAAGAAACCTTCACCGCAACATTAGAAGGACACTTCTGACCCTCACCGGGATCGCTGTGGGTATGGCTCTTGCCATGATGGCTATCGGATTGGGGGACGGCGGCCACGATATGATGATCGAGAACGGGCTTGCACTGGGGCAGGGCCACATAACCATTCAGCCGCAGAACTACCTGCAGTCACCATCTACTGGCCTCTTCCTGGCTGATGCATCAGGCCTCAATGACATAGTTAGATCTGAACCCGAAGTGGAGATCTCATACCCTCGAATTCGCGGCGATGGAATGCTTTCATCAGCTGTAGGAGGTGAAGGTATCGGTTTCGTTGGCATAGATCCCGGGATAGCGGGCGAGGGTAATATTGTCAAACGCAGCATGGTCGAGGGCGAGTTTCCCGACAGCCCTGAAGGCAATTGGATAGTTATCGGCAGGAAACTGGCCAGGCTTTTAAACCTCAAGGTTGGGCGAAAGGCTGTACTTACGGTGCAGGATTCTACTGGAGAGATCACGAGTGCTCTATTCAGGGTAAAGGGCATTTTCTACTCGGGTTCACCGGAGATCGATCGAACCTATACAATTATGCCCCTTAAAACACTCCAGGAGGTACTCGGTATGGGTGAGGGAGTAACCTCCATTGCGGTCTACCTGGGGGAACACCGGGAGACTGGCGCAGTTTTAAAGAAACTCAGGGAAACCATATCTACAGAGAAAATCGATATTCTGCCCTGGCAGGAAGTTCAGCCTGAGCTCAGGGATTATGTCGTCCTGGACGACGCATTCGGCTACCTCTACTACCTGATAATAATGGTCATCGTCTCCATCGGAGTGCTCAATACAGTTCTCATGTCCGTAATGGATCGAAAAAGAGAGATCGGCATACTCATGGCAGTGGGGATGAAGCCGGCCTCTGTACTCAGGATGATCCTGATGGAAACCTTCTTAATTGCGCTGCTTGGTACCATGGCCGGGCTTATACTCGGCTACGGCATCCACTACTATTTTGCCACCTACGGCCTTAACCTGGGTTCATATCTGGAGGATCTGAGTCTGGCAGGTACAGTCATCGACCCCGTTTACTACTCCAGCTTGAGGCCTGCACGGATCCTCCAGATCTGCACCGTTGTGATACTGATGACGGTCAGCATGGGGATCTATCCTGCCATAAAAGCTTCCAGGACGGAGCCAGTCGAGGCGATGGAGAAACCGTAGATGGGGGTGAGAGCGCGTCCAACTGGAAACAAGAAACAAGAAACTGGAAACAGTACCAACAGGAGTTATCTATGCCGATCATAAAGACCGAGAAACTTACGAAAATATATAAGCAAGGCGCTGTTGAAGTTGCCGCCCTTTCTGATGTGGATCTGCAGATCAACGGCAGCGACTTCGCTGTGGTTGCCGGCCCTTCAGGATCCGGAAAAACCACCCTGCTAAACCTCCTCGGTGCACTGGATAAGCCGACATCGGGAAAGATATGGCTGGACGGCCAGGAGATTACGGAACTTTCCAGAGCTGAGAGATCTGTGTTGAGAAGGGATCATATCGGATTCGTCTTTCAGTTCTACAACCTCATCCCCGTCCTGACTGCGTACGAAAACACTGAGTTCGTCATGCTCCTGCAGGGAGTGGATCAAACTGACCGCAGGGAACGGGCAATGACGCTTCTGAAAACAGTGGGGCTGGAGAACCTGGAAAACAGGCGCCCCCACGAACTCTCCGGGGGGCAGCAGCAGAGGGTGGCCATCGCCAGGGCCCTCGCCTCGGAACCAGCCCTCGTCCTGGCCGACGAACCCACGGCCAACCTGGACACGAAAACCGGACAGGACCTCCTTGACCTGATGCAGGATCTCAATACGAATCTTGGAACTACGTTCCTTTTTTCCTCCCACGATCCCGAAGTCATGGACAGGGCGCAGCGCCTCATCCTCCTCAGGGATGGCAAAGTTGTTGAGGACAGGGTCAGGTGATGGTGAACGCGTCCAACGTCCAAGGTCCAATGTCCAACGGTAGATGGGAGTGAGAACACTTCCAGCGGCCAAGGTCCAGCGTGTTGTAAAGATTCCAGCAGAAATGGAAGTGCCGGATTGAGACTGGTTTTCAGACAATTTGTCGCCATCCTGGCTGTTGGGGCTGTTTTACTTTTACAGCCGGTACATCCATCATACGCCGCCTGGACCGGCATTGAAACTGACTTCGAGGGAGTCGTTACAAGAGATCCCTATGTTACCGGAGATACGGTCCCGGCTGCGGTGTGGGGTATGTCGGGAAGATACATGCTCCAGGAAACTGCTGGCAGCTTATTCTTTGAGCTGCACATACTGGCAGCGCTGAACACAAGCTCCTCACCTTCCACCACTGGCACGTCTATAGCCTCTTCTCCCTTCAGGGTACTGGACCTGGAATCAACGCACTACGAAGGCGACAGGACCACCCTGTCTTCCGAGCTGGACCGTCTGTCAGTCACCTTTGAAGGTTCATTGGCAAGAGTCACCATAGGTAGACAGGCCATTACCTGGGGGGAAGCATTTTTCTTCAATATTGAGGACCTTTTCGGAGCCTTCCCTGCAACCGAGACGAATCGCCTGCACAAGACGGGTATCGATGCCGCAGCTGTCACGCTATCCACGGGGCCGTTCTCGGAGCTGACTGCTGTGGGTGTTCCAGGCGGGGATGAGCCCGCAAGCCTGGGGCTAAGGTACCAGTTTCCCTCGGGTGACGGTAATTTCTCCCTGGTTGGAGGCAAATTTGCACAGGACACATCCGCCGGGATCGGGTTTGCCGGCGACTATTCGGGAACCAAGCTGTATTTCCACGGCCTGCTGACAACCCCAGACATCCAGGATTCCTTCACCCAATTCGTTCTGGGCGCGGAGCGCCAACTGGACTCCCTCACCCATTTTACCGGGGAGCTGTATCGCAACGGATGGGGGAGCTCGGACCCTGCCGACTACACCCTTCTGGCCTTGACAGACAGGTTCAGGGAGGGCAGAAGCCTGACCCTGGGAAGGTGGAGTGCCGCCGGGCAGGTTTCCCGCATTCTGAGTCCACTGCTAACAGGCAGCGCTGCGCTTTTCGTAAATTTGAACGACGGCAGCACCCTCATCAGGGTCGATGGCGGATACTCCCTTTCAAACAACTCGGACTTCAGGGGCGGCCTGCTGCTGGGCCTCGGAGAGAGGAAGCGAGGATCGATACTCAGGAGCGAATACGGCTCGGTACCTCCCGGTTTATTCTGGGAATTGATAGTTAATTATTAGTCAGATCATTAGAATATTGGAAATTAGAAAATGGAAATTGGAAATTGGATATAACCTGAAACTGGAGACTGTCTCTACACCAGTTGCATTCTCGGTATTGTAACCGTAAACACACTCCCCTCTCCCGGTGCGCTATCTACTGTTATCTCGCCTCCGTGGAGGTGGACTATTTCCCTGGCAATGGCAAGCCCCACTCCTGAACCGCCTCTGACAGTATCGATCGCGGCCCTGGTCCTGTAGAACATGTCGAAGATGTGCCCGATCTCCTCCTTGTCGATGCCGATGCCGGTATCCGATACAGTTATGACAAAATTATTATGATCCTCTCTGGCCTTAATAGAAACCTTGCCGCCCTCGGGTGTGTATTTCAAGGCATTGGACAGAAGGTTCTGTATGACCTGATGAAACCGGTACCTGTCCACTTCGATGGGAGATGGATCCTCCGGCAGGTCCACATCGAGGACCACCCCCTTCTGGATGGATGAATTCCTTGCTTCATCAGTCAACTGGGTGAGTTCCTTGTAGGGATCGATCGGAGCGAAGGCCAGTTTGATCTCGCCGGCGTCCAGCTTGGACAGATCCAGCACCTCGTCAACCAGTTTTTCCAGCTTCCAGGAGTTTACCACTGCCACTTCCAGGGCCTTTCCGAAATCCTCGTCCAACCCTTCGGAGAGTTCGTCCTTTAACAGGAAAAGGGCCCCTTTTATTACCGTGAGAGGGTCTCTCAGCTCGTGGGAGATCATGGAGAGAAAACGCTTTTTCGTGTGCAGGGCATTAGACAGCTCCGTGCTTCTTATCTGAGTCTCGTTGATAAGCCTGTTGTTCATCACGATCTCACCAAGGTGCTGCCCAAGCATCTGAAAAAGATCGAGACCCACATCCGAAAATTCCCTGTGAGTAAGGCTCACAACCCCCATGACACCCAGTACCCTGGTTTCCGACATCAGTGGGAAAAAAGCCGCTGAAACAGCTCCCGCATTGTGCATGGCCTGAATGAACTGATCCGGCACTGCCTCAGTGTGCTCCAGAACGAGAGGTTCACCAGTATTTATTACCTTGTTGAGGATCGTATCTTTAATAGCAAGGTCATCGGACAGCAGATCGATATCAACCGGCATTTCCCAGCGATGGTTGACCCTGATGGTTTCGGATCCATTCACCAGAAACATGAAGCCTCCGTCAAGTTCCATGGTGTTGATGACCCTTGCAAGCAGCTCTTTCCACAAAAGTCTGGGGTCGTCACGAACCGGCAGCATTTTTGTTATTGCGTTTATGGCGTTCATCACCCTGCCCCGGGCGGCCACGGCGCTCTCCTTACCGGAAAAAACGGAGAGCGAAAACAACATAAGAAAACCAATGGGGATCAGGATCTCTACGTAGTCGTTAAAAGGAACCAGCATGGAACCGACTGCTGCTCTCTCAAAGAGATTAATGGTCGTATAGACCAGGAAAACCGTCAGGAGAAGCCCCAGTGCTGTTCTGAAAGCATAAATTCCCAGCGACTTTTCCCTGATAACTGTAAAAAGTGCATAAAACAGGGAACCCAGAGCAAGGAGATCGATAAAAAGTATGATATTCAAAGGGTGTCTCTCCTGCCTTGCCGGGTGAGTGACTGATATCTGCAGCCGAGGGCGATGAGAAAGGCGGCGATCGCAAAGAGCGAGTGCTCCAGGATATTGAATAAAAGGGGGAGATAGAAGGGTTCGAGGATGGCGAAGATCAGGCCCACCAAAATGCATGCCTGGGAAATAATAATGAGATTGTTGAAGTAGCCGGTGAGGTCCTTGAGATTGGCAAGGACGTATATCATCACGAGCGCACTTAACATCAGGCTCACTACAACTGCAGGATTAAGCGTCTCCAATTCTTATACTCCACGAGAGGTAAGTGTTTCCTGAAAACAAATGTAAATTCCAACATTATTAATAAAGAAAAAATCGGCCGAAGGCAAGGATTGTTTGTATTGGCGGTTTGGGTCGAACTTTACCACTCACCATCCCGTTCTTGTATCAATAAACCGATAACGCTATAGTTACTGACTATTTCAGAATCAGGCCGAATCGAGTGTGATTAAAATATGGAGTCGAAAAACATTACAGAGGCACCGATCCCCTGCCCCGAATGCCAGGGTTCAGGACTGATCGGTAGGGGATGCAACCTGTTTCAGTGCTACGCATGTTCGGGTTCCGGTCAGCAAGCTGACAAGACCGACCCGGACACCAGCGGCGGTACGCCTTCCAAAACAAACCCTTCAGCGGATGAATAGGAAAACATTGTCCGAGCTCAAGCGGGGTATGATCGAATTCTCGCCCGTTGCTCTGGTTATTTCTTCTTATGCCGTTATCTTTGGGGCACTTGCCGTTAGCAGCGGCCTGACGGTGTGGGAAAGCTGCTTCATGTCCCTTACCGTCTTTGCCGGAGCTTCGCAGTTCATTGCACTGCCCATGATCCAGGATGGCTCACCCTGGTGGGCACTGGTTATCATGGCCCTGGTTGTCAACATGCGTCACCTGCTCTACGGCCTTAATATCGGACGGCTTTTTAAAGATTCACCTCGAGGTACACTTCTGGGACTTTCCTTCGGCATTGTAGACGAGACATACGCATTTATCACAGTGGGCCCCGGAAGAAAAAATGCCTCAGTGCCCTACTTTGCCGGAACCGCCGTCTGCGCCTACCTCACCTGGAACCTGGGTACCCTGGCTGGAGCCGCCCTTTTCGGGCTGCTTATAACAGGGCAGATGCAGGGGATGGACTTTGCCATGCTTGCAGTGTTTACCGCGATGGTGGGTTCCTCCCTGCGTGAGGCAAATGACTGGCTGGTGCTCATATCCGCCGGATGCCTGTCCCTGCTGATTTATACATTTGCTGGCGGATACTGGCATCTGATCATAACCGGCCTTGCTGTACCGGTGGTCCTGACGGCCGTCAACGGCCGCAAAACGGGGGAATCACAGACATGAAGCCGGCCCTTGCGGCAGTATTCATTGGGATGACGATCGTGACCTTCCTGACCAGGTCCCTGTTCACTGTTATGGTCGCGAGGGTGCGCACCGGCCCCTTTCTGGAGAAGGTTCTTTACTCCATACCCCTCGCAACCCTGACGGCGCTCGTGGTCCCGCCCCTTCTCAGCCCGGGGAGGGCAGGCATTTCTCTTGCGAACAATCCGTACCTTTTAGCCGGTGCCCTCACCTTTGTTGTTTCCTTTTTCACGCGGAATCTTTTCCTGTCAGTGCTCTGCGGGATCGGACTTTTTTTAGTCCTGCTCCACTATTTACCCTTGTAGATAGACCTGTAATGGTATAGTTAAAAGGAGGGGTAACAGATGTGGGGGTGGTAGTATCCGGAGTTTCAAACGGTCTACCCGCAAGCTCCTCCCTTCCCCCCTGAGGAGAGTTTCGCGGGAAAAATGGATACCCTGGAGTTGGATTAAGAGGTCTCATCCCGATCTACCTGAAGAAAAACTTCAAGCGCTTTTCGCAGCATATCGCCTCATCTCTACAAAGCTCCCCATAGACACTCTGGCTTCCAGGTCTATCCCGGGTGATAACGCCGGCTGTCACCGGTGCGGTTATTGCTGTGCACGCCTGAACCCGGGTCCGGTGGAGAACTACGAATTCGACGCATGGGATGACAGGAAGGCCCTCATACGGGATTTCTTTCTGCCCTGTGAGCGGCCCCGGAGCCCACCCCATTATGCCTGCTTCTATTTCGAAGGGGTCAGGCTCCAAATATGTCCCCTTCTGATGGAGAACAAGAAGGATCATCACCAGTTCTGCTCTGTGTATCATTTCGGGCCGGGATTCCGCCCGTCGGCCTGCGAAAGCTTCCGACCCAACTACCCCCGCTGTGAGATAACCCAGAGACCGTTGGTGTATTGATTGTTAACCGAGTTCCAGGTTAGCTTTACTACAGTCCCAAGACCCAAGTCCCATGTCCCAGGTCATATCAAATTCACCCCCACCTAGCCTCCCCC
>CAYVSA010000044.1:0-17728 GCA_964454175.1 uncultured Pseudomonadota bacterium
ATACTATACCCCCCTATGGCATGTCAACCAACTGCTTGCTTTTGTAGGTTTTTACTGCTACAGTTGATTCGTAAATAGTTATATTGGTGCATTGCTGGAGGGATCTTTTCTGAAGGAGGCATCTCATGGAAAAAAGAGAAGAAAAGAGCTTATTCAAAAAGATCGGCAGAAACATAAGAAAAACTCTCGATGATCTTAAAGAGGATTCCGTCGGTCATAACCCGACAAAACCTGTCGACTGCTGCAACCCTGATCTGCCCCCTAAAAAGACCGATGACTCGATTGGAAAGAGCAGCAGCCGCTAACAGATCTAACTGGCAGCCAACCGTCTTGTGTGAGTGTTTATACCGAGTTGGCACCGACCTGCAGACCGTCAAAGCCCTGTGAAGTGCTTCTCCTGGAAAGGATAGCCCAGGCAGCGACCGATAGAGGTACGACAACCAGACTGATCACCTGGCTAGTTGAAAGTGTAACGCCTGAAATTGCAAGAAATCCCCTGGGATCTCCCCTTAAGAACTCCATTGCGAACCTCAGTATTCCGTAGAGAATTCCGTAAGAAGCTATCACCTGACCCTCGAAACGCGACACCTTGCGAATGCGTATCAGAACCACAGCCAGCGCCATGAGCGACAATGATGAGTAGATCTGAACGGGGTGTACAGGAGTTCCGAGAACACCCTGGGCCAGAGACCTGGGGTCGGTGAAAACGACCGCCCATGGCAGGTCCGTGGGCTTGCCGTAGCAGGACCCCGCGAAAAAACAGCCTATTCTTCCTATACCGTGTCCCAGTGCCACTGCTGGAGCAACAGTGTCGGCGGACTTTAAAAGGTCCATTTTCAGGATCCTGGCTGCAACGATAAAGGCAACTGCACCGCCAATTAGTCCCCCGTAGAATACCAGGCCACCTCTCCATATCATGGGGATCTCAAGGGGGTGGTTTGCAAAATACTTGAGGTTAACCAGCACGAAAAGAGACCTTGCGCCGATGATCACACCCACTAGCGTCAGAACGGCGAGATCGGAAAAAGCGCCCGGGTTCCCGCCGCCTCTCTTGTTAAGATACTCGGCGAAGACAACAGCTGCGATAATACCAAGGGCGAAAAATACTCCGTAGGTGTGAATGGTCAGAGGCCCAATATTAAAAAGTTCAGGATACAATGCTTCTCCTCCCTGTGTTAGAGGGTTTCTCCGCTGGCCCTTATCTCATCGATCTGCTGATTCGCAGCCTTCCTGAGAGAATCATCTGGATTGGACGAGAGGATCTTGCGGAAATGCTCAAGGGCCGTTTTGTTATCACCCTTGTTGAACCGGTAAATGTGCCCCAGGAAGTAGTGAGCCTTTAGCTCTTCGGGTCTCAGTCTCAGCACATCCCTGAACCTGGCCATGGAATCGTCAGCCCTGTTAACCTTGAGATACAGCATGGCAAGGTCAGTCTGAACATGGATGCTGTCAGGGTCAACTTTTAGCGCAGTCTCGAAGATCTTGATCGCCTTTTGGGGCTGGTTCCCATCATAGTAGATATCACCAAGCTTGATCATGGCATCCATATTTTTCGGATTTTCCTCTATCTGCCTTTTCAGGTCAGCTTCCTGATATGAAGGGGAATTCCCCATGGGCCCTGCTGGTGTATTGCTGCCTGCCTGCCCGGCCACTACCGGATTGCGGGACGCCTTCAAATGTTTGATACCATTTCCTATGGCCATCAACGATACAAGGACAAGTATGAGCCAGAAGAAGGAAACAACCACAAATTCCTTCCTGCTTCTAATCGCTTCCATCTTCTGTCTCCTCTTCATCGACCTGAGCAGCCTCGTGCGGCAGATCTCCCCGGGCATTGGTCCTGATCTCATCATCTTCATGATAACCGTTTTCATCTTCGGTCTTGAGGAATTCGATATCATCCATAATGCCGGCAACTTTCGCCCTGTAATGATCCCTGAGATCTTCGAAGTCCGGCTTGTTGATCTTCATGGAGGCAAACTCAAAATCGATATCCTTTAGAGCTTTAAGGTAGAGCTTCTTTTCCGCTTCCAACTCGATAATTTCCTCATCCAGTTCAGATTCCTCGTGTGCCCAAACCATCCTGTCGTGGACAAGGGGCTCAAGAGTGTAGAGCAGGGCCGCCAGGCCCACGATCACAAAGGCAAACACCATCATGATTATCCCTCCTCGATACTTTCAAGTTCATGGTCGATCCTGCTCTGCATCTCATCGCTTAACAGGTCGTTAGGATAGCCGTCTTCGCCATCCTCATCCTCATCGCCGTGATCAGGAAGTACCCACTTGCGAACGAGAACCACCGCAATTCCCACACCGAAGAGCAAACCTACCCACGGGGCGGTGTAGGCGATTATGTTGAAACCCTTTTTAAGGGGAGCAGCCAGGATAGTCTCTCCATACTTGGTGAGGTGCCACTGTACTATCTGCTCCTTGCTCTGGCCGTCATCGATCATCCCGCTGATAACCGCTCTCATCTCGTCAGAAGTTCCGCAGGAACAGGTATTCAGCACCATGGTGCACCCACAGGTACACATCAGTTCGGCCTCGACTTCGGTGGAGGTGAGGCTGTAACCAGTCACCGGCATTGAGAAAACGGCGAGGATGATAAGGACAGACACAGCTTTTATTTTAGGCGCCCTCATAATGGACCTCTCTTTTCTGCCTTCTGGGGATTATTGCCAGAATACCGCCCAGGACCATCACGATACTGCCGATCCAGACCCACACCTGCAAAGGATTAACGGCGGCTTTGAGGGTGATGTCGCGGCCCTCCCCGATAGCAGGCATGGTAATGTAAAGGTCCTCAACCAGAGTTGAGCGCAGGCTCACCTCCGTGGTTGGCTTGTCGGCCTTCGAATAGAACCTTTTTTCGGGGCTGATTGTTCCCAGGGACTGCCCGCCCTTGAATACAGCGAGGGTGGCGGTGAGTACATCTCTGTTGTAAAGCTTGTACCTTTTCAGGTCGTCGTACCTGAGCGTATAGGCACCGACTTTCAGTGTCTGCCCCGTGTTGAGAGTAGCCTGGGTCTCCTTCTTGTAGGCACTTGATCCGGTGATGCCTATTACCATTATCACGACACCCAGGTGGGCGATGAAGCCGCCGTATCTTCGCCTCATTTTCCACAGAAGCGACGGGAAGGCCAGATACGAAGGCTCACCCGTCAGGCGGCTTCTGGCTCTTGTACCAGTCCAGAACTCCCTTGCTATGGTAACCATCACAAATATGGACAGGGTAAAGGCGGCAAGTGGATAGAGGCCCCTGATCCCCATTGTGAAAAGCAGGACGGCACCCGTGACTGTTGCGGCAAGGGGGACCATGAAGTTCTTCTTCAGGTTGTCAGCCGACGCTTTCCGCCATCCTATCAACGGACAGAGTCCCGTTATAAGGATGAGTATGAGAAACAGGGGCGTATTGACGCGGTTGAAAAAGGGCTGGCTCACCGTGATCTTGTTGCCGGTAAATACCTCCGATATAAGGGGAAAAAGGGTACCCAGCAGAGTTGAAAATGCGAGCGCAAGAAGTATGACGTTATTGAAGAGGAAAGTGCTCTCGCGGGAAAGGTACGATTCAAGAGAATGTTCCGTCCTCAGGTCCCAGTAGCTCTCGGCTATGAGATATATGCCCCCGAAAAATGCCGTGGCCATGAAAACCAGGAAGTAGCCGCCAAGGCCGGTAGCACCAAAGTCGTGTACCGACTGCAGGACCCCGCTTCGCACAAGATAGGTCCCGAAAATTGAGAGCACGAAGGTCAATAGAATAAGCCACATGTTCCAGACCTTCATTATGTTTCTTCTCTCCTGGATGATGGAAGTGTGGATAAAGGCAGTGGCTACGAGCCAGGGTATGAAGGATGCGTTCTCCACCGGATCCCAGGCCCAGTATCCGCCCCAGCCCAATTCAACGTAGGCCCACTGTCCCCCCAGGATTATTCCGATACTCAAAAACACCCAGGAAAGCACATTCCAGGTTCTGGTCTTCCTCAGCCACGACTCATCCAGTTCACCCGCTACCAGTGCAGCTATCGCGTAGGCAAAGGGCACCGAGAACCCTACATAGCCCAAAAAGAGTGTGGGTGGGTGGAAGATCATTCCCGGGTTCTGAAGCATGGGATTGAGCCCCTGACCGTCCTTGGGGATATAGGGCAGGAGTTCAAAGGGATTCGTAACCGTCACCAGGAGAAACAAAAAGAAGCTCTGAATGCCTGCCAGGACAAGGTAAATATACGGTGTCGCTCTCCTGTCCATATCATCCCTGGTGTTGTGAACAACCGCGCTTGTGATAAGGCTCAGGACCAGCGCCCAGAATAGAAGAGAGCCCTTCTGGCCAGCCCAGAAGGCTGTGAGCCTGTAGAAGATCGGCAGCGCACGGTCGGAATAGGAGGCGACATATTCAACCTGAAAGTTATTGGAACCGAACAGCAGGACCAGAGCAGTGGAAGCCATCACGGTAAAGAGGGTGACGTTGTGCAGCGATCTCCTGCTGACCAGGAACCACCTTGTGTCGTTTTTCATTATGCCTGTCAGTATCATGGCAATAGAGCCAAGAGTGAACAGGAATGCGAGCAGCTGTGACAGGGAGCCGAACTGAGGCATAAATTATCTCCTATTCAGGTGTCCCCTCCTCCACGTACTTGGAGGGGCATTTAGCTAGCAGCACTGAAGCGTTGAACAGGTTTTCTTCCCTGTCGTAAGCGCCTTCGAGTATGACTTCCACATCTTCCTTGAATGCGTCGGGCATTACTCCATTGTATGCCGCGTTAATGATCTTTCCAGTGTCTTCACTGTCCCTGACAGCAAAGGTGAGGAGGAGATCTTTCTGGTTGAAGTTGATCGTTCCATCAACTACTTCACCGCTGATCCTGACGGACCTGTTCCCCGAGCCAGCTTTTCCTGCGAGGACCTCACTGACAGTCCAGTAGTAAACACCGCTCGTTGAAAGACCCGAAATTACAAGGTAGCTGACAACCAGAACAACTACGGTGACAGCAGCAACGGACCTCCAGTTCTTCTTCATCCACCAGCTCCGTTTCTGGAATCTGGATCGGCGCTATTCGTAGTCGTCATCATCGAGAATGACCCTGTCTTTTTCCCTGCGCCTCGAGCCCTGCCTTGAACGCTTGCGGTTCCTGGCAGAACTGCGCCTGTTGTTTTTCGAAGAACGGGAATTGCTTCGGCCTCTTTCACGGGAATTCTGCATCAGCCTGAATCCGGCAAAGAGAAACGCAGCCATCCCGAAGCCGATCAGGAAAATAGCCACAGAATTGGATTTCGAACCGTAGGTCTTGGCAACAGCCCCGGACCCGCCTCCGTAGCTCTTTGGTGCTGCGCCAGCATTGACTACCAGCACCGACTCTCCAAAGCGATTCACGAAATCCTCTATGATCTGGTTCTCGGACCAGCCCTGGGCAACCATTTTTGTGATCTGGGCCCTGTATTCGTCCGACTGGGGGCACTCACAAGCTGTGAGCGTCTCGGTACAAGTACCGCAGCCGCACATAAAATTGAGAGTCACACCTGACGCGGTTATGGCAAGGGCCGACACGGGAACCACAAGCATCGACATGACCATAATGAGAATTACAGGTAGATAAGCTCTTTTCTGCATTTTGATACCCTCGTTCAGTAGATTTTCTTTAGACATCATCCCGCCATCCTTCGAACCTTCAACCACAACGGACGCGGTGATCATCCATATCATGGCTGATCAGGTTCGCGGGCCAGCTCAGCCGGACTTTAATTTGAGACCGGAAGGCTGTTTCGATTTGGGTGGTACGGGCGGATTGCAGCAGTCAATGGGCCTGGGCTTGACGGTACTTACAGACTCGTTCTCCAGGTCCTTGAGGAACTTTTTGACTTTTATGCTGACTTCGTCCCAGTAACTGGTTCTGGTTTCAGGATCCATCCTTACCTCCCGGGACCACACGCGGCCCCCAAAAAATTACGCAGCTGTTACGCCAAACAGATTCTGGAGTTCAGCTGCGGGGAGGTTTGAAGAAGGTGTCGGTGTGTTCCCTTTGCACAGCTGCCAGCTCTACCGTGGGAAGAGCCTGGAACTGCATCGGAATGATGAAGAGTGTTATCGTGACAATAAAGGCACAAAATGAAAGCAGGCAAGTGGCGCCTGCATCGTGGTTTATAAGCAGATGATGGCCCAAAATGGCCATGACGGAAATTACCATCAGCAGCGTGACAAGCCTGATGTGCCTCTTATGCATCATAGAGATGGCAGGTTTGTGATTCAGAGCCCTTCTCCCGGTCCGCGAACATTCACCCTGGTTCCTTCAACTCCACTCCGGCTTTTCTGCAATTTTCATTCCCCATCTTCAAAGTATTATTTTTCCACGGCAGCCGCGAACCTTGCAGGGAGTCGTGGCACAATTCAAGTATCTGAAAAATAAGGTTTTTATATATTCCTGCCCGAAAATATCGGGTAAATCTCAGGGAAGATCAGCATTTCCCGGATGGCGAACACCCTGAAATGGCTTCCACACAAAAGAGCAATATTTGCGCTATAAGCCCCTTTTCATACGGTGATCCATCCTTGTGTATCCTTGCTTTCACAGCATTCAGCAGTACAAGTTGGTTACTGCGTAATTTTGGCGCAGCTGCTTCAAGGTATCAGTGAAGAGCATTGGATATTCTTCGATCCCGCCATGGACGGGACTCAGGGCCGTGAGCCTGCCAAACGGTTGGAACACTAGACATTGGACTCTATTTAAAAACCATACAGAACTTTACGGGCTTCATCGGTGTAATTCCTATCCACACCCTCTTCGTAAAGGACCAGGGACGGCTCCTCGTGTATTGTTTCAACTGCCTTACCTTTGACGGCTTCTACCAGGACGAATGAGGGTGATCTTCCTTTGCGGGGCAGTACTTCGCGCTTCCTTGCGGGGGAAAAATCATACTTTTTCAGGGCCTCCAGGAGATCATCCAGCCGTTCCGGGAGATAAATCCACGCAGACATACCGCCTTCCCTGACAAGGCTGGCAGCTGCTCTGGCGAAGTCGTTCACGGTGCCCAGCAGCTCGTGCCGCGCCGCTGCCCTGGCCGGGTCAGGGCTAAGCCTGCCGGAGCCCAGCTTGTAGTAGGGAGGGTTTGCAACTGCCAGGTCAAATAAGCCGGGTGCTTTTCCCCAGGGAGGGGTTCTCAGGTCTCCGCACAGAAAATGAGCGTTCTTCAGACCACTTAGCGAAGCCCCTTCAGAGGCTTGCCTGACCAGGTCTGCCTGGACATCAACACCAAGGACACTGCACTCAGGATGGTCGTAGGCGAGCACCAGGCTTACCAGTCCATTGCCGCAGCCAAGATCTGCAACTTTCTGCCCCCGGGATGGCTTTACGTAGCGGGCCAGGAGGATACCATCCACACTGGCCTTTACACCGGAGCCCGACTGGACGAGGAAGAGTCCCTCACCAGCAAGCTCGTCGACAACCCGATCCCGCTCTGTCAAACCCGAACCTTGCCGGTCAGGTCGTGGGTCGAGCTGCCGGTTATCTCCACATTCACCACATCACCCAGGACCGGGGAGCTGTCAAGGTAGACCACACCGTCCACCTCCGGGGCCTGGCCACGGTGACGCCCGAAGGCCCCATTTTCGTCAGCTCCTTCCGCCATCACCTTCAGAACCCGACCAACCATGGATCTCAAAAAAGATGCCGACATCTTCTCCTGTTCGGATAACAGGATCTCCATCCTCTCTCTGGCAAGCTCAACTGGAACCTGGTCCTGGAAGCCGGCCGCAAGTGTGCCTTCCTCCAGGCTGTAGGGAAATACTCCCAGGTGATTGACCTGTCCCGTTCTCACGAACTCCAGCATCTTCGCAAAATCACTACCTGTTTCCCCCGGGAACCCCGTCATGAGGGTCGTTCTCAGATAAAGTCCCGGAATCCGTTCTCTGGCCATTGAAATAACATCTCCGGCCCCCGGAGCGCTCCCCCTTCCCATAAGTTCCAGTATTTTTTTCGAAACGTGCTGGAAGGGAATGTCCAGATAGGGACAGACTCTGTCATCAGACGCCAATGTTCCCAGAAGCTCCTCGTTCACCCTGGACGGGTGTACATACATAACCCTCAGCCAGTAATCGCCAGGAATCCTGAGGATCTCGGAAACAAGGTGCGCCAGACTCAGACCATCCCCATCCAGTCCGTATCTTCCCGTGTCCTGGGAAACAAGGGTTATTTCTGAAGTCCCCTCATCAAGGAGCCATCTGATCTCGTCAGTAATAGAGGAGAGTTCCCTGCTGGAGAACTCCCCCCTGATGCCGGGGATCGTACAATAAGTGCAGTGGTTGGAGCACCCCTCTCCGATCTTCACATATGCGCGGTGGTAGGGAAAGCTCCGGAGCCGGGCCGGGAAAACCTCTTCTTTTTTCGCAGTCTTCTTCCTCCCGGTCACTGCCTCCACGACGCCGGCGAGATCGGTCGGGTGCACTACTCCATCGATCTCGGGTACCTGCTCGAGGAGCCTGTCTCCGAACCTGCTCACCATGCAGCCAGTGACCACCAGACGCTTTGTGCGGCCCTCTTCCTTGATACGCACGATGGCCATTATTTCGTCCAGAGACTCCGTGATCGCTTCGGTCAGGAAGGCACAGGTGTTTACGAGCACACAGTCTACATGGTCGAATTCTTCAAGGATGGTGAAACCTTCGGAGGTCAGGTGGGCGAGCATTACTTCGGTATCGACCAGGTTTTTGGAACAGCCTAAACTTATTACTCCTATTTTCTTCACTTGCCGCAGAGCCTGTCCAGAGTCCCGATAAGGAGCCATCTATTTTGTTCTCCCGCAGGGCAAGTCCTCAACGTATTCATATACGCTTCCGGCTTGCGCTTCTGGTCGCGCCTCATATCTGACCCCTTCTCGAAACCCTGCATCAGGCCTTCGGACGGATGATGAAAAATTTGGGTTGTTGTTTTTCACCTGGAACATGAAACGTGGAACCTGGAACTGGTTCTACTACGGTTCAATAACTTCGACGCCATCTGGTACAGACCACTCAAAGAGTTTATCGGTGATCTTCACGCCGGTTTTGATGTCAGAAAACCTGATCGTGGTGACATTCCCCAGACGGTGGTAGATGGTGATCCTTTTCAGAAGGCCCGTTCTGGCCGAAACGAGTATTCCGATCTTCTCATAGGGAGTCTGCTCACCCTTGGGAAGGAGGTCCAGAAAATAACCTCCCTCAGTGTCTTCGCCGCCAGGCTGAACGTCGAACTGCTCGGTCAGCCCTGTGATCCCTCTCATAAAGGTCGCAGGCCCCATCCTCATCTCCTGGATGGTCATCTCCCTTTTCACCACCTGTTTTCTTGATGGAGTATAGATCCAGACGAGATCGTCATTGATTACCACGCTGTGCGGACGCCTTCCCTCGTAGTCCCACCGCATCCGGTCGGGAGGCAGGAAATAAAGCCTGCCCTCCTCCATGCTGGTTACCCCCACACCGGGCCTGTCCTCGGACTGAACAAAGGCCGCATCCAGGCTCTCAAGGGCCCTGTAGGCACCCTCCATGAGGTCCAGCACTGCCTTAACTTCGCTGTCAAAGCCCCCGGCCTGTGCCGGTACCGCAAGCAGCAGAGTGACGACAAGGGCCGCCAGGAAACGCCTCATTCGACCTCGATCCGTCTCAGAACAGGCCTTGCCTTGGCGCCATCCGGCGGGCCAACGATCCCTTCCGATTCCATCCGCTCCACCATTCTGGCTGCACGGTTGTAGCCCACCTTGAATCTGCGCTGGATCATTGATGCCGAGGCGTACCCTCTTTCGAAAACGAACTTCAGGACATCGTCATACTTCTCGTCTTCATAGTGATCATCGCTCGGTTTGGGCGGAGCCTCGTAGTCGAAAAGGTCGTCCCTGTACTCGGGCCTCGCCTGGGCCCTGAGGAAACGCACTGTCCTTGTCACCTCCTCCTCACTTACGAAGGAACCGTGAACGCGCACCAGACCGGATACGCCCGACTGAACAAAGAGCATGTCGCCCTTTCCCAGCAGCTGTTCGGCGCCGTTCTGGTCAAGTATGACCCTGGAGTTGGCTTTGTCGAACACTTTGAAGGCGATCCTGCCGATGATGTTTGTCTTGATGCTTCCTGAAATTATATCGACTGAAGGTCTCTGGGTGCCGATTATCAAGTGAATGCCCGCGGCCCTGGCCATCTGGCCCAGCCGGGCGATGCTCTCCTCCACTTCTCTGGGAGCCGTCATCATCAGATCAGCCAGCTCGTCGATGACCACTACGATGTGGGCAAGGTGGGAATCGTCCTCAACCGGCGGTGTTTTTGTGGTGGCCATCTTCTTGTTGTAGCCATTTATGTCCCGGACCTTGTGGGCCGCAAGCAGCTGGAAGCGCCTTTCCATCTCGGCAACTACCCACCTCAGGGCTGAAGAAGCTTTTTTGGGCTCCATAACAACTGGTGACAGGAGGTGCGGGATCCCTTCGTAGGGCGACAGCTCAAGCATCTTTGTGTCAACCATGAGGAACCGGACTTCCTTGGGAGTCAGATGGAAGATCATGCTGAGTATCATCGAATTGATCGAAACGCTCTTGCCTGTTCCTGTGGCTCCGGCGACCAGGAGGTGCGGCATTGACCCGAGGTCGGCTACGAAAGCATCCCCAGACGGGTCCTTACCAATGGCGAGCTTCAGAATACCTTTTGTCATCCTGAAATCCCTGGAGGAAAGGACCTCGCGCAGGACAACCAGTTCCGGTTCCTTGTTCGGAACTTCTATGCCCACCACAGACTTGCCCGGGATGTGCCTCACAACCCGGACTGCCACGCCCCCCATGGCAAGGGACAGATCGTCCTCTAACTTGGCGATCTGTGCCAGCTTGGTCCCCGGCGCTGGTTCATATTCAAAAATGGTTATCACCGGCCCCGGGTTAACAGCGGTGACGTGCCCCTGCACGCCATAGTCCTTGAGTTTTTTCTCAAGGATCTGGGAACGCTTGATCTGCTCCTTCTCGCTTATCGAACCTGTACCTGTTTCCGGAGGATTGAGGAGCTCCATGGGCGGGAGGATGAAATCGCCTTTGGGCCTGGGGAGAGCTGCGAATTCTTCCTGGGTAGGTTCCGCTTTTTTACGGACCCCGGATTTCTCTGATCTTTTTACAACAGGCGGCTGTTTCTTTTCCGACTCCGATTCCCTGACTTTCTGAAATGCCTTGTGGCGCCTTTTTCGTTCCTTGTGGATGGTCACAAGCCTGCCCGTGCCGGCGAAAACGGCCATCACTCCCCGGCCCAATATCTTGAGGGAGATGTTCGTTGCCATCACGATAGAGACAAATAAACCGGCTACGGCCAGGATGTAAGCTCCCGGAACGTTCAGAAAACGCACGAAGAATCCCGACAGGATATCGCCCAGAAGGCCGCCTGCCTCCCTTCCTGCCGTACCGATAACCACAGTCTCCCCTATCTTCAGCTGCAGCAGTACACAGAACGAAAGCATGAAGATAAGGCCGCCGCCGACCCTGAGCATCCAGCTGCCCCAGTTGGTGAGGAAAAATCTGGAGACACCCAGAAAAAAGAGGATCAGGGGGATGAGGAATGCCCCCCAGCCAAGGATCTGCAAGAGGAAGTCGGAAAGGTAGGCCCCTACAACTCCCCCCATATTGCCCACGGCCCCGCCGGTACCTGTACTGTTGAGGGAAACGTCCAGCGGTGAATATGAGACCAGGGCGATGAGAATGTAGAAACCGGCTGCAGTGAGGAGAATACCAATGATCTCCCTCAACCGGGACTGGACTTTGGAAAGACTTTTCTTTTTCCCTTTTGCCGCGGTTTTTGCCAAATTTCTCCCCGTAAAACTGTGAAGAACGGGTTAAGTGCCCTTAATCAAAGGACAGAACATCACAGCACCGTAGATCAGGGATCTGGATACCGAAAGTAAGCGATCATTGCTGCCGGATTCAAGCTTCTATTGCCCCTTTCGATCCAGCTCTGACTGATCTAGAAAAATACCAGAAATACAGAAGAAAGTGAACCGAGTACCAGGCAGTAGGCAGCAAAGGGAAAGAGCTTTCTGTCTGCCATGACCCGCATGAGAACAGCGATGGAAAGCCATCCTGTCACCGCTGCCGCAGCTGCTCCGGCGGCGTAGGGCCCAACACTGCCTACGGCTGCCAGGTCACCGGCCTCCAGGGCCAGGGCACCTGCCACCGCAGGCAGAGACAGAAGAAAAGAGAACCGCGCAGATTCTGTCCCAGAGTATCCCAGGAACAGGGCGGCGCATATGGTGGCACCTGACCTCGAAATACCTGGAACAATTGCGGCAGCCTGGAAAGCCCCGATCAGGATGGCCGCCGAATAACCCATCCTGGCGATCTTTCGACTGCCTCCCTTCACCCGGGTGGCCAGCAGCAGGAGGAGCCCTGTCACCACCAGTCCAGCAGATGCGACAGCAGGCGCATGAAAGAGGATCTCAATCCGGTCCTTGAAAAAAACGCCCACGATACCAGCCGGTACGGTACCGGCGACAAGCAGCAGGGGAAGATTCAAGCCTCCTTCCCTGGGCCGTTTCAGCCCGGCAGCCATTTTCAGGACGTCCTGCCTGAAGTATGCCAGCACGGCTATCAGTGTGCCGCCGTGCAGTAGTACGTCAAAAGCGGCCGGGGGGCCGCTAAAACCTGGAATAAATGCCTGAGCCAGAACGAGGTGCCCGGAGCTGGAAACGGGGAGAAACTCAGTGAGTCCCTGCACTACCCCCAGGACAATTGCAGCCGTGTAGCTTTCCATTACTCCTCCACTATGACCGTGACAACGCGTGGTTTTTTCTGCAGGGCTTTTTTGTAGATCCTTCTGACGAGTATTCTTATCTCTTCCTTTATGTCATCCCGATTTACTTTCAGAGCTCTGGACCTTTCCAGGACTTTTTCCACTTCCCCGACGGCTGCCTCATCCAGTCCTTCTGCCGCATCCTCCATCCCCACTCCTACACTGTGGACCATGGGTTTGAAGGACATTGAACCATCTCCACCGACCCCGGCAACCACCACTACCAGGCCCTCCCTGGCAAGACGACGCCGGTCACGCAGGAGGTCAGTATCGACATCACCCACAGTCTCACCGTCAACAAGGAGCCTTCCAGCCGCCACAGGTTCTCCCATGGATGCCGAACTCTCTGCCAGTTCCAGAACCTGTCCCGGCTCCAGGATAAGTATTCCCTTCGTGGACACGCCGGACCCGGCTGCCAGGTCGGCATTGGCCCGCATCTGCCTGAAATCACCGTGAACCGGAACGAAAAACTTCGGCCTAAGGGCCTCGATAAACAATTTGATCTCTTCTGCAGAGCTGTGGCCGGAAACGTGGACCATCTCAGGGCCTCTGGTGACCACCCTGGCACCGCGCCGATAGACCTCGTTGATTATCTGGCCCACTGGCAGTTCGTTGCCGGGAATGGTCCTGGAAGAGAATATGACGGTGTCGCCCTGTTCAATGGCTATCCTGGGGTGCTCGTCCCTCACAATACGGCTGAGGGCAGAAAGCGGTTCTCCCTGAGTTCCCGTGGTGAGAAAAACAGCCTTCTTTTTTTCCTTTGCGTCAAGGTCGTCAAATTCAACCAGGGTTCGCGGAGGATAAAGAATGTATCCAAGTTCGCTTGCTGTTCTGCAGTTCTGAAGGAGTCTTCGGCCCTCCATCAGCACCCTTCGGCCCTGGCTCTGAGCCGTATCCAGGATCATCTGGATCCTGTGGATATGTGAGGCGAAGGTTGCAATGAACACTCTTCCTTCTGCTCTGGACATTACATCTTCAAGGGCCTTTTTGACATCACGTTCGGAGTTGTTCCAGCCGGGCCTGTCGGCGTTGGTGCTGTCGGACATGAGAAGCAGGATGCCCTCATCGCCCAGTTCTGTTAAGCGCCCCATGTCCGTTGGATGTCCATCCAGAGGGTGCTGCTCCATCCTGAAATCACCCGAGTGCAGTACTGTTCCCACAGGCGTCTTCACGCAGAGTGCAGCACTGTCCGGTATGCTGTGCGTCACCCTCACCGGCTCTACGGAAAACGGGCCGCATTCTATTGTCTGCCCGAAAAGCATCTGTCTCAGATCAGCTTTGCGCACATTTCCGTTATCAGCGCTTTCCTCCAGCCTGTTCCTCGCCATGGCAAGGGTGAAAGCTGTCCCGTAGACAGGCACGTCGAGCTGCTCCAGGAGATAGGAAACGGCTCCGATGTGGTCATCGTGTCCATGAGTAAGGAATACTGCCTGTATACTGTCCTCGTTTTCGATAATGTAGGAAAGATCAGGCAATATAAGATCAACACCAGGTAGATTACCTTGTGGGATCTTGACACCGACATCAACCACGATCATGGAACCTTCACACTCAAAGACAGTGCAGTTCATCCCGAAGGTGCCGACGCCTCCCAGTGGAATGACTCTCAGACACGTCGGGGCCAGGAGGCTGGATGGTCCACCACTGTTTTTCAGAAGAGCGCTCACAGCCTGGCTCCGATGATATTGGATAGCTCGGCGAACTGGCTGACCTCCAGATTCTCGGCACGGATCGCTGCCGGCAGATTCATCTTCTCCATGATCAGGGCTAGATCCTGCCTGGAAAGACCGTCGAGACCGGAACTGAGGCTGTTCAGCAGCGTTTTTCTCCTCTTTCCGAAGGAAGCCCTGACAACCTGAAGTGTGTGCTTCCAATCATCCATATGGCAGGGAGGACTTTCATAAATATCCCACTTCACGAGAACTGAGTCGACCTTGGGAGGTGGAAGAAAAACGGTTGGCGGCACCTTCCTTACAAGTTCGGGCTTACCGAACAGCTGGCAGGCAACCGACATTATCCCATACTCCTTGGTCCCGGGCCGGGCAGTCAGCCTGCAGCCAACTTCCCACTGCATCAGGAAGACAGATCTTGATACCCTTTCCCTCCAGTCCATGATCTTGAATATCACCTGGGTAGAGACTGAATAGGGAAGGTTGCCCATGACTATCACACGCTGTGATCCTTCCAACAGGTGTCCCCAATCGATCTTCAGTATATCCCCCCTCTCGAGGCGGAAGTCTTCCTCATGAGCAAAGTCATTTTCAAGCCTGTCCGCAAGACCTCTGTCGATCTCCACACCGGTCACGGTGGCACCGGCTTCCAGTATGGCCCTGGTGAGCTTTCCCGTCCCGCAGCCGACCTCAAGGACATGGTCGCCCTGTGACAGAGAAGCGGTTCTGACTATAAGCCCCAGAAGGTTTTTATCGTGGAGAAAATGCTGCCCAAAGGGAGGTTTGATGAGGTTCACTGAAAGGCACCGGGCTGGCGCAGTGCAGGGATGTCAATTGCGATCATTGTTTCCTGATGTCTCAAGGGCAAGCCTTTCTGTTAATTCCGGACAGCGTTACCGGCACCATTTCAGTACCGGGCAATTGACAATTACCGGTTCATGCGCTTATAAATCCACCATGCAGCGAAGTTCCCTACACATGGCGAGTTTATACCCCACCGCAGCGGCTCTGGCAATACTGATGGTCCTTGCCGGGCCCATGGCAGGCTCCTCCTTCGGCGCCGCATCCACCCCCCGATCTGAACGGGAGCAGCTCATGGCCTACCAGGAGGCGGTGAGGCTGTTTCGGGAAGACAGCAAAGCAAATGAAGCCGGGGAGATGCTGAAGGCTTTCGTTCGCATGCACCCTGAAAGCCCATATGCTGACGATGCGCTCCTGGAGCTTTCCCGCACCCAGGTTTACCTGGACAACAGGCGAAAAGCCATTTCTACACTGAGGAACATGCTCCACCGCTTCCCGGCCAGTCCCCTGAGGAAGAGGGCATTCATGGAGCTTGGGTTCATGCTCTCTGATGAAGGGAAGTACCGCAACAGCAACGAAGCATTGGAGAGCGCCCTTTCCCTGGCCCCCTTGCCCGGGGAGAAGTTCCAGGCATTGACTTTAAAGGCTCGAAACCTGGTCAAGATGAGGAAACGCACCAGTGCGGTGCTCACCGCAGTCAAATCATACAGGACCGCTGGGACGGAAATTATCAGGGAGAAAGCCCGTCAGGTATTGATCGAAACATCCCTCAGTCTCAAGGACAGGGAGCTTGAAGAGTTGCTGGGCGACACCGACGGGGCCGAGCCAATGGGTGTGGTGGCCATGACACGTGTGGAGCGGGCCATTGAGAACAAACAGTTCCAGGGAGCGATGAGAGATCTCATGGAACTTCTAGTCGACTATCCGGACCAGGTCACTCGTGACCGTATTGACACAGCCTACTCCGAGTTGAGGGGCAGGCTCCTGGTCAAAGGCAATACCGTGGGCGTTATTCTACCCCTTTCAGGAAGTTATGCGGTTTACGGTGAGAAGGCGCTCCAGGGCGTCCTGGCAGCCTTCGGCATCCTCTCGCCTCTAGCCAACGACGAAAATGACATTGAGTTCAAAGTGGTTGTAAAGGATTCCGGAGCAGATCCGATGAAGGCATCACAAGCAGCTCGGGACCTTTCAGAATCCGACCAGGTCCTGGCCATAATAGGTCCGCTCTTTTCCCGGACCTCCCAGGCAGCGGTCCGTGCTGCCACCGAGTCTGGAACTCCCCTGATCTCCCTCTCGGCAGATCCAGCAATTCCAGCCCTGGGAGAGAACATCTTCAGCAGAAGCATGCCTGACATTCAGCAGGTGAAAGCCCTTACCGAGCTGGTTCACGACCGGTTGTCCATGAGCCGGTTCGCTTTCCTGTACCCGAACAACTCCTACGGGAACGAACTGATGAACCTCTTCTGGGACGAGGTGGACAAAATGGGTGCGGTGGTCGTCGCAGCCGAAAGTTTTAAACCCGGGAATACGGATTTCGGGCCGCAGATCCGGAAGATGGTAGGCCTCAACAGGCCACTTACCGAAGAACAGATGATACTTAAAGAGGCAGGAGAGAAGATCGAGTTGGAGCCCGTGGTAGACTTTGATGCGCTTTTCGTCCCAGCGGATTTTCAAACTGTGGGGCTCCTGGCCCCCCAGCTCGCCTTTTACGATGTTACCGAGGCTCTGCTGTTGGGAACTAACGGGTGGAACAGCCCATGGGTAATTGAGATTGGCGAACACTATGTGGATGGAGCCATTTTCACCGGTAGTTTCTATCCTGACGCCGAGGACGACAACGTCAGAGAATTCATGCAGCTTTACTGGCTCACTTTCGGGGAGGACGCTCAGCCACTGGCGGCACAGGCCTACGATGCAGCACTCATCATCCGTAAGGCAGTGGAAGCCGGGGGTGTAAAGGACAGACAGTCCCTGGTGAAGTTCATAAATGGTCTTGAGAATTTCCCCTCCGCCGAGGGCGCACTCTCTACCAATGAGGATGGAACGATACTTCAGCGGCCCTCAATGCTCACCATCAATTCGGGGTTTATCGAGAAATTCAGAGTTGAAGTTGATTAAGATCAGTTTCTGGTTTCTATTAGACTCTATACCTCGAAACTTCGACACCTCGATACCTCGATACACATAACACCCACACCCCCACACCCAGCATTGACCATCCTCCACTTCAGAGCTACATTTCAAGTACACACCGTGGTCTATTTCCATCGGGTAAGTTCGATCCGGGCTAAAACATGTTTAAATGTGAGGCAGATATGGAAGTCAGATCAGTTCTGGAGATGGTTGAGTCTGCCCGTGACAGCTCCCATGGCGGCGGGAGTTTCGCCAGAGGCCTCTTTATGGGCCAGCCTGATTTTTACACCGTGTTCCCCTTCCCGGAGCAGCCCGAAGAGGACAGGAAGGCTGGAGATGCTGTACTGGAGCAGCT
>CAYVSA010000045.1:0-17364 GCA_964454175.1 uncultured Pseudomonadota bacterium
TTAGCCACGATACTTGCAACCTCATTAACGATCGGCAGCGGCGCGTCGAGTGGGATCTTCGCGCCCTCCCTTTTCATCGGGGCCATGACTGGCGGTTTCTTCGGCTGGGGTGTGCACGAGCTGTTCCCGGCGATCACCGCCGATCCGGGGGCCTACGCTCTTGTTGCCATGGGAGCGGTAGTGGCGGGAACAACCCATGCTCCAATAACAGCGATCATCATAATCTTTGAGATGACTACTACATATAAGATCATCCTTCCGCTCATGTTCGCATGCATGATAAGCACCATCGTCACCACCTCCCTGAAGAGCGGGTCGATCTACACGATCAAGCTTGCGCGCCGGGGTGTGGAGCTCTTCCAGGGCTGGGAGCAGAGCATCCTCCAGGCAATCAAGGTTCGCGATATCATGCAGGACCAGGTTGTTGAGGTCCCCGAGGGGATGCCGCTGGGCAGCATAATCGAGAGCCTCAAGATGCAGGACGTCTCCTACCTGCACATGGTAAACAACGATGACGAACTGACTGGTGTGATCTCCTTCCGTGACATTCGGTCGGTCCTGCAGGAGGAGGCCCTGAAAAGCCTGGTGATCGCAAAGGATGTTGCCACCGTTAACCTGATAACCATTCACCCATCAGACAGCATACTACTGGCCTTGCAGGAAATGGGCAGCCGGGGGATCTCCCAACTCCCGGTGGTGATGGAAGATGACGGCCGTAAACTGGTGGGGACGGTGAGCCAGAGAGACGTTCTGTCGGCCTATGACAAGGCCGTCCTCAATCGGGAGATCGAGGGTATCTGAGAAGATCTGTTTCGTGATTCAACATGATCCAGGACTGATATTAATCCAGCTGATATCAGTAAAATTGGTCGAAGTTCGTCAGGTTTCATCAGGCCCACCGTCCTCCTCGATGCTGCTTTCAAGGTCTTCAAGGTTGCGGTCGAGGTCGCGCATGAGTTCTTCAGCGTTCTCGTAGCTGATCTCGCCTTCCATGGAAAGTTCCGAAAGTGTGCTCTTTTGCAGCATCAGGATAGAACGCCTCAGCATCTGCTCCCGCACACTCATCACCTCCGGGGTGGTCTCCAGTTCCACCATCTCCTGTCCTACTTCCTTGAGCTGGGACTCCAGTTCGTAAGTCAGACGTGAGGCTGTAGCAGGGGTGATGCGCCCTTCCACTTTTTTGCGCTTCAGGTCCTCGAGGCTGCGGTTGATGATAACCGTTCTCGCCACAGCCCGCTCGTAGATCTCATCCCTCTCATCTCTGCCCGCCAGCCCCAGCAGCCGAATGAGCGGGGACATTGTCAGGCCCTGCACGGTTAGTGACAGGAAAACGACGCCGAACACCAGAGAAACGATAAAATCTCTCTGTGGCATGTCGGGAAGTCCCAGTGCCAATGCAATGGGTATGGAGCCGTGTATGCCGCCCCAGTTGATCACGTGAGTCCACCGGACAGGGATGCCCTCACCCGCAAGGTTGAGCACCCCCAGGAGCGGGTAGCTGCCCACTGCCCTTGCTGCCACGACAATGAGAAAGGCGGCCGTTATCGCCGGCCAGATTGTGATTAGTTCGGCGGGATCGATCTGTGTTCCGATCATCAGGAAAATGAGCGAATTAATGATGAAAGCCGCGATCTCCCAGAAGTTTTTAATTGCCAGGCGGGTGGTAGGGCTCATTGCGTGGCGCGCCCCCTGGTTGCCGATGAGCACCCCGGCCGCGACAACCGCCATAACCCCGGAAACATGAAGAGTATGCTCGGCTATCATGAATGAACCGAAGGCCAGGATGATGGTTATGAGTACCTCCAGTACGTGGTCGTCGAGTTTTTTGAGGAACATGAAGGCGACCTGTCCGGCGAGGACGCCCACCATGAGACCGCCCAGGACAACCTTGAAAAAGAGCAGGACGGATGCACCAAAGCTGAACTGGCCTGAGGTTATTATCCCCACGAGGACACCGTAGAGGACAATGCCCGTCCCATCGTTGAAGACCGACTCCCCCTCCACGATCATGGAGAGCCTTTTTGAGACCCCCAGCTTTTTAAAGAGGGCCAGTACCGAAATAGGGTCGGTGGGAGTAACCATGACACCTATAAGGAGCGCCACCGTCAGGGGAAGGCCAGTAAGCTTTTGAAAGAGCACTCCGGCGGTGAACCCGGCTATCAGCAGGCCGGGGAGGGAGAGGGCGGCTATCGTACGCAGGTTCCTCCTGAGGTGTGATATCTCGAAGTGGATTGCGCCCTCAAAGAGCAGGGGAGGGAGAAAGGCGAAGAGGATCATCTCCTGCGTGAGGCGATAGGGGCCGATGCCTGTGAGACCCACTACCAGTCCTCCGATGACGAGAGCGATAGTGTAGGGGAGTCGGATGAACTTCACGACGACTCCGATCACCGCTGCGATAGTCAGTAGAGTCAGAAACTGGATCTCGGGCCCTATAAGAGTTTGTTCCAAAATCTGTCGCTCCCCTGTTTATCTATGCCGGGACAGGTTTTCTCTTTTCGTCTACTACACGATAGAATCGGTCCCTGTCGATGATCGCCCTTTCGATCTGGCCGTCCGCGACTATTTCAACCTCATCCCTGACAACTGCGTCAAAAAGGAACTTCCTGCCGTTTACCTCTCTTAATGTCACCACTGCTTCAACCCTTAGCCCGGGCGGGGTTGGTCTGAAATGCCTCACCTTGATCATGGTGCCTACCGATATCTCCCCATCATCCATGATGGGGGCGAGGGCATCCGTGGCGGCGTTCTCGAACATTACCGTGAGCATGGGCGTTGCGAGGACATCCACACCAATATTCCCCACGGTGCTTGCCAGGTGGTCCTTGTCAACAAACAGAGTGAACTTTCCGGTAGCTCCAGGCTTCAGGTCTTTCATCCCAGATCTCCTTTCAGGTAGGGTGCCAGATAATCACAGGCGGAGATGTGCGTCAAGGGTTGGTACGGGGGATGGGAAACGGGGCTCTTTATCCGGTTTTCGAATTGAATAACAGTGTTTATAAAGGAATGGCGCGGTTAAAGCATTGATATGTGAAATTTCTCTTGAAATGCTCATTCAATCCTGTATATTGTATACGGTATTTCGAGATGTGAGTCGGGGTAAAACACCCATCTTTATATCGACAGCATTATTCCATGGGAGTGTATTGGGCCCTCCAGGGCCGCCGTTAGTGACGGTTTTGGGTGGGTTTTGTTTCGAAAGAGACTTTTCAGAGACTTGGCAAAGGAGTGTGACTATGGGAACTCTAAAAGAGAAGTTTGCAAGCCAGATCCCAGGCCTCAGGCAGGAGATAGGCAATTTGGTAAAGACCCACGGGGATGTGGTTCTTTCCGAAGCCACTGTCAAGATGGCCTATGGAGGAATGCGGGGCATCAAGGGCCTCATTTGTGATACCTCCGAGGTCAGCCCCGATAAGGGGCTCATTATCAGAGGCATTCCCCTGCTGGAGATCACGCATCTAATTCCTGAGGAGATATTCTATTTGCTCGTCACAGGTGAGCTTCCAACCGAAGCGGATACCCAGAGCGTCAAGGACGAGTTCAACGCGAGGGCCGGAGTGCCGTCCTACGTGTGGGATGTACTGAGGGCAATGCCGGACGATTCCCATCCCATGGCCATGATAAGTGTAGGTATAATGGCTATGCAAAGAGAGTCTGAGTTCGCCAAGGCCTACGCCGCGGGCATCAAGAAAACCGAGTACTGGGAACCCAACATGGAAGATTCCCTCAACCTCCTGGCCAAACTCCCGGAGATGGCCGCAGGTATCTACCGGATAAGGTACAATAAAGGTGATCTCATTCCTTACGATCCAGGTCTGGACTGGGGCGGTAATTTCGCCAATATGCTGGGTATTCCGGATCCCGATGGCAACCTCGCTGAGCTGCTGCGTCTCTATCTCACCCTTCACAGCGATCACGAGAGCGGCAATGTCAGCGCCCATGTGTGCCACACTATCGGGTCAGCGCTGTCGGATGCTTACTATTCTCTGGCTGGTGGCCTCAACGGTCTTGCCGGCCCTCTTCACGGTCTTGCCAACCAGGAGTGCCTGGGCTTCGTCCTGGGAATGATCGATAAGTACGGAGGCGCTCCCACAGACGAACAGCTCACGGAGTACTGCTGGGATACACTGAACGGCGGAAAAGTCATTCCCGGCTACGGGCATGCGGTCCTGAGGGTCACCGACCCGAGGTTCTCGGCCCAGGTGGACTGGGGCAAGAAGCGGATCCCGGAAGATCCGGTCTTCAAGACCGTTGCCAAGATGTTTGACCTGGTGCCGGGTATCCTGAAGGAGCACGGCAAGGCCAAGAACCCGTGGCCAAACGTCGACGCAGCCTCAGGTTCCCTGGTCTACCACTTCGGCATCAAGGAGTTCTCCTATTACACGGTCCTGTTCAGCGTGTCTCGCGCCCTCGGCGTGTTGGCCCAGCTGATCTACAACAGGGCCCTGGGAGCTCCCATCGAGAGGCCCAAGTCGGTAACAACCGAGTTTGTTAAGAGTTTTGTAGCAGGTAAATAATTCAGAGACCACAGAAATGCACGCCCGGGCCTGTTCCTGCAGGCCCGGGCTTTTTTTTACCTGAAGTGATAGAGTCCAAATATGGAGGTGTGCGCAAGATGACCATAAAGGCAGTGGGAATCATTTCGGGCGGGCTTGACAGTATGCTGGCCTGCAGGGTCCTTATGGACCAGGGTGTCGAAATCACGGCCATAACTTTCACCACCCCCTTTTTCGGGAGCGCGAGGGGGGAGGCGGCCGCTTCCGCTCTGGGTGTCGAGCACATCGTGATGGATATAACCGATGATCACCTGAAGATGGTGAAATCCCCTCATCACGGATACGGCAAAAACATGAATCCGTGCATCGACTGCCACGCCATGATGTTTGCCACGGCAGCGGGTGTCATGAGGGAGGTTTCGGGCAAATTCCTGTTCTCCGGGGAGGTACTAGGGCAAAGGCCCATGTCCCAGAATCCCAAGGCATTGAGATTAGTGGAGAAAGAATCGGGCTGCGAAGATATTATTGTGCGGCCTCTTTCAGCCAGGCTCCTCCCCGAAACCAGGCCCGAAAGGGAAGGGTTCGTCGACAGGGAGAAGCTCCTGGACATTCATGGAAGGTCGAGGAAGCGTCAGATGGAGCTTGCTTCGTCTTTCGGTCTCGATGAGTATCCGACGCCCGGAGGAGGCTGCCTTCTTACCGACCCCGGTTTTTCCGTCCGATTAAAGGAGCTTTTTACAATTCAGCCGGATGCTGATGCCACGGACGTGTTGCGGCTGAAAGTCGGCAGGCATTTCCGGCTTCCGAGCGGTGCCAAGGCCATAGTCGGCAGACACAGCGAGGATAACGATCAGTTGGAAAAGCTCTTCCGGCAGGAGGACCACTCCATGGAGGTTGAGGGAATTCCAGGGCCGCTGGTCCTGGTTGAAGGCGGTGCTTCAGAAGCGGACCTCCGGATCGCTGCGGCCCTGGCTGTACGATACAGCAAGGCGGCAAAAGACAGCAGCGCGGATGTAATTCTCAAAAGTTCCCTGGGCGCGGAAAAGCAAATTACTACGGCTCCGGCCGAACCGGACACTGTCAAGGCCCACAGTATTGGATGAAGTGAAGGACAGGAACGGGACTGATCTTCTGGAGGCAGAGCCCGTAAATCTGCCTGTAGACGGTGTCCTTGACCTGCATACTTTTGCTCCGCGGGACGTCTCGTCAGTTGTTGAAGAGTACCTCAACACATGCCGGTCAGAAAGAGTGCTGGCGGTCAGGATAATTCACGGAAAGGGCAAAGGTGTTCAGAAAAAGATCGTTCGAAGTGTCCTCGAGGGCCTTGATTTTATCGAGGAATTCGGGGATGCACCGGAAACCGCCGGTGGCTGGGGGGCGACTATTGCAACTCTCAAGCCTCATCGGGATGAGCCTCCCCGGCCATGACCACTGCTTTCTTGACTAAAACAGGGCCTACAAGTTCCATCAGGAGGGTAGTCGCTGCTACAAGGTTCACAATAGTCCTTGCCACCTGCACACCCTCGGGGCCCAATTGGGAAAAGTCCTGAAGGACGACCAGCGAGAGGCCTATCGCCACTCCTGCCTGACTGAAAAGGGCTGGCCCAAGGTACCTGCGAATTTTCCAGTCTGCACCTGAAACCAGGGCCCCTAGCCAGGAACCTGCCCACTTACCAGCGACCCTCAATACAATAAACAGCAGGCCGATGACCTCGAGGTTTGCCAGCCACTTGATGTCCAGTTCTGCCCCCACCAGCACGAAGAACAGCAGGTAGAGGGGAGGGGTTACGTCTTCCAGGTTTTTAAGCAAGTGGGCTACGTCAACAGTAGCGATGTTGAGGGCCACCATGCCGGAAACAAGTGTTGCGAGCATCAACGAGATGTGTAGTGTCTGCGCCGTGCCAGCTGTTATGAAGATCAGGCCCAGAGATGCAATGAGCGCGGTGTGGGGCCTGTTGACCTTTTGGAGCAATAGCCCGATCGCAACACCGGATAATACCCCCAGGAGGATGCCTCCTGCCACCTCGAGGGAAGCAGGCCCCATTACCTGCATCAGGGTCTGCTTCGAGCCGGAGTGAATGGACAGCGCGATGGACTCTCCCAGTCCGAAAAGGATTATGGCCACTCCGTCGTCCAGAGCTACGATGGCCATGATCATGGTAGTCAGTGGTCCTTTGGCCCTGTTCTCCCAGAGCACGTTCAAGGTTGCTGCGGGTGCAGTAGCAGAGGCCAGGGGCCCGAGGATCAGGGCCATGGGCAGGTTGGAAGTCGCAAGATAAATACCGCCTCCAACGAGGAGTGTGGCGATCACGGTCTGGAAAATGAGAATGATGAAAACCTCGGATCCGTGTTTGGAAAAGACATCCCTGCCCAGTTGCCCCCCAACTGTGAACCCGATGATCCCCAGCACCATGGGAGTCACCATCTCCAATGTATTAAGAATGTCCCTGGAAAGGAGCCCGGAGACGGAGTCGCTGAGCAGAAGGCCGAGAAGGATGTATCCAACCAGGCCGGGGAGCTTGAGGGCATAGGCTCCCTTTCCTGCCAGAAGTCCCACAAAGAGAACGACACCGATTAGAAGCAGCGGTTCCAGGGGTGACGTCATCTGCTCAGAAACCCTCCGAGAGGCGGTGGCAGAGAAGAGCTGACAACTTGACCAGGCCCATGATTTTTCCATTGCTGTCAGTTACGGGTATTTCCAGGATGTTGTGCCGGACCATCTTCTCAACGGCTTCGGCTGGATCATCATCCCTTTTCAGGGCGATCGCTTTCTGGTTTATGAGCTGCCTGCAGGAATCGGTGGTTATGTGGCTCAATATCCCGTGCCCCAGGAAAGATCTGCGGCAGACTTCCGGAAAGATGTTGCTCGCAAGGTGCTCCAGGCTTATCTGCCCCAGGAGCCGTCCTTTAATGTCTGTTACGTAAAAGGCAAGCCTGTCGCTGTTTTCCTGAAAGGAGGTGAAAAGGTTGGTGATCGGGGCGTCTTCAGTAAATACTGACCCCTCCGGCACCGATTCCATTAAGTCACCGACGACAAGATCGGGTGCGGAATTGCCCATCGATTTTCCCATGTCTTCCATAGCTGCTGACCCTCAAATTTTCCGGCGGATCCGGAGTTGAAATACAGTCTCCCATTTATTTGCCAATTATAACATAGTGTGCTATCCACAAACTCAAGAAGTAATTTCAAGTAATTGGAATGCATCCTGGACGTTGCACTGGATACGGAAATAGTGAGATAGCCTGATTAGGGGGGAAACTAAATGACCTGGTTCCTGTATCTGGTTTCCATACTGTGGGTTGCTGTGGGAAGTGTTCTCATCCTGCATACCGAAAAGGTAAGGGATGTCCTTTCCGGTGTTATGGACGATGCCGACTTCAAAGTCTGGGGTGGATTCACGGCGGGATTTGGAGTACTCCTGGGAATTGCCTCCTTCTGGAGCGGTGTGACCTGGTTCCTGCTGCTGCTGTCCCTGACGATCGCCGGCATGGGTGCTTATGCTATGTTTGGCGACGAAAAGAAGGTTAGATCAATGGTGGATCACTGGATCCAGCTTTCCGATGCCAGCTACAGGTTGTGGGGACTTATCTTCGTTATTTCCTCTGTAGCCCTCCTGGCCTGGGTTTGATCCAGTATATATATTCCGAGGTCTGCTGCGTCTGATTCCCCTTTAATTTCCACTGGCAAAATCCGCCTGAAAAACCTAGAATTACGATTTGGTATTCAAAGTCTGTGGAAAAGACCGCTGTCAACACCGGGACGGGAGCGGTGGCAGGCTGTTTGAGGATCTCAAAGGTATCGAAAGGCGGAAATGAAATACATCACGGTTTTTCCAGAGTATCCTATAAGCATCTATCAGATAAACGAGCTTAAAAGATACAGGAAAAAAGTCCTCCATGCCCAGATAGAAGGCTCAGCCCTTATTCGCATTCTGAACAGCCCATCAAGGGTTCTCAGGACGGTTGATGGACACCACGTAAATAAGTCCTTCATAGTGGGGGTCAGGGATTACGTGGATCCGCAGAGCAGGAAATCACGTTTAGCCGAATACGAGCGAAGAACCCAGGTCAACCTGTATGTCTCCATGGAACTGGCGACATTAGAAGAGGTTTCTGGAGTAATAAGCGTTCGAAGAATTGCCGATGACATAGAATTGTGTCTGGAAAGAGCCCTCATATCATCGAAGGATTACGATTTTATTGGGATGCTCACGGATTGGAATACCACCGAAAAACTCGATACTCTTATAGATCCGGGGATAATGAACGTTTTCGACCAGGCCAGGCTGAGCCATTCCTTCCTGGCCATCAACAAGCACCTGGTAAAGAACTTCGTCATGATGCGTGACCTGGGCGTGGAGCCGGTGGAATCGCTCCTCGGTCCGGTACTCCCTGGTGAGGAAGATGCCTCGTCGGGGTAGTGCCGGCCCATGGCCGGAGTCCCGGGACCCAGGTCCCAAGTCCCAGGTTGGTCGTTTCACTCCGGTCCAATATCCCACGTCCAATGTCCAATGTGATAAGTCCAGATTTCTAATTTCTCGTTTCTGGTCAGAAAAATTCATCCACACAAGACAGGACTGCCTCACGCCCGCTCCTTTCAGTCGCTCAAGCTCGCAAAGGCCGCAAAGAAAGCTTTGGGGTTTACATCAAAGGACAAGAGCTAATTCCCCAACACCAAAAAACGACCTGCGCCGCGGCATTCGGGAAACCCGGGCCCCAAGTGTGGTGATTCAGGGCCAAGGACCAGATCAGTGAACCAATAAAGTCAGAAGGGAGCCTGTGCGATCACGAAGCGAAGCTCAAGGCACTTGCGAAGGCGAAGGATCGACACAGGATCCCTTATTTAAAGCATTTTATTAAAAAAAGGGCCCCGATTCGGGGCCCTTTTTGGATCATCGGCTGCCGCGCCTCCGGCGCAGCCACTAGACGCCTCACGTCCCCCCATAACCAACCTTTACCTCACCGCCTTCCAGGATCACAGGAACCTGGCGTTTGCCGCCGCTGTGGGCGAGCATTTCGTCGAGGAATTCCTTGTTTGTGAGAACGTCGCGGTAATCTACCTTCTTGCCTTCAGCTTCCAAGGCCTCACGGGCCTCATTGGTATAGGGTCAACCGGCTTTTCCATAGATAATTATTGTTTCGTCGCTCATGGCATTCCTCCATGCAGTGGTTATTGTTGTTTCCAATAATTATAGCCTATTAGATTGACCGTTTCTATAGGGAATCGGTTCCAGCTCAACATCTCCCACTCATTGGGGCTGGCATAACCTTCAGGTTTCTGTTAGTAAGTAACGCTTCGACTCATCGCGGCGGAGGTCCACAATGCATCTTACTGTTATTCCCGAACGCTGCTCCGGCTGCAAGGTCTGTGAGCTGGCCTGCAGCGTGGGGAGGATGGGGGTCAACAACCCCAAAAAAAGCTGTGTCAGGGTGATGGTCCTGTATCCGCAGCCAGTCATCCGTATGCCCATTATCTGCAAACAGTGCGGCATCCCCAAGTGCGCGGAGAGCTGCCCGACCAACGCGATTTTCAGGGAAAATGGGATCGTGCGCCTGGACGGGGAGAAATGTATCTCCTGCAACCAGTGCATCATAAGCTGTCCTTTCGGCGCCATGTTCCTCCATGAAGATGTGGAGCACCCCATAAAGTGCGATCTTTGCGACGGTGCACCACTGTGCGTCGAGGCGTGCCCGAAAGAAGCCCTGAAATTCCATCCGAAGCATATCCTGGGACAGGCTCACAGGCTGTCGGCCGCGAGAAATTACGCCAAAATGAGCAAGGTTGAATACATGGACGGCGATCACAAGAAGATACTTCGCTACGCCAGGGAAAAGGTGAAAAAAGATGATTAAGGGTGGCTATTTCTTCTCCGTGCTGGACGTTGACCTCACCCGGGGTGAGGCTAACGTTGTCCCTCTCAGCGAGAAGATCGCGTACGATTACATAGGGGGCCGTGGTTTCGGGGCCCGCTTCGTGGCGGACAATATCAGGAGGGTAAAAAGGAAGATCGATCCCCTCGGTCCTGAAAATATTCTTGTCATAGCGCCTGGACCCCTCACGGGCCTGTACCTCCCGGCTTCTGGTAAAAACTCCTTTATCACTCTTTCGCCGGCGACAGGTATTTACGGAGACAGCAGCATGGGGGGGATGTTCGGTGTCGAACTCAGGCAGGCAGGTTACGACGCCGTAGTTATCAGGGGAAAGGCCGCGGAGCTTTCGGCCCTTGCCATTGATGACGGCAGGATCAGTATAATTCCGATCCCTGAGGCGAAGGGTAAAACGACCCTGGAGACGGAGAAGCTGGTGCGCCAGGCTACGGGCGACGAGGACATGAAAATTGCGTCCATTGGTGTGGCAGGAGAGAATAAGGCGGTCTTCGCATGTGTCAATACCGACTGGAGCCGCAATGCAGGGCGCATAGGCATTGGTGCTGTCATGGGTTCCAAAAACCTCAAGGCTGTTGCCGTTCGCGGTTCAAGAGACTTACCCGTCCACGACCTTGACGAGCTGATGGATATCTCCCGGGAGGGGTACGAAGTCATCTCAAACCACAAGTTCTTCCGCTTCTGGCAGGAGCAGGGCCTCATGTCTGTGATCGACTATGCCAACACCATGGGGATCCTGCCAGCTTACAACTTCAGGCAGACAGTTTTTGAACGGGCCGACAAGATGAACGGTTACGTTATGGAGGACCGCTACAAAATAGGCGACTCCGCATGCTTCGGCTGTTCCATGAGCTGCGGTAACGTGTGCCTCGTCAAGGAAGGCAAGTACAGGGGCACTGTGACGGAGGGGCCGGAGTACGAGTCCGCGGCCATGCTGGGAAGCAACCTGGGCGTATCCAATTTCGCCTGCATACTCAAGGCCAACGCCCTTTGCGATGACGTGGGCCTCGATACAATTTCCAGCGGAGGGATCATCGGCGCTCTGATAGAGGGCCAGGAAAAGGGAGTTATCAAAAAGAGCGACCTGGACGGTATGGAGATAGGCTGGGGTGACGAGGACAGTATCCTCGAGCTCATTGAAAAGACTGCCAACAGGGAAGGTGTGGGAGACACACTGGCCGGGGGGGCCAGGGCAATACTTACCCGCTGGCCCGGTCTCGATGGGATATTATCCCATGTGAAGGGCCTGGAGCAGTCGGCCTACGATTCCAGGGCTGCCATTTCAATGGCCCTGGGGTACGGTACATCGGATATAGGTGCCCACCACACCAGGGCCTGGACAGTGGCGTCGGAACTGGAAAACGGTGTGGGCTGGGGCCTGGAGGAGAAAGCAGACCTTGTGATCTATCATCAGACTGTTCGGCCCCTTTTCGACATGTTTGGGGTCTGCAGGCTGCCATGGATCGAGCTGGGGTTTCCCGAGGACTACTACCGCCGTTTTTACAAAGCAGCTACCGGACTTGACAGGTCCATGGAGGAACTGCTTGCCTGTTCCTCCCACGTCTACGATCTTACCCGCGCCATCAATGTAAAGCTGGGCGTTTCCCGCAGTGACGATTATCCTCCGGCCCGGACCTTCGAGGACCCGGTGCCGTCAGGGCCTACCAAGGGCAGTGTAGTCTCCAGGGAAGAATACGAAAAGATCCTGGATGTCTATTACGATAAGCGTGGATGGAGTGCTGAAGGTGAGCCGCCCATCTCTTTATAAAGTGTCCCAGGTCCCATGCCCCATGACCCACGAGTTTCATCCTGATACTGTATCCTGATTATCTTACCTGAGTCCTGAGTCTTGGGACTTGGGTCGCGGTAAAATTATGCTGAAGCAGACTGTAATGCTTCAGTATAATCTTACCGCTTCCGCCTTGAAGATCAGCGAGACCTCAACACCCAGGTTCAGTCCCATTCCATTGAAAGAATCCCGGGTTATCCTCGAAGTTAAAGTTTCCTCTGCCCGAACTGTTATCTCCACCGACCCGTTCCTCTCCTGAATACGGTTTATCTTTCCCCGTATCGAGTTCCTGGCGCTGGTCGACACCGTCTGAAGGCTGACGAGTATGGATTCGGGCGGGACGGAGGCTGTTTTTGTACCTTCAGGCGACCCCCCTGGTACGTAGATTGTCATCCTTCCGGTATCAAATACCATGCTGCTGCCGCTCTGGTAGACTGCACCATGGAAGACATTCTCCATGGCCCCCAACTGAGGAGATCCTCCCACGAGAGTGATCACCTCGTCGGAGATACGGTAAGCTTGTTCAATATCGTGGGTTGTGAAAATGACGCTCACTCCCTCGTCCCTGCACTTGTCCGTCAGGATCCTTTCTATGACTGATCTGCTTGCAGGGTCTACGTTCGCAAGAGGCTCATCTAGCAGCAGCACCTTCGGATCGGTGACAATGGCCCTTGCCAGCGCGACCCGCTGGGCTTCTCCGCCGGACAGGGAGTCGTGGGGCCTTTTTTCAAAACCCTGAAGACCCACCAAGGCGATGGCTTTTCCGGCCGCCGTAAGGCGCTCGGTGCGCCGCAGGCCCCGTCTGGCCAATCCATAGGCGACGTTGTTTTCCACATTTGTCCTGAACAGGTAGGGAGATTGAAGGACAACCCCCAGATCCCGGCGATATTGATCCAGGGCTGTTTCAGCGAGAAGGGAGAGATTTCGCCCCCTGTAAGTGATTGTGCCGCGGTAGGGCAATAGCAACTGAATCAGTACGTGCAAAAGTGTGGTTTTGCCTGAACCGTTCGGACCGGTAATCGCGATGATCTCCCCATCATTCAGAGAAAGAGAGGGAATATTCAGGACTTCCCTCTTTCCCAGAACGACACCCAGTTCATCAAAGGTGAACAAAGCCTTGGACCTTTCAGAAGATTGCTTCATCCGGAAGTACTCCTGGACTGGAGCTTTCGAAATGTGAGGTTAACGGCGAGTGCCACTGTTAACAGGACAATGCCAAGTGCCATGCCGAAAGCGAACTCGCCCTTGCTGGTCTCCAGTGCGATGGCAGTGGTGAGGGTTCTGGTGTAGCCCTTGATGTTGCCTCCGAGCATTATGGCAGACCCTACTTCTGCGATGATCCTCCCGAACCCGTTAAAGAGCGCTGCCATGAGTCCGAATCGGGCTTCAATTAAAATGGTACTGGAAACTTGCGAACCGGACGCTCCAAGGCTCAGGGCTGTCGGCCGGGCTCTTGGATCCACCGAATTCACCGCGGCTACGGTTAGCCCGACAATAAGCGGTAAGGCCAGGACGATGTCACCCAGGATGATCCCCGATGGCGTGAAGAGCAGATCGAGAAACCCGAGGGGACCTTTTCGGGAGAGAAAGGAGTAGCCCAAAAGACCCACCACCACCGTGGGCAGGGCCATGAGTGTGTTGAAAAGAGTGATAAGTACCTCCTTGCCCAAAAACTCCCTTGTGGCGATAGTATATGCTATGGGTATGCCGAGCACAGCGGCGATAAATGTGGCGCTCAGTGCGATCCTCAGGGAAAGGATACTGATCGAGACGACATCCGGGTCGAAAGTGACTATGAGGCGGAAGGCCCCTGCCAGGGCTTCTATGAAATATTCCACAGTAGATCAGGTCTCCGTTTCACCGATTCCCCTGTTTCCTGGAACTTTGTCCCTCGACCAGCGGTTCGAACATCCGTCTGCCTTCAGGATCTCGGAAATCACCTATCAGCCTCTGCCCTTCCTCCGAGATCATGAAACGGATGAGCCTTGAGGCTCCCTCGAAGTTGACGTGGGGGTTTTTGGCCGGGTTGACCGCCATTATGCCGTAGGGGTTAAAAAGCAGATCTGAGGGTTTTACGAAGAGCATTTTAAGGTCCACCTTGTCGGCATATTTAAGGAAAGTGCCGGAATCGGAGAGGGTGTATCCTCTTTTCTCGTCAGCGATGGTGAGGGTCTCACCCATGCCCTTTCCCGACTCAAGGTACCAGCCAGTGCCCTCGGGGATCTTTCCCAGGACAGCCCTCCAGATGTGCTGCTCCTTGATGTGTGTGCCGGAACTGTCTCCCCTGGAAACGAAATATGACTGAGACCGGGCTATCTTCCTGAAAGCTTCCTCGGCGGTTCCGGCTCTCCCCACTCCGGCCGGGTCCTGTGCCGGCCCTGCAACGACGAAGTAGTTTGCCATAACGGTGTGGTGGTCCACTCCGTATCCGGCATCAATGAAGGCTTTTTCCTTCGAGGGAGCGTGCACCAGGGTGACATCCACATCCCCATTTTCGGCCAGCTTCAGCGCCTTGCCGGTGCCCACTGCGATAACGTCCACCTTGATCCCCGTCTTTTTTTCGAATACGGGCAGGAGATACTCTAAAAGCCCCGTGTTGTCGGTGCTTGTGGTGGATGAAAGGCGCAGCCTTTCGCCAGCGGCAGCTGCTGTTGAGAATGAGAGGGTGATGAAAATACAGAGTACTACAATACAGGTCCTGCGCGCCAATTTAAGCCTCCATTTCCTTGTAGAGGATCTTTCCGGTGTCCTGAGTGTGGTATCCTCCCAGAACTGATGCGTAGTCAGTAAACTCGCTGTCCCCCAGGATGGAGATGAAGTCCTGAACTGCTTTTGCGAAGAACACCTCCTTGAGGACAGCCAGGTCGAAGCGCTCCACCTGCAGGGGGATGAAGTCAAGGCCCATGGATGATGCCGCAGCCTCAATTCCCACACCGGCGTCTGCTTTTCCACTCATCACCTCCAGGGCGACCTCGAAATGCCCGGGCACAGCAGAATCATATCCGGTTATGGACTCGACCGGGATTTCGAGCCGGTCAAGCTCACTGTCCAAAAGCAGCCTCGTCCCTGTTCCAACTTCCCTGTTTGCAAACCTGATCTTTCCTCCTGCCAGGTCTTTGAGTGATTTTATGCCCAGAGGGTTTCCACTGGGGAGGATCAGTCCCTGGGTTCTTTTTGCAAAGCCCACTAGCACGGCCATGTCCCCGATCGACTCAACAAGGTGCCCCATGTTGTAGCCCTCACCTTCCTCGTCCAGGAGATGGATGCACGCGATGTGGCAGACCCTTCGCTTCAGTGCCAGGAGCCCTTCGCTGCTGCCCGCCCTGGATCTTAATGGGATTATTTCGGGGTGACGTTTTCTGAACAGGGAGGCAGCGTAACCCAGGAGGGGGTCGTCGCTGCCGGCGATCAGCAGAAGATCCTCCGCCCGGGCGAGAATAGAGATATCCTCCGGCACGTTGACCACGCTGGATTCGATCCACCTCGCAAGCATCTCCCGGGGAAAGACCCATTTGCCTGTTATCTTGGTCCCCGGAAGGCCTCTCTCGTGTATCAGGGTGTAGATCTGTTTTTCGTTTACGCCCAGGTAATCGGCGGCCTGACGAGTGTCCAGCAGCGAGCTGTCCATGAATAACCCTCCCGAAATGATGTCCAGGAGTAAATATTAATCCACAGACCAGCATTATTCAAGAAATTTATTACTAATACTAACTTAATATTACTTTCTTAACCACAGAGCGCACAGAGGTTACAGAGAAGAGCTGCCTTTGGGGTTTATTTGAAGAGACAGGGGCCTTGCTCGCCCTTCGACAAGCTCAGGGCAGGCAGGGGGCCGCAGAGTATGGGTATACTCGACTTAAATTCCGGACCTTTAATTGAACTTTATCTCCATCACCAGACCTTTGAATACTCTGTAATACCCTGCGCGTAACCCCGCTGAGCAGCCTGATACTGGCTGCACTGTGTTACAAGCTTTTTCTTTCGATGTAAACTCCAACAAAGGCTTTCCTCAGTGCCCTCTGTGGTTCAAACCCGTCCTTTGATGTAAACTTCGTTTCACCGATTCCCCGATTGTGTTACAAAGTTGTGTAACCCATCCATAAATGGAGGATCCATGGAAGGTACATTCGTCATCGTACTCATCGTTATGGTCGTGGCTGTTGCGATCATGTCTGTCGCCCTCGTATTGATGATGCAGAAGGCAGGGAGGGACAAAGCCGACAACAGTCAGGAGAAGTGGATCGAGTTGATCCAGGGACAGATCGGAAGCATTAACGAACAGCTGCTTTCGCTCTCCCAGTCCACAAACCAGAGCCTCCAGGACGTCTCCAGGGGAGTTCAGGATTCTGTGCTCAAGACCCAGGGCCAGGTCAACAAACGCCTGGACGAGTCCGGAAGGCTTCTCGGGAACCTGAAGGAGCAGCTGGCTTCCCTGGAAGGTTCAAGCCAGCACATCGTGGAGTTGGGGAAGGACGTGAACAGGCTTAACGATCTGCTCAGGTCCCCCAAGCTCAGAGGCCAGTTGGGCGAGACCATGCTGGAACAGATACTCAAACAGGTACTGCCTGCCAATATATTTGAACTGCAGTACCAGTTTTCAGATAATTCCATCGTTGATGCTGTCGTCCGGCTTGGGGAAAGGCTGGTTCCCATCGACTCCAAGTTTCCCCTGGAAAACTATCAGAAAGCCAATCAGCCCGATATTCGTGAGGACGAGAAAAACGCCCTCATGGCTGACTTCGTAAAGGACGTAAAGGCAAGGGTTAAGGAGATTGCAGATAAGTATATCAAGCCGGAAGAGAACACCTTCGATTTCGCTCTAATGTACGTACCGGCAGAGAGTATTTACTACGAGATCATTGTCCTTGACGAAAAACCGGGCGAGGCAATGAGTATTCAGGAATACGCTACTGGCAAAAGGGTTGTGCCGGTGAGCCCCAATTCACTGCTTGCCTACCTGCAGGTGATCGCCCTGGGACTGAAGGGGATGAGCATCGAGAAGAACGCTCGCCGGATAATCGGCGATCTGGAAAAAGTCTACAAGGACTTCGACAAGTTTCAGGATCACTTCCGCAAGATCGGCGACAAGATAGACGCGTCCAGGAAGGAATACGACAAGGCTGCCGACAGGTACAGGCTCCTGGACAGGAAGATCGTCCGTGTCACGGACCGTTCCGAGGAGATGCTCTCAATCGA
>CAYVSA010000046.1:0-3797 GCA_964454175.1 uncultured Pseudomonadota bacterium
TGCGGCAGTGCCGGTTCGCTTTCATAGCCGGTTCGCGTCTCCCACGTACCCGAGCTGCCTTCGTGCAGCGCCAGTGCAGAACCGCCGAAGATCACCGCGAGGGCGAAGAGCAGCACAAAAAGCGGAATTCCAATTCTGGACAACATGTCAATACCTCCGTGCAACGGTTAATGTGCCCTCCAATAAGTAAAGTTTAGCACAGGATTTTGGTTAGTCATCTTTGAGGCGTCATGGGCACAGGGTTTTTGCCGGCAGTAAAAGTGGTTACATTTACTATTAACAAGGTTAACAGGGAGTGTTTGCCGCCAGCTTCAGAAAGCGGGTGACGATATGGAAGGTGTACGAAGACCCCACAGGATCTACGAGAGCGTACCGGCCCTTGAGGGTGCGGGCGTGCGTCTGAAGAGGGCTTTCGGTTTCAACGAGGTTCCTGAATTCGATCCTTTTCTGCTCCTTGACGACATCCACTCGCAAAAGGCCGACGATTACCTGCCCGGGTTCCCCTGGCATCCCCACAGGGGGATAGAGACGGTTACCTATGTGATACATGGCGAGGTGGACCACGGCGACAGCATCGGAAACAGCGGCGCCATACATGACGGCGACGTGCAGTGGATGACTGCGGGCAGCGGTATAATCCACCAGGAGATGCCCCACCGGACCGAGGGCGACTTCAGGGCTCTCCAGCTCTGGGTGAACCTGCCGGCAGAGATGAAGATGATGGAGCCGCGTTACAGGGACGTTCAGTCAGGCACAATACCTGAGGTAACCACAGGTGACGGGACCATTGTCAGGGTCATAGCGGGCACATTCGGTGGAGTGAAAGGTCCAGTGAGGGACATTGTTATGGCTCCAGAGTACCTGGACGTCTCCATCAGGCCCAATTCTGTCTTTACCCACCCGGTTGAAGGGGAGAAGATGGTGTTCGCCTACATCCTGGCCGGGGAGGGCCTTTTCGGGCCCGAGGCCGAACCTGTTGTCGGAAAGGACCATACAGTGATACTGGGAGAGGGTAAATCTGTCCTGGTGAGGGCAAAAGAAAAGGGCGCGAGGTTTCTTCTGATATCAGGCAAGCCCCTCGACGAGCCGGTAGCCTGGAGAGGGCCGATCGTGATGAACACCAAGGATGAACTGGACCTTGCCTTTGCCGAATACAGTGAAGGGACTTTTATAAAAAACGTCTCCCAGGGAGACTGGAAGATCAGTTGACGATTATGATGTACCGGACACCTGGGAAGTGACACGGATCATTCATTCCTGAGGGCCTCTGATGGAGTAATATTTGCGGCCAGGCGCGCAGGCCAATAAGAAAAAAGGACAGTTAAGAAAACAGCAGCGATGAGTGGAAGAAAAAAACTTCCAAAACCAGCTTTAAATTCTACGGGGAACAGATTGCCAAACCAGGTGATAATAAAGAGCGAAACAGTAACTCCGGCTAGCGTTGCAGTTCCTGTTACCAGCAAAGCCTCCAGGGTGAACATGGCGGCGATATCTTTTTTTGAAGCGCCCAACGCGCGACGAAGCCCGATCTCCACTACACGGTTCCTGATGTTCTCAACCATCAGGGTCATCAGTAAAATGCCACCAAGCGCAAGACATAGAAAGGCAATACTCCCCACGACACTTCCGATAGTTTTTTGAAGTTTTTTTATCCCCTCAAGAAGAGACTCAGAAGTAACCCACGAGACATCCTCCGCCCGGTATCCTGGCTGAGACATCAGAGATATGGCTGTTGACACAATGCCTTCGAGGTCCCGAGACTCAGGTGCCTTGAGATATATTGCATCTACAGAATTGATGAGATTATCTGCTTTCGAGACCCAATAGGGAGCGACAGTCTTCGGCACAAAAAGCAGATGTTCTCCCATAATTAAACCAGCCTCGCCGACCTCAGCGTCATTTGCTGTGCCGCCTGTGCTTACAATACCTACTACCTTGAAGGGAAGGTTGTTGAGCATGACGAGATCCCCCGTTTTCCACGCCCATCGATCACTAAGGGACTTACTGATTACGGCATGCCTCTCCCTGTCATTGATGTCGTAAACATCAAGAAATCTTCCAGCAGACATCTTCCATTGCTTGATACGTTGAAGGGAGCTGTCCGTTGCCACAACTGACAACATCTCATCGGTGCCGAGTGTGGGGACTCTGTATCTTCGAAGAGTAGAGACCAGGCTTCCGGGAATGCTATTGGCCAGTGCGGCCGCATGCTTTTCGAGAAGGCTGCTTGCTGCCTTGTTGCCCTGATCCTTGTTCTGGACAATGGCTACAACGTCGGCTCCCAGCTCACTCGTGATCCTGGCCGACTTCTCTTCCAGCCCACCCATAATGGAGATCAATATGGTGAGCACCGCCATGCCAAGGGCAATTGCCAGGCAGGCAATGCCTACTCTTCCGGGCTGTGACCTTGCCCCGTCCCACACGTCCCTCAGTGCCATGGTTATCCCAATTTTCATAGTACTAACCCGCAATAGTGCCATCCTGGCAGCTTAAGGGACGCATAAAGCTGTCGATAAGAGATTCGTTGTGGGTGACCATCAATACTGTGATCCCCAGGCGATTTAGTTCCTTCAGATGTGCCATGACCAGGGTACTTGCCTCTCGGTCCAGGTTGCCCGTCGGCTCGTCAGCAATTAGCAGCTTGGGCTCCAGGGCAATAGCTCTTGCGATGGCCACCCGCTGCATCTCCCCTCCCGACAGAAGCCTCACGGGACGTTGAGCAATCTTTAGCAGGTTTACTGTTTCAAGCGCTTTTTCAACCTGCATCTGGATTTCGTCTCGACCCATGTCAATATAGCGAAACCTGAACTGAACATTTTCAAAGACAGATCTGTGTGAAAGAAGACAATGCTTCTGAAATACCATTCCGATCTTGCGCTTTCGAAGCCGACACAGATCGGACTCTTTCAGAGCAGAAGAATCAAGGCCGTCGAAGAACATCCTTCCAGTTGTCGGTGAATCCAGGAGGGCGGAAAGATGAAGAAACGTTGTTTTTCCGGAACCCGAAGGCCCTGTAATAATAACGAATTCACTGCTTTTTACAGAGAGATTGATCCGTTGAAGAACTCGAATAGTACCGGACGGCGAGGTGAAGGTTTTGCTCACATCCTGCATTTCCAGGATGGGGGTGTTTAACTTCAATTAATGATGACCTCCTCACCATTGCTTAATCCTCTGATGACCTCGAATTGATGATCGTTTGCCTGACCGAGCACAAGGGCGACTTCCTTGACTGAACCATCTGAAACTATTTTGCAAAATGGTATGCCATCTTTCCATGTCACTGCCCGCCTGTCGATCAACAGGGCATCTGGTTTGTAGTAGGAGAGTACCTGCGCTGTTACGGTCATCCCTGGTCGTACCCTCGGATCATAGTCCTTCATGCCGATAACGATATGGAAATATTTCTGCCATGCGGGTTTGTCTGGCAGTGGCCTGGCGATCGAACCAATAGTTTCCACCGTACCCTTCAGGTTGATCTCCGGAAAAGCCAGCGGCTGGACGATGACGTCCAGTCCATCCCGGACCCGCGTTAATTCTCCTTCAGGCAGCTCAAATCGGACGATCAGTTCCTGCATGTGCGGAATCACCATAAAGGGTTGATTCGGATATACAGTATCACCAACCCGCACAGTCCTGAGTTCTTCTCCTACACCTATGGGTCGTAACACGACCACGCCGTCGATCGGTGCCTTGATAGTGCTGCTTTCAATCTGCTTTTTGACTATGTGAAGTTCCTGAAATGCAGAGTCGCGTTTTGCGGCTGCGCGTTTCAGTTTGGATGGATGGAGATATTC
>CAYVSA010000046.1:3897-6715 GCA_964454175.1 uncultured Pseudomonadota bacterium
GCATAATCCCTTTCCAGCTTCACTCGTTCACGTTCAAGTGCCGAAGAATCAAAACGTACCAGAACGTCACCCTTCAATGCCCGGTGCCCTTCCGCTGCGATCTTGACAATTGTCGCGCCTCCCTGGGATCTTGACATGATCATCTCAACGGTTCTTGATTCTATTCTCCCCTGGTAGGCAGACCAGACCTGGAATGGCTGTTTAATGACAGTTGTATGGTGTTTCCCTGTCACAGTTGAGCTTTGTGCGGAGTTGAAAAAGAAATAGGAAGAAAAGACAATGACGGCAAACGCTAATAGCGAGAGTAGTTTTTTCATGATCATTAGTAAAGGGCAGTTGGCTTCAAACTCGGGGGTACTTCCAGAAGAATCCCCATCGCCTGAAGAAACCGGTACCCGGAAGTGATCGTTTCGGACCTGGTGTCCAGTAATTCTGTTTCAGAATGCAAATAGGCTTCTTCAGCGTCGGTGACTGAAAAATTATTAATACGTCCAATGTCATACAGCCGTTTCGCTAATTTAAGCCGCGCTGATGCAAGGCTCAGGTTATTTCCGGCAATTTTCAGCTCTTCACGTGATCGCCTGAATGACATTAACAGTCGATGCACTTCTCTTGCAATGGACAATTCTACAATCCTGATCGTTTCCGCGGCCGATGATTCCAGGGCTAGCGATTTTCCCAGTCTTGCGCGCTCGGCTGCCCGGTTAATATCCGTGTTGGCAGATAATCCGACAAAGAATTTATTCTCATCAAGGTCAAGTGCATCAGATGTGTCACTGCCTTCGCCGGTCCACTCATTGCTTACGATCATCTTCAGATCCGGCAGGAGGTTCCTCCGAGCTATCCTGGCCGCTCTTGATGCGTCTTCATGGTCCTGCAGAACCTGCGCATAGTCAAGCCGGTTTCTCAGCGCTGTTCTGATGGCTTCTTCCGGGGCTGGGATGTCGATCTCCAGTGCCGGTACGGGCGTCAATTCAAAAACCGTGTCATGGGAAAAACCGAGGAGTTCCGCAAGATCTCTCATTGCTGTGTCGTACCGTTCCATGCCCCCCTCCAGGCGAGAGGCAGCCTGTCCGTGAAGCAGTTCAACCCGGAGGGTGTCGATCCTGGTTGTGCGTCCAACTATTTCTTTGGATCTTGTGATCTTGTACAGCCCTTCCATTCGCTCCAGGAACTTCCTGTCAATGGTGATCATTCGCTTGAGACTGCCGAGTGATTCGTAAAGCTCCACCACCTCAATGATCAGGTCGGACTTTTGCTGTTCGTAAATACGCTGTGCAGTTTTCAGGTCATTCCCGGCCTGCAAAATGGCCGCTCTGTTAACCATGGTGCCATATCTGCGAAAGATCGGCTGGTCAAGTTCAACCTTGATAGTGCCGCGATCGATCATCGCGCCCGCATCGTCATCAAACTCTTCCAGAATGTTTCCGGATGTGGTCAGCCTGGCCCCGGTACCGAACTTTTTCGAAGATCGAAGCCCGAGCCCGTGCTCCTCATTCCCATTGGAATACCCGACTGAAAGCTCCGGGCGCCATCTTGTCAGGAACTCAGAATCGGCTTCTTCCAGGGAGTAAACCGATGCGTCCGTTTCTGTAGCTTTTCGAAGGAGTTTTTTGTTTTGAGAGAGTGCGTATTTGATAGCACTGTTAATATCCAGCGGTACAGCGGGCTCTCCTATAGCAACTGCCGGTGATACAAGGCTCACATAAACGGCAATAACAAAGGGATAGATCCATTGCATAGGGTTCTTCTATCACATAAAAGTTTCGCGGCCCAGTCTTGGCTGAAGGGAGGTGTGAACGTTTAAATATCCCTTCCCCAGGCTCCAGGCTACAGGGAATGTTCACGCAAATTAATCAATTATGACATGTAACGGTACTACCTGGACATGCGTTAAATATTGAGCTGTAGCATGAACCGTTGCTTGGACAGTAATGGTACAAGTCCGTGCAGCAAACACCGTAACTTCCGCAGGGTGCACTACCGGCAGAGCACTGAGAACCCAGAGCGCCCGAAGCGGCTACAGCCAAAACACCTATTGCGCCAACAGCGCCAACCCCCAGAAGAAGGGTTCCCGTGTCAATTCCGCCGCTGGCTGCGCTGGAACCGCCCCCGGTATTGGCCTGGACCTCTACATTCGCTGGCTTGGGGGCAGCCGGTGCCTGCTGGGCCAAGGGCTTGTAGTTTGCGAACCTGCCGTGGGCCTGCATTTCCGTGATCCTGGCCTGCTCGGCATTCCACTCTTCTTGCGTCATAAATTCACCCTTGCTGTTGATCTGGCTGCGGTCCTTGATCTCCGGTTTTTCCTCACAAGAGGCTTCAAGCCTGGCATTTCCGCTGCCGCGATCGACCTGGGTCACAGCAAACTCTGACCCGGTATTATCAATATACCTGCCTATGATTTCATTCCCTGTGCCCGGCGCTCCGTCTGTAATGATCTTGTCTCCCATTGGATTAAATGCCTTATATTTCATCGTGCAGGGCACTTCAATACCATCTTTATTATAAGCTCGGGCCTTTACCCTGATCAGCTGGTGGGGTTTGTAATAGGTTGTCCTTGTTGGGGCAAATTCTGTATCGAATACGACTTTGGCTGGCACGGGGTCCACAATGGCACCCGACGCTGGACCAGCAGCGAACAGGTTTACAGGTAACCCCATAATGATCATACCTGCAGAGAGTTGACAACAGATGAGCTTGTAAAGATTGGACCTGAATTTTCCGAGCTTAAACAGTCTTTTCACGGGCTCCCTCCCATACTCAATAATTGCGACAATCTGATCCACTCACCATGAAATAAAAGAACGCGGTGAAAATA
>CAYVSA010000046.1:6815-16386 GCA_964454175.1 uncultured Pseudomonadota bacterium
AGCCGCCTGTTTCACCGCTGTTCCTTATGACACGGTGACACGGAATGAGGTATCCCACGGGGTTCTTCCCCACCGCATTGCCTACGGCCCTCGCAGCGCCCGGCATACCCACATATCTTGCCAGCTCCGAGTACGTGACAATTGACCCGGCGGGGATGTTTAGCAGAGCCTTCCAGACCTTGATCTGGAAGTTGGTTCCGTGAAGGTGGAGTCGTATCCCGGCTGTGTCGGGATCACTGGCAAAGATATTGCCAACTATTCCAGCCGCCATTTCCCTGTCTTCGATGAACCCGGCTTCAGACCAGTGCCCCTTCAGGTCGCTCACTGTCGGCCTGGTCCTGTTTTCATCCAGGAAGCGCAGTTCGCAGATGCCCTTTTCGGTGGCCGCCACCAGGCACGGGCCGAAGGGGCTGGAACTGACACCGTACCTGATAGTCACCCCATCTCCCATATTTTTGTACTGACCGGGAGTCACGGCTTCTACGGAGACGAAGAGATCGTGGAGACGGCCGGGACCGCTGAGGCCGACTGTGTGGGCTGTCTCAAGCACTGATGCTGAATCCCTGAGGAGCTCCTTGGCGTGTTCCGTCGTCAGATACTGGCAGAACCGTTTTGGGCTCACCCCTGCCCAGCGTTTGAAAAGGCGCTGGAAGTGGTAGGGGCTCAATCCCACGTGTTTTGCCACTTCGTTGAGTGAAGGCTGGGAAGCCGCGTTCTCCTCGAGATAACGTATGGCCCCTACTACCTTACTGTAATCCGACTCCGACATAATTCCTCCTGAATTACTATTAATGAGAAAATATCACTCGGGAGACCTTCAGTCGACCCGATTCTTGCGGCCTTTCATTTTTCCCGTTGGTGATTAAATTTAAAGTGTGGAAAGAGGCCTTTGTTTATTAGATTCAGAGGTCTGAAAGGAGGTTGTTGCAGTGAAGAGGTTATTTGCAGCAGCTCACGCAGTTGCCCTGATGGCACTGGCTTTTCTTCTGGTTGTTCCTGCAGGTTCTTCAGCGTCCTACCATGGATCGGCCGGCGAATATTCCAACCAGGATCACAGCATAGCCGAACCCTCCCACCTTGCCTACATCTTCGACAAGGGTGTCTATTTCATAGACTACATAGATGAAGATATCTTCTTTCACCTTGGCAAATGGTACAGGAGGGTGGACGGAGCCTGGTCCAGGGGCGCCTCCTACAGGGGGCCGTGGGAAGCCATGGCGCTTGCCAGTGTGCCGACCCCGCTTATTGAGCTTCCCGAGGACTACCGGACATCATTTGAACGCTACGGCTCCGTGCCCTACAGGTATGTAGTGGGCAGCAGGAAGTCGGGGAAAAAAAGGGGTTATTACTACCCTCGGGACTACAGCTACCGCGGTTACTACAGCGACCCGTATTACTACAGCGGGTACAGAGGCAGGAGGAATTACTACTCCGACAGGCGGTTCGGATTATTCATCCAGGGCAGGAACGGGCGCTTCGCATACCGCATCGGTTCAGGATTCCGCCCCGGGTTCTTCTATCTGGATCACGGGCGGCACGGCCGACATCGGTTCAGCGGAAACGGATTCATTCTGCGCTTTGACAACAGCTTTGACTGGTAACCGTGGCCTTTACCGGGCAGTCCGTTCAGGTGTGATCCGTTCCGCGCAGCTTGCGCCAGCCTGACATGGCGTCTCCGGTCAGACCGCGGAAATCGTCTGAGACCATGTAGAGTGAGGGAACCAGCACAAGAGTGATGATCGTGGCAAAGAGGATACCGAATCCCAGGGAGATGGCCATGGGGATGAGGAACCTTGCGGCAAGGGCCCTTTCGAACATCATGGGAGAGAGTCCTCCGAAAGTCGTCAGGGTCGTCAGCATAATGGGCCTGAAGCGCTGAATAGCAGCTTCAAGAACTGCATCGTGAACCGACTCATCATTTGCCTTGAGCCTGCGGTTGGCAAGGTCAATGAGTATCAGCGCGTCGTTCACCACAACTCCGGAAAGGGCCACGATCCCGAACATGCTGACCAGGCTGAGTGAATAGCCCATTATGACGTGTCCAACGACGGCCCCTATTATACCGAAGGGGATACTGGTCATGACTATAAGGGGCTGAACGTAGCTCCTGAAGGGGATGGCCAGGAGGGAGAAGATGGCCATGAGGGCCAGGACGAACCCAACCTTGAGGCTGCCCAGGCTCTCTCGTCGATCGGCGGCCCTTCCCTCAAAGCTGTAGATGAGGCCCGGGTATCTTTCTGTCAGGACAGGGAGTTCTCTGTCCTTGAGGCCCGAGATGAGTTCGTCGACCTTGCTTCGGGGAGTGACATCCGCGGTGACCTGAACGACACGTCTTCCGTCACGTCTTTTGATCACCGTATAGGCCCTGCTGCGTTTTATCCTGACTGTTTCCCGCAGGGGAACCTGCTTGCCGGCCGGGGTGAAGAGCATCAGCTCGTCCAGGTTGTACTCTGAAGCCCGTTCTTCTTCGGGGAGCCTCACAACAACCCGTACCTCGTTGCGGCCCCTTTGCTGGCGCAGGACTTCGGAACCATAGAAGGAGTTCCTCACCTGCCGGGCGACACTCTGCGCCGTCAGCCCGGTACTTTTGCCTTCTGGAAGTATCGAAAAGTCCAGCTGCTGTTTGCCAAGTTGGAATCCTGTGTCAATGTCCTTTGCCAGGGGGTAACCTTCCAGTGCCTCGGCCAGTGCTGTAGCTGCACTCTCCAGTATCGCAGTGTCGCGGTGGCTCATTTCTACTGTCAGGCCTGCACCGTGGCCAGGTCCTCCGAAATCGGATGAAAAACCGAGGTTCTTCACACCAGGGATAAAACCAACGGCTTTGCGCCAATTGGCCGTGAAATCCCCGGTGCTCATGATCTCATCGCGAACCTCCGGGTCTGCCATGTAGACGATCATTGTGCCGCTGTGACTTCCCCCCCTGCCAAGCTCAGCGTAGATGCCCTTGACCAGTTCCTCGTGGCCGGTTTCATCGATGACTTTACGTGCCCCTTCGTACATCCGGCTCAGTGCTGCTTCGGTCCTCGCGGCGGGAGAGCCGTAGGGCAGGGAGACTGAACCTCTGGCGAAATCGGATTCAATTTTGGGAAACAAGCCAAAACCCATACGACCGCTGGCTGCATAGGAAATTGCAAGTACCAGGATCGAAAACGAAAAGACCACAACCATGTAGCGCCTGGAAAGCATGGCGTCCAGGAAGGGGCCGAAGCGGTACCGCACCCACCTCGTAAAGCCTGCGCTGAAAGCCTGCTGGCGGTCGTTCAACCATGCCCTGATCCCAGTGAGTTTCCTGTCGCGCTGATGTCCCAGGTGGGCCGGCAGGATAAAGAGCGATTCACACAGAGAGATGAGAAAAGTCGTGCACACTACGAGCGGGATCATCTTGAAGATCTTGCCCATCACACCCGGCACGAAGTAAAGGGGCATGAAAGTGGCTATGTTGGTCAGAATACTGAAGGTGACCGGAACGGCCATCTCCCTGGCCCCTTTAACAGCGGCATCGGGAAATGTATCGCCCTGCTGGTGGTAGTGGTAGACATTCTCACCCACTACGATCGCATCGTCTACAACTATACCGATGGAGATGATGTAGGCGAAGAGGGTGATCATGTTGATGGATATATCCATCACCGGCATAACCAGGAAAGAGCCGAAAAAGGATATCGGTATGCCCAGCATGACCCAGAAAGCCAGGCGCAGCTCGAGGAAAATACCGAGAATTAAGAGAACCAGGACAATTCCCAGGCTCCCGTTCCTGAGAAGCAGGCTGACCCGCTGCCTGTAGATATCGGACCTGTCGTTGAGTACCTGGACGGAGATGCCCTCGGGAAGAGACTCCCTTACCTCAAGCATTCGCTTCTTGACCGCTGCAGCGACCTGAAGAGGCGTCTGCCTGCCGATCCGGAAGATATTCAGCATCACGGCCGGCTTGTTGTTGAAGGTGGCGAACCGGTCAACGTCCCGGTAGGAGTCTTTGACAGTGGCAATCTGGTCCAGGAGGACCCGAGTTCCGTCGGCAGAGGAGATGATGGCGGTATTGGCGAACTGCCTGCCATAGTCGCGCCTCTCCTTCATGCGTATCAGGATCTCACCACCGGTGGTCTTGATGCCGCCGCCGGGCAGATCCACCGAAGAACTCTTCAGGCGCTGTGCGATCTCGTCGAGGGTGAGGTTGTATCGCCGCAGATTCTCCTGAGGCACCTCGATGCTTATTTCCAAGGGCCTGACTCCCTCGAGTTCGACGAGGGTGATGGCTGGGTCCTGGAGGAACTGGTCCCGTGTCTCTTCAGCCAGTTCGTGGAGTACTGCCTCCCCGGCATTTCCAAAGAGCACAAGGGAGATGACCTCACGTTTCCTGGACACAACTGTTACAATGGGGTCTTCGGCGTCTACCGGAAAAGTCGTTACCCGGTCGATCTCGCTCTCGATGTCCCTGGCAACTTTCTGGAGGTCCTGTCCTTCCAGGACTTCAGCTGTGACGACTCCCACGTTCTCACTGGATGTGGAGCTGATCTCGTGAATGCCGTCGATGCCGCGCACCGCCTCTTCAACAACCAGAACGATACCCTCTTCGATCTCCTCGGGGCTGGCCCCGGGGTAGGGCACGGAGATCCTGACAATATCCAGTTGAGTGCTGGGGAAGACTTCCTGCTTGATGTTTCGCAGGGAAAGAAAGCCGCCCACAAGGCAGAAAAGCATTATCAGGTTGGCCGCCACTGCGTGATTTGCCATCCATGCTATGGCCCCGCGGTGCTTTGTTTCCGGCGCTTTCACTTCCTGGAACCTCCGCCTGGATCTTCGGTGTCGTCCTGTTTGTTTTGAGGTGAAATGGGCATGAGCTTCATCCCCTCCACAGGTGCGGGGATGTCGGTGAGTATCAGGAGACTGTCCTCCGAAAGCCCCCTTGCCAGAACTGTATCGCGGTCCTTCCAGACGATATCGATCATGGTTGTTTTCAGATGATTTCCACTATCGACAGTCCAGACTTCATTACCGTCACGCAGGGCCCTCTGGGGAATAGAAAAGACGTCGTCTACGGTCAAGCCCTCTATGTTGATCCTGACATATTCACCCAGGAGCATGGGGCTGCGCTCTCCTTCCGGGTTTTTCAGGTCGATGGGGTCGGGGACCTCCACGAGCAGACGTGCCAGGCGGCCCTCCGGCTCCAGGTCGCTGAATAGTTTCAGGACTTTTCCCTCCCGGACTCTGCCAGTACTGGTGGTAACCTGAGCGGGCGAGCCATCCTTACCAGTCACACCGGGAAGGTTGATCCATTTTAACTGGTCCACGGGGAGAGAGACCTGTATCCAGTAGGAGTCCGTTCCCACAAGGTTAGCGAGAACTGTCTGAACTGAAGCCTGGTCGCCGACGTTTACACCAGCGGTTCTGACGATGGAATTAAATGGAGCTTTAACAGTTGTTCTTTCAAGGTCGAGGCTGGCTTTTTTGACATCGGCCTCTGCTGCCTTTAACCTTGCCAGTTTTTCCCTGAGGTGAGGTTTTCTCAGGGCTAATTCCCGGTCAAGCTCTGAAGCCTCTTTTTCCAGATCCAGAAGCTCCCACTCCCGTTTGGCGATATCCTGTTTTCCCTGCTCTACTGCCAGCTCGTATTTTGCCTGCTCAAGGTTGGCCCTCTTGCCGGTGAGGGCAAGTTCGTAGTCGCTCCGGTCGATCTTTACCAGAGCCTCACCCCTTGAGATCAGGCCCCCCTCGATCAGGTTCGGGTTGGTCCAGGTCACCTCACCGCTGACTCTGGTTTTGAGGTCCACCTGAACAGCTGGGATAACTGTCCCCAGGACCGGCACGGTGATCTTCCGGCTTGATGCGTGCAGTTCCTGAACGGTGACCTGCAGGTCCTTTTTCGGAGGCTTCCTTCTTTCCGGTTTGGGTCTGTTTTTCAGCATATAGAAAGATGCTGCCAGGGCCAGCGCTAAAAACAGGATGGTCACTGCTGTGAGGACAGTCTTTTCGCGCCCCGAAAGGCGTCTGTTGTCGTTGTCTTCCGGCATGTTATCGCTCCATGATTCCGTAATTCAGGTCCTGCATCCACCTTCCGCCCAGCGACCTGAAAAGGCTGACCCTGTAGCTTAATTGCTGGAACTGGGCCTGAACCAGGTTTCGCTCCAGCTGCTGGGTCGAGGTCAGGGCAGAGAGGACCGGCAGGTAGTCGTTAAGCCCTTTTCGGTAGCGTTCCAGAGCCTCGTTGAAAGTTCTTCTCACAATATCGAGCCTCTTAGCCAGCGCTTCCACATACTCGGTCTGCTTCTGTTCGTTCACCATGGCATTTTCAACTTCCCCAATGGCCTCAAGCACTGTCTGCCTGTAGGCTGCCAGCCGCTCGTTGACTATGTGCTGCTGCCTGTTCACCTCGGCTTTTCTCCTGCCGGCATCAAGGATAGGTGCGGTGATATTTGCTGCCAGAGTGGTGAACCAGTTGTCAAAGAGAAGGGACCACCGCCCAGAATTGTACCCTCCCGAGCCCGTGATGGTTATAGCTGGAAGCCGGTCGGCCTGCGCAGACTTTACATCCCGGCGGGATGCCAGAAGTTTAAGGCCGGCAGAACGAACATCGGGACGAAGGATAAGCAGGTCTGCAGGAATACCTGTTTCCGGCAGCGGACCGGAGTCCGGGAGCCTGCTGGTAGCCAGGGCCAGGTCTGTGCCAGGCAGTTTTCCGCTCAATATGGCCAGCCTGTGTTTGAGCGTCTCCAGGCTTGCCTCGAGAAGAGGCAGCGAGGATTCTGTTTCTTTAACGGCCTGACGCTGCTGAAAAACGTCCAGGGCGCTAGCGGCACCCTTGCGAAATCGGAGCTCAATGAGTTCCTGCGTAATAAGGTTGGTCCTGATCTGGTCCTTTATCAATAGCAACCGCTGCTTGACCGACGTTATCTCCAGCCATGTGAGAGTGACTTCCGAGGCCAGGGAAAGAGCAGAGGTGTAAAGGTCTTCTTCAGAGACTTCCCTGTCTATTTGTGCTGAAAGGAAGTCACTCTTAACACGCCCCCACAAGTCAAGCTCGTAGCTGCTGGCAAGGCTGATGCTCCTTTTTTTGCTGGTACCGGTTGAGGCCGGGACCAGCCCGGTGTCTGTTCTCCTGCGGGTGTTGGAAATTTCAGAAGAGATCTTCAGGTCAGGCCAGCGGTCGGCGCCGGCTTTGACTGCCAGTGCTCCGGACTGTTGAAGCCTGTAATATGACTGCTTCAGGGTGAGGCTGCCCTTCAGAGCATCTTCAACTACTGTGTTGAGCTCCTCTGATCCGAAGGACTCCCACCACTTGTCCGGTGCAGGTGTTCCCTCCTGGTAGGGGGAATAGCTGCCGGGAAGGCCCTGCGTTAGCTGGCCAGCCGGTTCCGACGCGGTGTGAGCGCAGGCAGATGCCAGTACGGATCCGGCGGCTAAAACGAAAATAAATTGGATAGGGAAACGCAATCAGTTCTCCTGCTGGTGGACCCGGTAGGTGACAGCCTGCTGCAGAGATAAATTCGATCTCAAGCATATCTCAATTGCCTCAAATGGCAAAGGGTCACCGTCGGTGTATGACCGATCTGAAGTCGTAAGGCCGGGGTAAGACTATTGGTGTAGAATGGTTCCTTCGTGCCGGTTCCATGCCGCGTGCTATAATATATGCAGAATTGATCTCAAGTTGAAGCGATATTTTGCAGGATTTTCCGGAGGAATCTGATGGGTAAAGTTGCGCTGGTTTTAAGTGGAGGAGGTGCCAAGGGGGCGTTCCAGGTGGGGGTGGAAAAGTACGCTCGCGAGGAGAAGGGATATAAGTGGGACGTTATAGCCGGAGTATCGGTGGGTGCCCTGAACGGCGCTATGCTGGCCATGGGCAAGTACCATCGGTTAGAAGCGATCTGGAAGACCATCTGTGACAACAAGGTCTACACCGGTCAACTGAACTTCTTCACCTATCTGAAACTCCTGATGGGCGCCAAGTCCGTCTACGGCAACGAGCCCCTGGCAAAGATCATTGAAAGGGAGATCGACCCGAAAGAGTTCAAGGTGGACTTCAGAGTGGGGACCGTTTCTTTGAGGACCGGCCGCTATACGCTCTACCACCACGACAGCCCGGACATTAAAAAAGCTATTCTGGCCTCCACGGTCATGCCCATAATATGGCCGCCCATGCCGGTCTCAGACGAGTGCCAGGATATGGTGGACGGCTCCCTGCGGCGCTTCTCCCCCATCGGGGACGTCCTGGACCAGGATCCGGGTGAGGTGTTCATCATAAACTGCCGGCCAAGCCACCCGTCGCCTGTGACCGGTGAATTTCACAACGTCCTGGACATCGGGATCCGAACAATTGCCATTGCGGGAAACGAGATCTTCACATCCGACATCAGGGAGTTCATCCACATCAACAGGAACGTAAAAGAGGCCGAAAAGGCAGGCCTCACCCTGACAAACGTAAAGGGCAAACCTTACAAGTGGTTCAAGTGCACTATAATCGAGCCGAAGGAGCCACTGGGGCCCATGCTGGACTTTTCCGGGGAGAGGACTGAGGCGTCGAAAGAGGCTGGGTGGTATCGGGCGCGTGAGATCCTGGGGTAGTTATCTGTCCATGATCCTGGGCCCAGGATCCAAAATCAAATTCACACTGGATATTCTGGCAGGGATGAAGGGGAGAAATGGGATAGGTTAAAACCAAAAAAATAAATTCCTTTTAATCCCCTCCCGTCAAGGGAGGGGATTAGCAATATGTATCCCATTATTAGTGTTATACGTTGGACGTTGGACTGAATCTCACTTCTGTCTGCTGCGCACTACTCGCCCATATTAAACTGCGCCAGGGGGACCTTTTTGTAGCCCTGCGGGATGCTGAAGGTGGATGCGGGGAGATTCTTCTCCACCAGCTTTTCAACTGGAGGGGACGACCCGCTCATATCATCCTCATTCACGACATCTTCTTTCATGAGCCAGCCGCTCTTCATCAGGTTCAGGTAGGCTGATGAAGTGTCCACCGTTTGACCGCTCATCCCTATATCATCGCACTGACTCATCTTCTTGATGCTGGCCATAGCTTTGTCAAAGTATGAGTTGTTGTATTTTTTCAGTCGCCCGTCCTCGGCCATCCAGACGGTCCTTTCAATCTTGCCGTTGTTCATCACCTTGTATTTCGTTGTCGCGAACCCGGCAATGGTCTCACCCTTGCCGATCCTGCTTATTTTTACGTTCGGTTTCGGTTTCGCTTCGTTCATCTGCTTTATCATAGCCAGCATTTCCGGGCCGGCGCCTGCGTACATCTTCTTGATGAACTGGCAGAACTCCTCGAATCTGAAAGTTGTGTAGGTGCGGGAGTCATGGTTCAGCATGGTTACGGTGCCCTTTGTGAAGTTCATGATCGATTCGGGTCCGCCTTCCTGAGAGGATGGAACCTGTTTCAGGACGCCGTTCCCATAATAGGATACGTCCTCCTGGGTCGTCGCAACCCACCCGGCCTGGGCAGGGAGTGCAGTCAACGCCAGAATGATCAGCGGAATATTGAATATTATTAATGTCTTCATACAATTCTCTTTTAGCTTTACCATTTTCATTCATGCCTCCTTGAAATGATGGGCCCAGATAA